>JAJOKO010000084.1 GCA_021129825.1 Desulfotomaculum sp. | reverse complement strand
ACACCCCCACCCTAACCCTCCTCGTATAATCAGTTTATTTTTTATATTATATACTACGCTATACAAATTTTTTGTTAATTTTTTTATTAATTATGGTGATAAGAATTTAAATTTTTCAGCATCAAGCAGGCATTTTTATTGAAAACGTACTGCCCGTACCAAGTTCACTGGCAATATGAATATCACCGCCATGGCGTTTGATAATGAGTATTGCCACTGCCAACCCCAGACCTGATCCCCCGGTGTGCCGTGATCTGGATTGTTCTATTCGATAAAATGGTTCAAAAAGATGTTCTTGATCGTTTTTGGCTATGCCCACTCCTGTATCTGTAACATGAATAAGCACCACACCGGGCTGTTTTTCCACAACAATAGAAACACTCCCGCCGGGACGGTTGTACCGGATGCCGTTTTCTATTACGTTGCTAAAAGCACGATAGAGTAGCGTTTCCATCCCGCGAACACCAATATCTATCTCGCCTAATTGTAATGAAACTTGATATTTCTGGGCTAACGGGTTTAACTCTAATATAATTTTTTGTATCAAATCATTAAGCTTAATTTTCTCTTTGAATTGCAACTTTTCGTCATTGGACATTACTAACAAATCGTCAATCATTTTTCTCATCCGCTCTACGGTGCGTTCAAATATTATCACCAAACGCTCGTAGTCTTTTGGCGTAACATCAGGATCGGCTCGTAATACTTCTAAATTGGTTTGAAGAATAGTTAACGGTGTTCTTAGTTCGTGAGCGGCATTAGCTGCAAAGTAACGCTGTTGGCAAAAGACCTCGTCCAATCGCTTTAACATGGTATTAAAAAAGCCCGCCAATTCTTGCACTTCATCATCGGGACCACCGGTAGGAATTTGTACGGATAAATTGTTAACATTAATCTGCTTAATGGTTTGACTTAATTGATGTAACGGTGCTAATGATTTGTTAGATAACCAATAGGCCCCGGCAGTTCCTATGATTACAATAATAATTAAAGCTATCACAGAGATTACTTGAAGTTCATACATCGCTTTTTGGACCGCTTGTTCTATAGAAACTCCTGCTATTGC
>JAJOKO010000035.1 GCA_021129825.1 Desulfotomaculum sp. | reverse complement strand
GGGTGCGGGGAGGGGGGTTTTTACCACAAACATACTTTTCGAACACGCACTAAAATAATAATAAAGGCATAGTTTCACCATGCCTTTATTATTATTTTAAAACATTTTTTTGATATTTTGGTATTTTTTTCTGAATCTTTACATAATCTTTACACAATCTTTACATAAACTTAAACAAAACTTAGCAGGAATTTCACATAGATAAGCGATAATATACTTATAATAATAATTTTAATGATAATTTCCACGGGAGGTGTAGTAGGTGATTAGTTTTATGATCTCTTTAGCACAACCATTAACTGATTATGGCACTAAAAAATATGCCAGTATTTCAACGGCTAAAAGTACTGTTAAAGGGGCTAGTTTTACCCACAGTTTTTGTATTTTTCAAGCGCTGAATATTCTTTATAACGATGATTTTACTAAAGCAGCAGATATTTTTAAATATTTCTTAAAGGAATTAAATGATGGCGTGGTGTGGGCAGATAAAGGGTTTAAAAGCATTCATCATTATTACAATCCGGATACTGGCTATGGAAAATGTCATCTGACTAGTGCTGCCCAGCTCTGCGCAGACTATACCAGTAAAGCTATTAAGTTATGGAAAAACAAAAAACACCATCAAGCGATGTTTTATTTGGGTGCTGCGGCGCATTTGATCCAAGATATGTGTGTACCACATCACGCGTGTTGTGTAGCGATGGATGGGCATCATTATTTTGAAAAATGGGCGGAAGATCACCGGGAAGAATATCTGGTGGAGCATGCGGGGATGTATATGGGCGAAAATCAAGGAACTGGGCTCGAGGAACGAGGAACGAGAAAAGAAAGGCAAAAAACCTTGAACCTTGCGTCTCGAACCTCGAACCTTGTACTTTGCACTTCTGAAGAGGCTTGGTTTGCTGCTGAAAGCATTCATTTAAATGCGGTATATTCTAAAAAATATTTTACAAAAGTACAGTCAGGCAGTTCGGAGGAAGATTTTCATGATGCTACCGCTGTATTATTACCTAGAGCCCAACGGAGTACTAGTGGTTTTTGGAAACATTTTTATAATTTAGTTATTGAATAAAGATGTGGAGTGATTCAGGTGCGTCTAGCTATTTGTACCGAAACTTTTATTCCCCAAGTTAACGGGGTTGCCAGAACGATAGCCAAGTTGGCGGAGCATCTAACTACTGTGAACACACCTGCTACAGCAAGG
>JAJOKO010000037.1 GCA_021129825.1 Desulfotomaculum sp. | reverse complement strand
TTGGCTATCAAAAGCGCCCGGTGTTAGGTTATCAAGGGGCCGAGCTTTTCTTGACGAACATTGTCAATGCTATGTTAGATCACACCTATCCGGACGATCGTACGCACCAGCTATAGAAAGTTCGAGGTGTAAATATGAACCTAACAGCGATCAAAGAACAACCAGTGGTTATAAATCCCTGTAAAGCTTGCCAGCCAATTGGGGCTATGTATGCTACATTAGGAATTGAACGGGCAGTGCCTTTGGTGCAAGGAGCACAGGGTTGCAGTACCTTTGTGCGCTACCAGTTTAATCGCCATTTCCGGGAACCGGCCAATATTGCGGTAACCTCATTTCATGAAGATGCGGTGGTTTTTGGTGGTCGTAGAAACTTAATTGAAGGTATTATTAACTTGGTGCAGCGCTATCACCCGGCAGTAATCGGAGTGGTTACTACTTGTTCCAGCGAAACCATCGGTGATGATATTGATGCTTTTATTAAAGAGGCTAAACAAAGATTGGTGGCTGAAATAGGCGTAGAAAAAGCAGCGGCAATTTTTATTGTAGGTCTGCACACACCTAGTTATGCTGGTAGCCATGTACAAGGTTATGATAACGGAACCCGGCAATATTTAGAACAACTGGCTCAAGAAAGTAAACCTAATCAAAAGTTAAACATCATTCCAGGGATGATTAATCCGGGTGATATTGCCGAGATTAAACATTTGCTGGCCGCAATGGGTGTAGCTTATAATATGCTTTTTGATATTTCTGAAACACTAAATGCCCCGCTAAAAGTGAACGATTCGTTTTTTCCTGAAGGTGGTACGCCAGCAACAGATTTGGTTGATGCTGCTAACTCACTGGGTACCGTGGCTTTAAGTCGTCATGCCGGCGGCGGGGCAGCCACTTACTTGTGGCGTAAATTTAACGTGCCGGTTGTTTTAGGACCATTACCGGTGGGGATTTACAATACAGACTTATTTTTAGAACAAGTAGCAAAACTGACCGGTCAACCAGTAACTGCTGCCATCAAAAGAGAGCGGGGTCTTCTTTTAGATGCGATGGCAGATACTTGCAGCACTACCGCCCTAAAGAAAGTAGCCATATTCGGTGATCCGGATACCGTGCTTGGGGTGACCCGCTTTACCAGTGAATTAGGGATGGAACCGGTAGTGCTAGGCACAACTACTGCCAGTAAAGAATTTGACCGGGAAATAGCGCTTATTGCTAAAGAATATCATTGTACGCCGCAGATTGTTGCTGACGGTGGTTTGCATAAACTGGAACAGGTAGTGCTTCAAAATCAAGTAGAGATGTTGATTGGTAATTCTAAAGGAGCAACAATTGCCAAACAGGCAGATATACCACTGGTGAGAATTGGTTTTCCAGTAACCGACCGGGTAGGTTATCAACGCCGTCCGGTAGTAGGCTATAACGGCAGTTTATGGTTATTAGATCAGATTGTAAATGCTTTTTTAGAACGGAAATAGAAAAGTAAAAGAAAGGAGCGAGGTGCTAGGATAAAGGAACTAGGAGTGCGTGTTCGAAAAGTATGTTTGTGGTAAAAACCCCCCTCCCCGCACCCTTC
>JAJOKO010000003.1 GCA_021129825.1 Desulfotomaculum sp. | reverse complement strand
AACCTAGAACCTAGAACCTAGAACCTAGAACCTAGAACCTAGAACCTAGAACCTAGCCCTTCGCACTTCTATGGAGGTGAATCAGTAGATGAGTTTGCGACCTGAAGAGATTAGCTCTATTATCAGGCAGCAGATTGACAAATACCAAGCTCAGGTAGAAGTATCTGATGTAGGTACTGTTATTCAAGTTGGTGATGGTATTGCTCGTGTTTATGGCCTGGAAGAATGTATGGCTAGTGAATTATTGGAATTCCCCGGTGAAACCTTGGGTATGGCTCTAAACTTAGAAGAAGATAATATTGGTTGCGTAATTTTGGGTCCTTATACCCATATTAAAGAAGGCGACACCGTTAAACGTACTGGTCGGATTATATCCGTTCCTGTTGGCGAAGCCTTGATTGGCCGAGTGGTTAACCCGTTAGGTCAGCCTATTGATGGTAAAGGTCCGGTAAAGAGTGATAAGTTTCGTCCGATTGAACGGATTGCTCCCGGTGTTATTACCCGTAAATCAGTACACCAGCCGATGCAAACTGGTTTAAAAGCGATTGACGCAATGATTCCTGTTGGTCGTGGTCAGCGGGAATTAATTATTGGCGATCGTCAAACCGGTAAAACTGCGGTAGCGATTGATGCCATTATTAATCAAAAAGGTCAGGATATGATTTGTATTTATGTAGCGATCGGGCAAAAAACATCTACCGTAGCTAATGTAGTAGCAGTATTGGAAGCAAACGGGGCGATGGAATATACTACCGTGGTAGCTGCTAACGCTTCTGAACCTTCCCCGTTATTGTACATTGCTCCTTATGCCGGGTGTACTATTGGTGAAGAGTTCATGGATCAAGGTAAAGATGTGCTGGTTGTTTACGATGATTTATCAAAACAAGCGGTAGCTTACCGTGAATTATCTTTATTATTGCGGCGACCGCCAGGTCGTGAGGCCTATCCGGGGGATGTGTTTTACTTACACTCTCGTTTGTTGGAACGGTCTGCTAAATTGAATGATGAACTTGGCGGCGGTTCTCTAACTGCTTTACCAATTATTGAAACTCAAGCCGGTGATGTGTCCGCTTATATTCCTACTAATGTTATTTCTATTACAGACGGACAAATCTTTTTAGATACTGATTTATTTAACGCCGGTATGCGTCCCGCTGTTGATGTTGGTCTATCGGTATCCCGGGTAGGTGGCGCGGCTCAAATTAAAGCGATAAAGCAAGTAGCAGGTACATTGCGGTTAGATTTAGCGCAATACCGGGAATTAGCTGCTTTTGCGCAGTTTGGTTCTGATTTAGATAAAGCGACGCAAGCGCGCTTGAACCGCGGGGAACGGTCTATGGAAATGCTTAAACAAGGTCAGTATCAACCGATGCCGGTAGAAGAGCAAGTAATGGTTATTTTCGCTGCGGTGCGGGGCTTGCTTGATGAATTGCCTGTTAATAAAGTAAAATCATTTGAGCATGGTTTCTTGCAATTTATGCGTAAAGATAAGCCGGAAATTGCTAAAGTAATTAAAGAAGCTCAGAAAATAGAACCGGATACCGAAGAAAAATTAAAAGTAGCTATTGAAGAATTCAAGAGAACTTTTGTATAAAAATCAAGGAACGAGGAACGAGGAACGAGGCTAAAGGAACGAGGCTA
>JAJOKO010000087.1 GCA_021129825.1 Desulfotomaculum sp. | reverse complement strand
AAGGGGGAGGAGATTTAGTCCCCCCTCCCCTCGTGGGAGGGGCGGGTACCCACCCCGAAGGGAAGGGTGCGGGGAGGGGGATTTTACCACAAACATACTTTTCGAACACGCACTTCAAGTGTAAAAGTTTAATTTTTAATTAACAACGCCAAATTATTCCGATGCACTACTTCATCATAGTCTTTGTGTCCTAGTATTTTAACAATATCTGTGGTTTGTTTCCCTTTTATTTGTTGCACTTCTCCGGCTGAAAAGTTCACAATCCCCCGGGCTAGTTCTAAACCCCGGTCATCAATAATACTAACAGTGTTACCAATATCAAAATGACCCTCTACCCCGGTTATCCCTGACGGTAATAAAGATTTCCCGTGCTGTACCAGAGCCACCTTGGCCCCACCGTCTACTATGATTTTACCACAGCCGGTATTAGCAAAAGCAATCCAACGTTTTTTATACGCCAATTTATTAGTTTTAGGCCAAAATACCGTCCCTAATGTTTCGCCCTGGATTAACCGCTCCAGCACATCCGGTGCGGTTGATTTAGCAATCACCATCGTTACCCCGGTTTCACCCGCCATTTTAGCGGCCTGCAACTTAGTACTCATGCCCCCGGTACCAATAGCACTGCCGGCTCCCCCGGCCATTGCTTGCAACTCTCCGGTAATCCCACATACTTCTGAAAGTAATTTAGCTTGCGGGTTTTGTTGAGGATTGTCATCATATAAGCCGTCTATGTCAGACAAGATTACCAGTAATTCAGCATCCAATAATCCAGCCACCAAAGCAGACAACTTGTCGTTATCACCCAACTTTAATTCATCTACCGAAACGGTATCATTTTCATTAATTACCGGGATCACTTTCATTTGCAAAAGATATTCTAAAGCATTGCGCGCATTTAAAAACCGCCGCCGGTCAACAAAGTCGCCCCGGGTTAAAAGCACTTGCGCCACCGTGACTCCGTGCTGGGCAAAAAACTGTTCATACCTATGAATCAATATTCCCTGTCCTACCGCCGCTACCGCTTGTTTTTCCGGAATAGTACGCAGTCGTTTTTGCAAACCCAATTTACCAATACCAGCAGCTACTGCGCCGGAACTGACCAAAATAACTGCTAAACCCCGGTGGTATAAAGCAGCCATTTGTTGTACTAATAGCTCCATTTGCGGCAAATTTAATTTACCGGAAGCACTAGTCAAAGAACTGGAACCAATCTTGACCACTAATCTTTTAATTTTACTAAAATCCCTGCTCACACCCAAGTCTCCATTCCTATTAGGCAGGATAACGTCAAAGAATAGACGCTGATAAACGCTGATTAAATATGATGAAAATATGATAAAGAGATGAAAAAGATTTCTTTTAAGTGCGTGTTCGAAAAGTATGTTTGTGGTAAACCCCCCCTCCCCGCACCCTTCCCTTCGGGTGGGTACCCGCCCCTCCCACGAGGGGAGGGGGGATTGAATCTCCTCCCCCTTGATGGGGGAGGGTAGGGTGGGGGTGTGTTTCAAGGTTGATTGGATTAATATGTAAATTTTAAAGGTGCTAACTAGTACCCTTTTCGAACACGCACTTTAACCTCTTAGTCTTTTAACCTCTTAGTCTTTTAACCTCTTAGTCTACTCTATGTACTCAAATTCAAAA
>JAJOKO010000059.1 GCA_021129825.1 Desulfotomaculum sp. | reverse complement strand
TTATGTGTTTTTATTTTTAATTGGAGGGTTAATTAGATGAGTCATGATTACGAAGAAGTTAAATCTAGTGATGAAAAAACCAAAAAAGACCTGCACGATCTTAGAGTATTAGCCAGAAATCTCCTGTTATTTTTCGGGGCTATTGTGGCTGGCTTGCTGGTTTACGCTATACCAACCCCGGACGGACTATCAGAAACAGGGCACATGTTTTTAGCACTGTTAGTAACGCTTTTAATTATGTTTTTAACTGAACCAATTCCGCTACCGCTAGTAATGGTTTTTTCTGGCACTGCTTTGATTTTATTAGAAATTGGTGACCGGGCGTTAGTTTGGAGTGGTTATGCTCATCCCGTAGTATTTTTTATTTTAGGTTGTTTAATGATTGCTGTTGTAGCTGAATCAGTCGGTCTAACTGACCGGTTAGGAAAGTTTTTTTTGAAAATTGCTGGTACCAATGTAATTCGTTTTTCTTTTATTATGTGCATGGGCTTAGGAATTGCCTCCTCGGTGATGCATGATATTGCTGCTACTGCCATTGGTATTATGCTAATGTTACCACTAATGAAAGCAGCAAAAATTGAACTAGGTAGCCGCATGGGGGCGTTTTTGACTCTTTCGCTACCTTTTGCCTGTTCTGCCGGTGGCATGGGTACCTTAATCGGCGGCGGCAGAAATATGGTCGCTGCCGCCTTCCTAGACGATATCACCGGCGGTCAATATACAATCAGTTTTATTGAATGGACTATCTATTGTTTGCCTATTGCGGTAGTAATGGTTCCGGTAGTATGGTTTAGTGTTTACTTGGTATTCCGTCCGGATAAAGATATCCATTTTAAAGCATTAACTGAAGAACAACAGAAGCCAACACCTTTTAATTTAAAAGAAATTAAAGCTTTAGTGCTGATCGGAATAACTTTTGCCTTTTTATTAACCGGAAAATTACACGGCATTAATTCATCGGTAATTGTAATGCTGGGCAGTATCGCTTGTGTATTATTCAGACTGATAGATTGGAAAACACTCAATCACAAAACAGAGTGGGCTGTATGTTTCTTGGTATTTGGCGGTGGTATAGCCCTCGGCACGGCAATGGGTTATAGTGGAGCAGCAGCGTTTTTAGCCGATGTATTTTTCCCGTTCTTTGAAGGCAGAGGCTGGTTAGTATTATTTATAGCCGTTGGTGTATTTGCCGGATTAATAACTAACATGATGGCTAATGTGGCCGCAGCAGCATTAATTTTACCTATTGCTATTCCTTTAGCGATATTAGAAGGTGTTGATCCGACACTTATTGCCTTAGGCTTAGGTATGTTTACATCCTTTGCTTTTCTGTTAGTAATTGGTTGCCCACCGAATATTGTTGCTTACAGTTTCGGTTATTTTAAAGCATCTCAACTAACCAAAACAGGTTTAGTGGTAGTGCCTATTGCTATGAGTGTCCTAATAGTAGCAGCATATATTTGGTGGAGTATCATTGGCTTGATTTGATATAATCACTATTAAATAGCTATTTAATTAAAAACAAACAGGGGGCATCGTATAATTCCCCCTGTTTGTTTTTAATTTTATCCTCCTCCCTTTTTTCTAATCCACCCCAGGAATATTTTTTAACATAACTGCTTAAATTAAGCTAGAATACTGAATTATAGAGCACTCTCGGAAACAGTTAAAAAGTTCCAAACACCCCCTCCCCC
>JAJOKO010000028.1 GCA_021129825.1 Desulfotomaculum sp. | reverse complement strand
GGGTTAGGGGGAGGGGGTGTTTGGAACTTTTTAACTGTTTCCGAGAGTGCTCAACATAATTAAACTATCTGAAAATTCAGTATAACATTATCATTTTATCAATTACCTAGTTGTCTTGTCAACTAAAAAACACCGTTTGATAACAAGTAGTTACCAAACGGTGTTTTTTAATTTCCACAATAATTACTCAGATACACCAAATTTATTGGACTGAATCCGGATTACTTCCACGTCTTGCAAATAAACTATCCCGGCATAGTTTTCAAAATATTTTTCTACTATTTCAGTCGCTATCTTTTTAACAGTCTCTTCACTAGCAATAATATTGATCCTAACGCTGTTTAAGATGCCGCTAATGTCATAACCAAACCGACCACCACTTTCACCCTTACCGCTAACCCGGTCCAAAGTGTAACTTTTAGCCCCTAAATTTGTAGCAATTTCCAATACATTGTCTAAGATAGCAGTCTCGGTTACAATGGTTAATTTTTTGATTTTATGAAATTCCATTATTCACCCCTCCTAATATCCTCTTATATTTATAAACCAAAGACCATCTCACCCAAAGCTAAGAATAATGGTACATAAAGCGCAATTACAATCACTGTGCCCAAACCAGTCGACGTTCCATGATAAACAGAAGGATTAGCAGAAGGTATGCCAGCTCGCACGGTAGGCGGACCGGATATATCCGAGTTAGATGCAGCGATAATTGCCAGCATAATCACGCCACCCGGACTAAGTCCCACCAACACATGGGCAATATAACCTAAGCCAAATCCGAGCATCCCGTGCGTAAGTGGTCCTAAAAAAGCATAACCGACATACCAATGACCAACACCTTTTAACTCTTTCAGGCGTCTGTAAGCTTCCATCCCGGAAGTTAACATTAATACCGCTAAAAAGCCGCGGAACAAAGGATTGAAAAAGGTATCATAAACCCTTTCCGGCTTAGTGAGTAAGCCTAGCAAAACACCGATAACCAAAATTGTTAAGGCCATTCCCCGGAGACAATCTTTGATGATTGGCATTATCTCTACTTTAACATTATCTTTCTTTTGCTTAGCCAAGTATAAATTCGCTAAAATAATCGCTGTAATTAAAGCCGGAATGTCCATAAATGGATACAATGCCGGTACCCAGCCTTCAAAAAAGATTGCCTCATTTTCCAGCGTCATCATCCCTACAGCCAACGTAGAACCACTCACCGCTCCAAATAACCCGGTGGTAGCAAGGGCATCATCTTTTTTAATGCCAGGCATCCGGGCAATGGTGATATAACCCAAAAACACAATTCCGATACCAAGTATGACACAAAATACCGCCGGTAGCAACATTTCCATAATATTGCCATCCCGGATAGCCATACCACCCTTTAAACCAATCCTCATTAAAAGCATAAATACGCAAAATTGATAAATAGCTTCCGGCATTCTAAACTTACTGTTAACTGCCGAAATCAGCATCCCGGCAAGCAAAAACGCCAATACCGGTGCTTGGAGCTGAGCGAGAAATCTAGCTAGAAAATCTAATAAAAGTTCCATAATAACAAACCCCTTTCTTGAAATTGTTTATTCTTGGTTATTGATCAACTAATTAATTATTCATTATTACTCACCCCCTTGATGAAATATGATCAACTATCCTCTTATAAAAACAAAAAATCCGATATTTAAGCGCATTACTACACTTGAATATCGGATTATACCTAACTGGTATCAAATTAA
>JAJOKO010000024.1 GCA_021129825.1 Desulfotomaculum sp. | reverse complement strand
AGCAAGCAAGAACCGTCCCCGCTTGCCTTCCGCTTGAATTCAACAATACGAAAGGGAGTTGGGGCAGATGCCTTTTTCAGTTTATAAGCGTAAAGAAGGAGAGGAACAACCATATTGGCCGCTAGGTCCTCTTAAAATCAGATTACCGTTTATTCATTTTAAGTTGGAAAAAGCAGAATTTATTCAAGCGTTATTTTTATTCGTAGTTAGCTTAGCGATGATTCCGTTATTAGAAAAATATTTAGGTTTACCGTATGAGGTAGCTTTAGCTTATGTTATTATCTGCGGTATTGGTTTTATGTTGCCGTCACTTTTAGGTGTGCCGTTTGTGCCCGGTTGGATTACCCCGGCTATTCCGGTAGTGGTATTATTTTTAGCACAATTTGAACCGGGACCGGAAGCTATTCAAGCCTTAGTGGCGTTGCAGTTATTGGTGACCGCGATATTCTTTATTTTAGGAGTAACCAGACTAGGCAGTGTCTTGGTAAATATCGTCCCCAATTCTTTAAAAGCAGGCATTTTAATGGGTGCCGGCATTGCTGCTATCATGGGTGAAATTCAAACTGGCGGGCGTTTGATGGAAACCCCTGTTTCTATTATTATTGGTGCTACCTTTTGCGCCTATATGTTATTTTCCTTATCTTTTAAAAATTTGAGACTTAAAAGCAAGTTGATTAATGCTTTATCCAATTATGGCATAGTACCAGGGATAGTATTAGCGATGGTTATTGGTTGGATAATCAAAGAATATCCGTTGCCTGAAATTGAAATAGGTATTACCACACCGGCTTTTACAGAGATGTGGTACTACTTACCCTTTACTGTCGGTTTTCCGGCACCGGAAGTATTTTTGATGGCGATACCAACGGCTATTATTGCCTATATTATTGCTTTTGGTGACATTGTTGTAGGGAACACGTTACTACGCAGTGCTGCTACTCAAAGACCGGATGAATTCATAGATATAAGCATAGACCGCATTCACTTAGTGACCGGGTTGCGAAACTTGTTACACTCTTTTTTTGCTCCTTATCCTGGCTTGGCAGGACCGATATTTACTGCTGTGACAGCAACTGTAGCAGAGCGCTATAAATATGGTCGTAAAGCCATGGATTCGATTTATAGCGGTGCCGGCACTTTTTGGATTGCCGGGTTTTTAGCCTTATTTATTTTACCATTAGTGACTTTGTTTAAACCGGTTTTACCGATTGGTTTATCTTTAACTTTAATTATCACCGGCTATCTTTGTATTAGTGTGGGCATGGAACAAGTGAATAAAAGCACGGAACGGGGAGTAGCCGGGATAATGGCGATAGTACTGGCGATGCACGGGGCTGCTTACGGATTGGCAACGGGGATTATTCTCTATTTAATTATAGAACGACCACGTTTGCTTAAAAGACAAAAAAATGTGAGTAGTAACAAGGATATTAACTAAAAATGTAGTATATATAAATATCTAAGGGGGTTTATAATGTATACATTATTATTAGCTACTGACGGCTCGGATAATTCTTTGTCAGCAGCCCGAAAAACACTTAAAATGGTTGAAGGTCGGCGTAATATCAAGATATATGTTTTAAGTGTCTATAAGTTTGGTTTGATTTTGGGTGGTGAGGCGATGTTGGCGAACATTACGCGTGATGAAATTACGCAAATGGCTATCAAAGAAGCCCAGAATGCGCTAGATAAAGTGATGGCTGTATTTGAAAACACAAATGTAGCAATTGAAACAATGGTTAAAGAAGGTGAAACGGCCCAAGTTATTGTGGAAACTGCTATAGCTGTTAATGCCGATCAAATTGTAATGGGTACCCGGGGCATGGGTGATATTAAAGGAATGTTGATGGGTAGTGTTAGCCGGAAAGTGATAAGTTTAAGTCAGTGTCCGGTGCTGTTAGTTAAGTAATCTAAAAAGGC
>JAJOKO010000053.1 GCA_021129825.1 Desulfotomaculum sp. | reverse complement strand
GAAGGGTGCAGGGAGGGGGGTTTTTACCACAAACATACTTTTCGAACACGCACTATAAAACAAAAAACAAGTAGTTTGAGAACTTATATTTTATAAACTGACTTTAACAGGAGTTGATCAAACTTGCCTACGGTACAAATATATGATACTACGCTACGCGATGGCGCCCAAGGCGAGGGTATTTCGTTGTCGGTAGCGGATAAAATAAAAATAGCCTTAAAATTAGATGAAATGGGCTTTCACTATATTGAAGGCGGTTGGCCCGGTTCCAACCCTAAAGATAGCCAGTTTTTTAAAGAAATCGCCACCTGTACTTTGAGTAATGCTAAAATTGCCGCCTTTGGTAGCACCCGTAAGCTGGGTATTGCTGTAGAACAAGATGCTAACCTAAAAGCTATTTTAGCAGCGGGGGCACCGGTAGCGACAATATTTGGCAAGTCATGGGATTTTCAGGTCACCGAAGCTTTAAAAACCACCTTAGCTGAAAATTTGGCGATGATTGAACAATCAATAGCCTATCTTAAAAGCAAGCATTTGGAAGTAATCTACGATGCCGAGCATTTTTTTGACGGTTATAAAGCTAACCGTGATTATGCCTTGGCGACCATCCAAGCGGCCCAACGGGGCGGGGCAGATTTAGTAGCGTTATGCGATACCAACGGGGGCATTATGGCCTATGAAGTACAGCAAATTATTGCTGATGTTCAAACGGTGCTAGAGATACCGTTGGGCATCCACGCCCATAATGACTGTGAAATGGCGGTAGCCAACTCAATGATGGCGGTGCGAGCCGGGGTTACCCAAGTGCAGGGGACGATTAACGGTTTTGGTGAACGCTGTGGCAACGCCAACCTGTGTTCGATTATTCCCAACTTAGCTTTTAAATACCAATTAGAGAGTATTCCTCAAGATAAACTAGCCCGGCTGACCGAAATGTCCCGTTATGTTAACGAAATTGCTAATGTCAACCCTAACCCGGCGCAACCCTATGTCGGCAACAGTGCTTTTGCGCACAAAGGGGGCATTCATGTCAATGCCATCCTGAAAAATGCCGCTACTTACGAGCATTTACCGCCGGAGCAAGTTGGCAATCGCCGCCGGGTGTTAGTATCCGAATTATCCGGCACCGCTAATCTACTGTATAAATTCCAAGAAAAGGGAGTTGGTTTTAAACCCCAAAGTGCGGCCGGCCGCCAATTGTTGGCAGCAGTAAAACAAATGGAAAATCAAGGCTACCAATTTGAAGCCGCCGAAGGTTCCTTGGAATTGCTGATGCGCAAAGCGTTTAACGGCTATACAGCCCCGTTTGCGTTAGAAAATATGCGGGTAATGATTGAAATGAAAAATGATCAACCTATTTACGCCGAAGCAGTAATCAAGTTAAAAGTAAAAGATAAACAAGTACACACCGCCGCCGGGGGTAACGGACCGGTCAATGCTATGGATAATGCCTTGCGCAAAGCGTTAGAAGAAGTTTACCCGGTAGTGAAACAAATGAAATTAAATGATTATAAAGTACGGGTGTTAGACGAAAAATCCGCTACCGAAGCCTTAGTCAGAGTACTGATAGCCACCGGAGACGGTCGCCGCTCTTGGAACACAGTAGGTGTATCCACCAACATTATCGAAGCCAGCTGGCAGGCTTTGGCAGACGGTATGGCTTACGGATTGTTGGGGGAGGAAGTTGAAAACTAAAAGTTAAAAGTTAAAAATTAAAGGTGAGGTGATGATAATGGCAATTTTAAAAACAGAAGAAAGATTAAGTGAATTGGAAATAACACTGCAAGATTTTATCCGGCACACTAACAGAAGTTTTACTCAACTAAATTATGCGATCATTGATTTTAAAAATGAAACAACAGATTTTCGAGAACGCTCCGAAAAATCAATGGCAGAATTCAAGGAAGAGATGCGGGTTGGTCGGGAAGAATCTAAGAAAGAGATGCATAGTTTTATAGAGCGCTCTGAAAAATCAATGACAGAGTTCAAGGAAGAGATGCGGGTTGGTCGGGAAGAATCTAAGAAAGAGATGCATAGTT
>JAJOKO010000125.1 GCA_021129825.1 Desulfotomaculum sp. | reverse complement strand
CCCTCCCACGAGGGGAGGGGGGGACTAAATCTCCTCCCCCTTGATGGGGGAGGGTAGGGTGGGGGTGTGTTTTAAGATTAATTGGATTACTATGTAAATTTTAAATGTGCTACATGGTACCCTTTTCGAACACGCACTTCAAATATATAATTCGTTTTATATTTATTTTTTAAGGGGTAAAACCTAGTTATTTATGTTAATATCTTAATATTCGCTGGCAAAAAGCAGTTTCCTGCCAGTTGAACTTGATGCCATTATTTACTATGCAGGATTGTCTAGATTTATTGAAGAACTATCTAAAGTAGAAAAAAATTAATAATTTATATTAAAGCTTTGCTAATGGGGGTTGGAAATAGACAATGGTCTATACAGTGCGGTTAAATGATTTTGAAGGACCGCTGGATTTGTTATTACATTTAATAGCAAAGGACGAATTGGATATCCGGGATATTCCGATGGTTTCTATTACTAATCAATATATTGAGCATTTGAATAATATGAAAGAGTTTAATTTAGAGATAACCAGTGAATTTGTGATGATGGCGGCTACGTTATTAGCTATAAAAGCACGTACTTTGTTGCCGGTGAAGAAAGACAGTCAAGAACACTGTCGAGATGAGCAAGAGCAACTAGATCCCCGCCAAGAACTGGTACAGCGATTATTAGAATACAAACAATTTAAAGTGGTAGCTGAATTTTTAAAAGAACGTCAAAATATCAGCGGTAAAGTATTTACTCGTAATAATAAGATAGAACTATATCAAAGCTTGTTCCATCCTGTGGCACCATTAACGGGTATAGATATACTTCAACTCGTCAATGCTCTACAACAAGTATTGAAGCGAGTTACTAAAGTTGAGCTACCCAAGATAGCAGCGAGAGAACTAAAAGTAACGGATCAAATGACTTCAATATTAAGACGGTTATTATTATATCCTGACGGGATATTATTTGGTGCTATTTTCCGGGAGCAGATCACTAGAATCAAAATTGTAGTTTCTTTTTTAGCTATTTTAGAGTTACTGCGTACCGGTCAAATAGAAATTAAACAAGATCAGCAGTTTGCAGAAATAATGATTCTACCAATTAAACTGCTGGTAACAAAAGATGGTGGCAATGATGACATTATTATTTCGTGATTATACTAAAGGTATTATTGAAGCATTGCTCTTTGTTGCTACTGATGCTATTTCTTTGGCTAATATTTGTCGCATTGCTGAAATTGAAACAGCAGATGCTTTAGAATTGTTGACAGAGTTGCAAAAAGAATATCAAATGGAAAGCCGGGGGTTGCAGTTGCAAAAATTGGCAGCCGGCTGGCAGTTAACTACTAAACCGAAATTCGCCCCCTATGTAGAGCGTTTATACAAACGTAAAACTACTGCCGCTATTTCACAAGCGGCTTTGGAAACGTTGGCGATTGTTGCTTATCGCCAACCGGTATCAAGGGCAGAGTTAGAATTAATTCGCGGGGTTAATTCGGACAGCAGTTTAAACACGTTGTTGGAACGAGAATTGATTGAAGAAAAAGGTCGTCGCAATGCACCAGGTCGTCCGGTGCTGTATGGAACCACAAAGATGTTTTTAAAGCACTTTGGTTTTAGAGAAATATCGGAACTGCCGGCTTTAGATAATCTTTGCTCACAAAAAGAGGTAAAGAGGTAAAGAGGTAAAGAGGTAAAGAGGTAAAGAGGTAAAGAGGTTTCTTTTAACCTCTTAGCCGTTTAATCTTTTAATCTCTTTACAGTTGAAGAAACAAGAGTTTTGTGATATCCTTAACCACAAAATCAAATTGAAAGGAGCGAACCTTGGTTAAATTAGCTTAATATGCGTGTTCGAAAAGTATGTTTGTGGTAAACCCCCCCTCCCCCTTGATGGGGGAGGGTTAGGGTGGGGGTGTGTTTTAAGATTAATTGGATTAATATGTAAATTTTAAATGTGCTACAGGGTACCCTTTTCGAACACGCACTTCTTCAGTAATTTGTTATATTCTGAATGTGAACCAATCCAGAACCAAATTATTTCGTTGTCTTGTAGAGTCCCAACTGCACGATAATGTCTTGTGATCCGAACTGAGAATATTGGACGAGTTGAATGTACCCGCTTAAAATGCAGACTTGGATAGTATGGATCA
>JAJOKO010000146.1 GCA_021129825.1 Desulfotomaculum sp. | reverse complement strand
TATGTTTTTTTACGTTTGTCAAGCAAATCTACCTGCTGGTGATAACCCCAATTTTACTCCTAATGTTTCAGCTACCTGATCAACATCCTTATCCCCACGACCGGAAAGATTTACTATGATCAGATCTTGGGTGGATAATTGTGGCGCTAACTTAGTTACTTCTGCTAAAGCATGCGCTGTTTCTAAGGCCGGAATAATTCCTTCCGTTTTACACAATAATTGAAAAGCTTCCAAAGCTTCTGCATCAGTAGCTACTACAAATTTAACCCGCCCGGCATCCTTTAAAGCACTAATTTCCGGTCCTACACTGGGATAATCTAACCCGGCAGAAATAGAATGTACCGGTATTACTTCGCCTTGTTCATCTTGCAACACATAAGTACGACTACCATGTAACACTGCCGGTTTACCTAACGTCAAAGTAGCGGCATGCCGGTCAGTTTCCAAACCTGCTCCACCTGCTTCCACTCCAATTAACTGCACCGTAGCGTCACCCAAGAAAGAAGTAAATATCCCTAAAGCGTTACTGCCACCACCAACACAAGCAACAATATATTCCGGTAATCTACCAGTTTTCTCCAAAATTTGGTAACGAGCTTCATGCCCAATGATCGCTTGAAAATCACATACTATCGCCGGAAAAGGATGCGGACCAACTGCTGAACCAATTAGATAATAAGTATCGACCATGTTTTTCACCCAAAAATTTAAAGCCGCATCCACTGCATCGGTGAGCGTACGGGTGCCTTGATCTACACTAACTACTTCTGCTCCCAACATCCGCATCCGAAACACATTTAACATTTGCCGTTGAATATCTGCTGCACCCATAAAAATAGTGCAACCCATGTTAAACATCGCTGCCGCAGTAGCGGTAGCTACACCGTGTTGCCCGGCACCGGTTTCTGCAATCACTCTTTTTTTACCCATCTTGCGGGCTAATAATATTTGACCGATAGCATTATTAATTTTGTGAGCACCGGTATGATTTAAATCTTCTCGCTTTAAATAAATCTTGGCCCCGCCTAATTTAGCGCTTAGTCCCCGGGCAAAATACAATGGGGAAGGACGACCGACATAATCGGTTAAATAAGCTCTTAACTCCTGAAAAAATGCGGCATCTTTACTAATTGACGAATAAGCTTGTTCTAACTCCTGCAGCACCGGTTTTAATAAATCAGGCACATATTGTCCGCCAAATTCGCCAAAATAACCCGGTTGATTTTCTGATGCTGTTTTCATAGCCTGCTTGACCCCCTATTTGAGTTTCTGCTCTTACTTTCTAACGCTAACAGTTTTGTTGATCTTCTTAAATTGCTAATTAAATAAATTATTCGCCTTAACCGGCTAAAAACCCTGCATTATTTAGCGGTATTTTTTCGGATAATAGATCTAAGCCCACCTTTTTCGATTCCTCATCATGAGGAATTTTTATTTCCGAATTTTTACAGAGTTGATTTTTCTACTTAATCAGGCTATACTTATTAAAATAAGATAATCTTACTTTATTAAGGATGGTGTTTTTTGTGTTAGAAATGACCCGTTTATCTACCCGGGGGCAAATAGTGATCCCTAAAAAAATGCGCGAGCAATTAAATTTGCAACCAGGTGAACATTTAGCTATTGAAACAAACCAGGGACAAATAGTTTTGCGCCGGTTATCCAAAGAAATTTTGAGTACCCAGGCAGCTGCTGAAAGTGATGCCACCTGGCAAGAATATACTACCGGTCGGGATAAAGGTGAGCCTTTGGATAAAGTGCGCCGGGAACTATTAGAGGATGCCGGTGTCTAGATTGGCAGGTTATTCTTTTGCGGCCGGCTAAACGATACCTAAAACGACTGTCCCGGGTAGATCAAGAAAGAATATTTGATGCACTGGAACAGTTGCGGCAAAATCCAACACAAGCCCCTGTTAGACCTTTGACAGGTAGAGCAGAATGGCGGTTAAAAAAGGTTGGTGTCTTCCGCAAAGGAGATACAGGGGTCACAGGGGTCACATCTTCATATATCATTTACGGATTGACAAGGGTAGTAAAAAAAAAGTATTGTGTAGCCATGGTACGCTCAGTGAGATTAAATTACCCGAATACATTTTATCATCTCCAACACTCTCCCGTATCAATAACTGATATGAGAGATTTTATCTGA
>JAJOKO010000034.1 GCA_021129825.1 Desulfotomaculum sp. | reverse complement strand
AAGTGCGTGTTCGAAAAGTAATAATTAACACCCTATATAGTGCTTTTAATTTTATTAGCTACAATATATAGTATAATATTAAACTTTTCGAACACGCTGTATAAGTATGAGGGGATGGATTATCCTTGGAAGAATTAATACTAGGCTATTTACTAATTTTTGTAGCCCGTACAGCCGATATGTCTTTGGGGACCATTAGAATTCTAATGCTTACCCGCAATAAAAAATTAATAGCATCAGCAGTTGGTTTTGTAGAAATAATTATATTTATTATGGTTTTAAATATAGTTATTGGTAATGGTTTAGATGATCCCTGGAAAATAATTGCTTATGCCGGCGGCTTTGCCACCGGCAATTATGTGGGGGCGACAATAGAAAATTATATGGCCATGGGGTATTTATCGTTACAAGTATTTCCCAAGCGGGATAAAGTAGGGGCGGTTATTAATTGTTTGCGTAATGAAAACTTTGGAGTGACCAGTGTGGTTGGTGCCGGGCGTTGTGGTCCGCGTACTATTTTATACGTAATTGTAGAACGGCGTAGTGCCAATAAAGTGATTAAATTAATGGAAGATATTGACCCGAAAGTTTTTTACAACATATCCGATGCTTGCAGCATTCATGGCGGGGTATTTCCCGGTAGTCGTAAAAGAAAATAGGTGGTATGTTATTGGCCTTAGCTACAAATAATATTATAATATTATTTGTAGCTAAGGTTGGTGAATAGCATCCTATTTGAAATTGCTTTTCGTACGGTAGTAATTTATTTTTTTATATTGCTTGTTTTACGATTAACCGGTAAGCGAGAAATTGGGCAACTGTCTCCCTTTGATTTTGTAGTAGCTATTATTATTGCAGAAATGGCTGCTATTCCGCTAGAAAATCTCGATGTACCAATCTGGCATGGTTTGTTGCCGGTAGCTATCTTAGGATTGTTAGAATTTAGTTTTGCCTGGGTGATTTTAATGAACAGAAAAATACGCTTATTGCTTTACGGTAAGCCGCAAGTTGTGATTAAAAATGGTAAAGTACTAGCTAGTGAAATGAAAAAAGCCAAATATAACTTAGATGATTTAATGCTCCAGTTACGCGAGAAAGATATTTTTAATATTCAGGATGTAGAGTTTGGGGTGCTGGAATGTTCAGGCAAGTTAAGTATCCTACCTAAATCTCAAAAGCGCGGGGTAACCCCAGCAGATTTAGGTATCCGCACAAAATACGAAGGTTTGCCCACTGTATTGGTGATGGATGGCGAGATCATGAAAGAAAATTTACAGACCGCTAATTTAGATGACCGGTGGCTAAAAGAACGCTTGCAGGAAAAGGGCTTAACCACTGATAATGTTTTAATTGTTACTTTGAGTACAGAGGGAGAATTGTTTATCAACGAAAGCAATTGATATGAAATTTCAAGCGACATTTTTGGTATCTTTGGCAATTAGGAACTCGAATACAGTTTTGACTACGCATTCTAACTCCAAAACATTATATCTAACCACTGAACCAGAATGAAACACACTCGTAATTAAGGCTAAAAATAATTCTGCATTTAAAGATAATGAAATTCCTTTAACTAATTGATCTAAAGCAGATACACAAAACAATGCGCCCAAGAAAATAACACTATAACAAACTATATATTTTATTGGTTTTGGCAGTGAGTTCATTTTTTGGAATGCTGAAATTTTTACAGTAATCTTTTTAACTATAAACCATATCCCCACCATTAAGAAAACAGTAACAATAATTCCGCTTGCATATATAATTAAGCCCCAGTTTGATAATATTTCTATATTTAAAAAGTTAACTTTGCTCAACAACCACAATAAAATATAGTTAGTAAATATCGGGAAACTTAAAATCATACTTGCAATAAAAATCCGGCCAATTGATTTTGTTATCCTACTCAAAATAATCATCTCCTTAATAAAGAATAACATAAGAATATTTGTCCAGTTGGAAATTACTGCCCCTTTATGGTAATTATATTCTTCCCTGTAAAAAAGTCAAGGGTTCTTTTGTCAAATTATTGTTAAAAAAATTCTTATATGGTACTTATATGGTACAATGAAACGGAAAGATAGTTTAAAGTGCATGTTGTTGTCAGTCACACTATCTGACGGTAATTTCGGAACCGAAAATGCCGTGGACGA
>JAJOKO010000032.1 GCA_021129825.1 Desulfotomaculum sp. | reverse complement strand
GGGAGGGGATTAAGGGGAGGGGGGTTTTTACCACAAACATACTTTTCGAACACGCGCTTTAAATAAAAAGGAACACGATACTAAAGTATCGTGTTCCTTTTATTTAATGTTTTTCCATGTAATAAACTACATATGCCAATGCCGGATTAGTTCTTACTTTTTTCATGATTGGTGGACCGATGGACACTTCACCAATTAAATTAATATCTGATTCCATATCAAAATCTTCTTCTTCTGCTGCTTTTAACGCCACAATTTTAGGGTTAGGATCGTGATCCGGTTTAATCCCTAAAGCAGCGTATTTATCTACCGCTTCTTGCGTATTATTGGCAAAAATTATTTCGGTATGCGTTGGATGTTCCATGATTTTCCCTCCATTTAATAAGTTTTGAAATATTACTAGTTGCTTTTTTGGTGGGCGGAAAGGGAATTGAACCCCCGACCTCTTGCATGTCAAGCCACCCAAGAGTATTTTACTATAATTATATTGAGTTGTCAAAAGCTATGTTAAGCTTTATTGTGATTCGCTTTTCGTAACTTCTTTGATTTAAATTATTTTTTGTAGGCGTCTTTTCGGTGGAGGATTCTTATGACAAATATCTTCTTTTCGGTAATACTGACTGCAAAAAATATTCGCCAAATTCCTACCCTCAACCTAAACTCGTTTTTCTTCCCTTGAAGTTTTTTGATATCTCCCGTAGGAAATATTTGTAATTTTAAGAGTGCTTGCTTGATTAGTCTTTGTATTTCTGATTCAAGTTTTTTTAATTGTTTGCCGGCCTTGGGAGCTAATATTATTTTATATGCCAAGTTCTTTCCAAACTTCCTCGGCATCTATTCCCAAACCAGCTTCGATTTCTGCTCTACCTTCTGCAATCATTAATTCTTCTTCCGGCGTTAACTCTTCTTCCTCGCAAGTTGCTTCTAAGATTTTCCATGCAACTGTTTGGATATCATCCGTCTTTGCTAAAAATTTAATGAATTGCACAGCAATATAAATCTTTTCAGTTGGTAACTCTTTGAGAATATTTTCAAGTTCCATATTAACGCTCATATAAATCACCCCAAATCATCAGAGAGCTGATAGCCGGAAACCCTTATAATACTGGTGGGCGGAAAGGGAATTGAACCCCCGACCTCTTGCATGTCAAGCAAACGTTCTACCACTGAACTACCCGCCCACTAAACAACTAGTACATTAAGTATTATAAGATACCGTTAATAAAAAAGCAAGCACGCTAACGATTTATTCATCACACATCAATTTCCATATTTTGAATAACAGCCCTTGTTTAGCCACCTCGTTACGAGCTAGTAAAGGCACTTGTTTTACTTCCCGCTCGTTAAACAGCACCGCCACATATCCTAATTGTTGCCCCCGGTTTACCGGAGCAGTAATACCAGCAGGTATATGTACCCTTAGATCTACTTTACCAAGATCAGCAGGTGCGCTAATGTTAATAGATGCTGCTGCTACCAATTGCACACTAGGATGGATCCCGTTAGCCACCTCTATTTTACCCCAAATATCCCCTTTTTGTACCGCTGTTAATTCTGTAAATTGATTAAAGCCGTATTCTAATAATTGGCTAGCGTCCTGATAGCGATTATCACTATGTAATACCACAGCAATTAACTGCCGATTTCCCCGGGTAGCTGATGCAATCAAGCATCTACCGGCTCTTAAAGTAGTACCAGTTTTAACCCCATCTACACCCGGGTAATGGTTGCGCAATAAACGATTGGTATTGCGGATATCTTTTTGACGTTGACCCCCGGCCCAATGGATAGTAGTTTCTTTAGTACTGACTAATTTTGCAAAAGTATCATTTTGTAAAGCATAACGAGTAATCAAAGCCAAATCATAAGCGGTAGAGTAGTGATTGGGTGCCGAATAGCCGTTAGTATTAACAAATTTAGTGTTCTTTGCTCCTAATTTCGCTGCTTTTTGATTCATCAAATTTATAAAATAATCATGGTTACCCCCGACATGTTCAGCAATAGCTACAGTGGCATCATTTGCTGAATACATTAATGCGGCTTTAATTAACGCGCTCAGCCTAATCTGTTCACCTTTTTTAAGATGTATCTGTGATCCGGTATAAATATTTTGTGCTCGTTTACTTACGGTCACCAAATCATTAGGCTGACCCAGTTCAATAGCCAACAAACCGGTCATGATTTTAGTTAAACTGGCCGGCGAACGGCGTTTATCA
>JAJOKO010000100.1 GCA_021129825.1 Desulfotomaculum sp. | reverse complement strand
TTCACCCCGCCATTACCAAGTCGCCTTGAACTTCTTGGGTCTATCGTACTCCTTTTCGAACACGCACTTATAAAATTATCGAAAATATTTTTTGAGTGAATCCCCACGCCCGGTCGCTATCTCTCGACCGGTAACCCGGATTAAATCCCTCGTTTTATTTAATGACTCTAGCGGGTTTTCTGTCGAACCGGCTTTGCCGGGATATATTTGATACAGCTTTCTAAATTTTAATGGTGTTACATTAGGCATAATCACATTAGCCCCACACGCCAGTGCCATTTGCCGCCCTTGCGGGTGTAAAGTGGCTGCCGCAGTGGTAGCCGGCAAGTGTGCCAGCGGTAACGCCAACCGGGCTACCGCCAAAGTTTTTAAAGTAAGCTGTAAATCTCCCGGCGGCACTTGCGCCAGCGGGGTTTGCGGGTGCGGGATAAACGGTCCGATCCCGGCCATTTCTACATCCAGTTGTTTTAACAGCAAGATGTCTGCCGCCAGCGTAGCCACCGTTTGCCCCGGCAAACCGACCATATTGCCGGAGCCAACTTGAAATCCCACCGCTCGCAATGATTGCAAACAGATTAACCGCTTTTCAAAACTAGTACCAGGGCGCAATTTATTAAATAATTGCTGATCTGCCGTTTCGTGTTTGAGTAAAAACCGGTCTGCCCCGGCTTGGTACATTAAACGATATTCTTCCTTGGTACGCTCACCAATACTTAACGTGATCGCCACATTACTGTCTCTTTTGATTTGTAGCAATATTTCACAAATAGTAGCGGCATCATACCAAGGATCTTCGCCGGATTGCAATACAATCGTATTAAAACCCATCATTATCACTTGGTGAGCCGCTGCCACTACTTCAGATGCCAGCAGGCGATAACGCTCAATATTTTGGTTACTACATCGCAAACCACAGTAACAGCAATCATTTTTGCAATAATTAGAAAATTCTATAATCCCTCGTAAATGAACTGCCGGACCATGATATTGCTGCCGTACTTGATCAGCTAACGCAAATAACGCTTGCGATTCACTGCCGACATTAGCGTTTAGTAACAAAACAATCTCTTTTTTAGATAATTGTTGACTGGGTTTATATTTTTCTAATACCTGCCAAAAAGCAATATTCATAACATCACCAACTTTCAGTAATAGCTTTCAGCGTCTAATTATTTCCCATCCAACATTGCTACCAAATACGGAAATGGCGATAAGGCTCGGTGCAGTATGCCGTGCAGGTGAGCAATAGCCACACCGTAATTGACCATTGGTACCCCGGCGGCGTTAGCCTGCATAATGCGCGCTAACATTTCCCGCCGGTTAATCATACAGGACCCACAGTGCACTACCAGTTGATATTGTTCTAAATTTTCTGGGAATTTAGTGCCGCTAACCCACTCAAATTGTAGTTCGCCACCTACATGCTGGCGAATCCAACGTGGAATTTTGACGGTACCAATATCATCTTCTACCCGGTGGTGCGTACAGGATTCTGCCATCAGCACTTTATCTCCCGGCTGAAGCTGATCTAACATTTTAGCCCCGGTCACCATCGCTTCTAAATCACCTTTATAACGAGCAAATAAAATCGAAAAAGAAGTTAATAATACTTCCGGTGGTGTATCCGCATCTGCTTTTAAAAAAACTTGGGAATCGGTCACTACCATTTTAGGTTTACAAGCTAAATTATCAATGGTTTGTTTTAACTCCCGTTCTTTAGCTATCAAAGCAATGGCATCGTGATCTAAAATATCCCGGATAGTTTGCACTTGAGGTAAGATCAAACGCCCTTTCGGGGCCGCTAAATCAATAGGTACTACTAGCACTACCAGATCACCCGGTTGAAGTAAATCACCGATAATAGTTTGGTCATCCCAAGCCGCCGGGGCGTAGCGAATAATGCTGATTTTTAAATCTGCTACTCCCTGTCCGGTAAGCGCACTTAACGCTACTACCGGTACAGCTAACTGTTTTTGATATTTTTCCAATTGCTGGCTTGGTTCCCTGTCCACTAAGTCTGTTTTGTTAAATACCACCACTACCGGCAACTTATTATTTTTACACTCTGCTATTAACTCAGTTTCAAATGCAGTGATCCCGCCTGCATCTTGTAAACCAGACGCATCTATCACCAGTAACACTATATCCGCTTTCTTGAGAACTTCGCGGGATTTTTGCACTCGCAACTCGCCCAATGTGCCCACATCATCTATTCCGGCGGTATCAATGATTACCACCGGTCCCACCGGTAAAATTTCCATTGATTTATACACCGGATCGGTAGTAGTGCCAGCCACATCAGATACCAAAGCAACATCTTGGTTGGTTAAAGCATTAATTAAACTAGATTTACCAGCATTACGCCGGCCAAAGATAGCAATGTGTAACCGGTTCCCACGTGGAGTATTATTCATTTAGCATCACTCCTTCTTTTTGGAACCAAGGGTACAATTCCCCTTGGTTCTTGATAAAGAGGTAAAAAGATCAAATGACAAAGAGGTTAAAAAAGTACATAAACGCTGTTTTTTTATATTAGTGCGTGTTCGAAAAGTATGTTTGTGGTAAAAACCCCCCTCCCCGCACCCTTCC
>JAJOKO010000045.1 GCA_021129825.1 Desulfotomaculum sp. | reverse complement strand
CATAAATAATTAAATGAGTATGGTTATCCATCAAACAATACCCGTATACCAAAAATAAGAAAATGATAGCATGTTTTAAATGCGCAAGTCAAGAACCGTCCCCGTTAAGAACCATCCCCTTGTCACCAACCGTCCCCTTGTCACCCCAAAGTGTCAACAACCCCGTCCCCTTGTCATGGTCAAAGTGTCAACAACCCCGTCCCCTTGTCATACCTCACGTCATTGTCACCGTCATCCTTGAAAATAGTGCCGTACCATCTTCAAAGCAGCATTAACACCAGCTTGGCGAATAGCCATCCGCCGCCCCGGCATCTTATATTCCCGACACTGCGTGCCTTCAGGAGTAGCCAGTGCTATATACATCGCCCCAATAGGCTTATTTTCACTGGAAGCAGGACCGGCAACACCGGTAATTGCTAAACCCAAGTCCGCTTCAAAAATATTCCGAACATTCTCAGCCATTGCTCTGGCGGTCCACTCGCTGATAGTCCCGTGCTTTGCTAAACCCTGCCGGTCAATACCCAGTATCCTCTCCTTAATTGCTTTATTGTAACAGACAACGCCGCCCATTAAATATTGAGAACACCCCACTATATCGCAAAGACGAGCTTCTACCAAACCCGCTGTACATGATTCTGCTACCGCAATAGTGATCCCTTTTTCTTTTAACATCGCCGCTACTACTTGTTCGATTTTTTCATCATCCATAGCAAAAAGATAAGTTTTTAAACGTTGTTTCGCCTCTTTAGCCAATGGTTCAATCAATGCATCTGCCCTAGCAGCAGTTTCAGCATGAGCGCTGATCCGGATATCCACTTCACCCGGTTGAGCAACATAAGCGATTTGCGGATTATCAACCCCATCTAAATCACTTAATAAATTTTGCACATGGTCTTCACTTACACCAGTTAATTTTAAAGTGGTAAAACGAGTGACTTCACCTCGCCCCGGCAGCGCCGCTAAATACGCTCCTACTGAATTTTCATACATTGCTTCCAGTTCCCAGGGTGGTCCAGGTAATATTATTATTTTTTTGCCGTCTTTAGTTTCCACAACAGCACCCGGCGCAGTACCACACGGATTAGGAAAAATATGCGCTCCTACCGGAAAATAAGCTAACTTAGCATTACTAGCGGGCATTTCATCATTATGTTTAGTAAAAAATTGTTTGATGGAATCCAACGACTCTTCGTGTAACTCCATCGGCAATTCTAAAACTTCCGCTACAATTTCCTTGGTTAAATCATCCGGTGTAGGCCCTAATCCCCCGGTAGTGATAATAATATCAGCACGTTTTAAAGCTTGTTGGAAAATTGCCACCATCTGCTCCCAATCATCACCCACAGTAGTATTTAAGATTACTTCAATGCCCAAGCTAGATAGCTTACGCCCTAAATATTGACCGTGAGCATTTAATATCTGCCCCTGCAAAAGCTCTGTTCCCGTAAAAATCAGCTCTGCTTTCATAAAAACTCCCACCAAACATTATTTTTAAACAACTCCACTTTAACAAAAAACATTTCTACAATACTAAAAAAACATTTCTACAATCTAAGTTGTATTTCCTGCTAACATGTGAAAATTATTACTTACTACTATTATACAATACTTCTTTGAATAATATTACGAAATTCATCTCCGGCAACCTTTTCTTGTTGCTGGAGTTTTTTGGCAATATCATTAATTGCCGAAATTCTTTTCTGGATATATTCTGACACTCGTTCTTGTTGTTGTAAAATATTCTTCTGTTCTAAATGTTTTTGCTTTTGTGATAAATTATCCCAAGACACAATACCCAAATCACTCAAACCAGCTTTAATAATTACTTCGGCAGTGTGAAAAGCTTTTTCAAAATCGTTAGTTGCACCAGTGCTACGATTACCAATAACTACTTCTTCAGCTACTGCGCCGGCCAACATCACCGCAATTTGATTTTCTAAATATTCTCTAGTATATAAGTAGCTATCTTCTTCATTGCGTTGGCGCATGTAGCCCAGAGCATCACCCCGGGGAGTTACTGTGATGGTTGATACTGAACCAGAACACACCATTTCGCTAATTAAAGCATGACCGGTTTCGTGTACCGCAACCCGGTATATTTCCTTTTTAGCAGGGCGTTTATCTAGTTTTTCGCCCATAATTACTTTATCCACCGCTTCTTGTAAATGATGTTGGTAAATCTCCTGGCATTTTTCACGCATTGCCAAAATAGCAGCCTCATTGGTTAAGCTTTCTAAATGAGCTCCGGAAAAACCAAATGTTTCCTTAGCAATAATATTTAAATCTACTTCTTTGGCCAAAGGCTTGTTGCGAGCATGAATTTTCAAGATTTCATAACGCCCTTGGCAATCCGGCAAGCCTACTTTCACCAGGCGATCAAAGCGTCCCGGGCGCACCAAGGCCGCATCCAGCATATCGGCCCGGTTAGTAGCTGCCATCACCAGCACGCGCACGTTATCATCAATTTTGATGCCATCCATTTGTACTAAAAGCTCGTTTAATGTTTGATCGTACTCCATGTGGCTGCCGCCTTGTCCTCGCTTGGCACCCAAAATTTCCACTTCATCAACAAAAATGACCGCATTACACTTACCCGCTTGGCGGGCTTTTTTTCGCGCTGTTTCAAATAATTTGCGTACTCGCCGG
>JAJOKO010000153.1 GCA_021129825.1 Desulfotomaculum sp. | reverse complement strand
AACAACCCCGTCCCCTTGTCACTATTAGAGTGACAAGGCTCAAATACCAGTAAATATCCGGTATTTGAGCCTTTTTTATTTGCTTACCTCTAAATTAGCGTTTCAAGTTCACTAATTCTTCTAAAAGTGAATCGGATACTGTAATCGTGCGGGCGTTAGCTTGAAAACCCCGCTGGGTGGTAATCATATTTACAAACTCGTTAGAAAGATCAACATTAGACATTTCCAAGTAACCGGCGGCAACCGTAGAGGTACCACCAAAATTAGTCGCCGTATTTACTGCTCCCGATACAGCAGTATCTTCTTGAAATAAATTACTACCCACCTTAGTCAACCCTTCGTTATTAGGGAAAGTAGCTAAACGAATTTGGTTATGACCACCAATAAAAGCTATATCAGTACCATCAGTATAAGTACCGGTGATAGTACCATCCGGGGCAATGCTCAGAGTAGCAACAGTTAAATTTGTACCAGTCCCTACATTTTCTATCTGAATCACATTTCTAGTTGCAGCAGTTGCATCAGCACTAACCAGATTATCCCCATTGGATGTAACAATATTACCGGTGGCATCTATAAAAAATATCCCATCCCGAGTGTAGCGTTGCTGTGTTCCTCTCATAACTTCAAAAAATCCCTCACCCTGAATCGATAAATCCAGCGTCCGCCCGGTGCTTTGCAATGCTCCTTGCCCAAAGTTAGTACTGATCCCGGCTATACCTACCCCGGTACCTACTTGAGCGGCATTTCTACTGGCATCGCCCGGTTTGATAGTTTGATACAACACATCTTGAAAATTAGCGCGTCCTGCTTTAAACGAAGTAGTGTTCACATTAGCAATATTGTTACCGATTACATCCATCCGGGTACGGTGGCTCATTAAACCAGCCACACCGGAATATAATGATCTAAGCATCTAATAATTACCTCCTGTTTTTTTGTTTTTAAGTTGCCTCTGTCATTCGGCAACCACAGCTACCCTCTTTACAGTCCAGGTAGTTTTCTTTCTTTACCTCTTTACCTTCACTTAATAAACACCGCACTATCAATATTAGTAAACACATATTCCTGCATCTTCTGCCCGTCAATAGCGGTAATCACTGTTTTGTTTTTCACGCTGGCCACTAACGCCAAATCCCCGTAAATCAACAGGGAATCTTTTGCTCCTTTAGCATCAGCTAACTGTAACGCTTGGCTAATTTTAGCCATTTCAGCCGCTCCTAACACGATCTCCCGCTGCGCCAGTCTTTTTTGAGCATGAGCAGACAGTTTTACCTCACCCTGCTTTTGGGTCTGGGTATTTAATATTTCAGCAAAAGTAGCTGCTTTAGCTTTAGCCACAGTGGCAGTAGACTGGACCGGTTTAACC
Organism: Desulfotomaculum sp.; assembly: GCA_021129825.1. Taxonomy (GTDB): domain Bacteria; phylum Bacillota; class Desulfotomaculia; order Desulfotomaculales; family Desulfohalotomaculaceae; genus JAJOKO01. The sequence goes on along the minus strand of JAJOKO010000153.1, from coordinate 1,327 downwards.
GGCTTCAGCGGTTGCGGTATAAAATTAATTTTACTAACCACCGTCTATCCCTCCTCATTCCTTACCTTTATTTCACAGTATTAACCTGCTCTAAATCATAGGCAATCCCGCCAACCACTACCTGTACTACCTGATCTTTAAGCAATACTTTTTCTACCGCTCCTTCAATAATATCCTCCCCGGCTGTCAAAGATACTTGCTTACCAATTAAAGCCGAGGCATTATTTACTTGCTGCAAGTGCATCATATCGGTAAACTGAGTGTTCAAATTGACTAATTGCTCCATCACAGTAAATTGAGCCATTTGACCGAGAAATTTATCGGAATCAACCGGCGACATCGGGTCTTGGTGTTTCAGTTGTTCCATCATAATCAGCAAAAAATCATCTTTACCTAATATTTGATTCGGTTCCCGTGATTTAGTCTCCGGTAAATACCAATCAGCATTACCTGCGGTTATTTCCATTTTAAATCAACCCTCCTTTTTATAAAATATAACTCAACACTTAAAACCTAACACTCAACACTTCTTTTCTTTAAACCAACTGGTCTAACCCGGTGACAACGCCTTCATTATCTCGCCAAACACCGCTTTCTGCTAAATCATCATCCGGCAACGGTTCTTCACCTTGCTGCTGCTCACGCCCGGCTAAGCCAGCTGGTTTATCTTGCTGCCAACGACTACCGTCTTGGTTGTTAAATATGGAGGCGTCGTTTAGTTTTAGTTGCTGCGAAATCGTCTCCCGCAACTGGGGTAAAGCATTCTCTAGCGCATCTTTAGCCAAAGCGTTAGCTACATAAAACTGCACACTCAACTCACCCCGGCTGTTAGCGGTTTTCAAGTTATAGGTTAAGCGGACGATCACTTCACCCAAGTGTTCTGGGTATAGTTTCAAACGCACGGTGGTAGTTTGTTCCGGTTGTTGGCGGACAAACACCGTCTTAACCATCTCTAACAATCGTTCTCCCAACTGGGCTGGTGTGGTCAAGCCTTCTTTAGCAACAAAGCTGGTCGCAACCGTTGTGGAACTAGTGGTGGTAGCCGGCAGTTGTTGGTTAAGAGTAGCTATTTCCGCTTTAGCATTGCTCCCATCCATTACCGGCCTAACATCCGGCGACATAGTTACCACTCGATTGTTGAGCAGTAAGTTTTCCGCTACTGCTTTAACCGGTGGCTGCGTATTGTTCAGGGGATTACTTAAATCAGTACGTTGCCGGTCGGTTATTTTACTAACTAACGGGTTAACCGGCAGTTGCATTGCCAACTTTGGTTGCTGCTTTGTTAAAGCGGTAATCAAAGCGGTTATTTCATTTGAGGCCTTTTGTA
>JAJOKO010000079.1 GCA_021129825.1 Desulfotomaculum sp. | reverse complement strand
GCCCTCAAGGGTGGACTTAGACCCATTATGCGCTTTGCCCCGACCTGCTATGGCAGGCGACCGGAACACGGTGTGGAAAGTTATGTCAGCTATGGGTGGCTACTTCATACCGCTCGCTGCCCGGTGGTGGTTGTTGATGACACCGGGTTAAGCTACTAGTTGATACACTTGCACCGGTTCGGTTTATTTATCCAGGACTAACCGGTATTGTACGCCCTTCAAGTTTTTTCTTTTTTCGCGTTTTACGCATATATTAAAAAAGAAACTATTGACTTTTTCGCAGATAAATAGTTTCTTTTTATTTTTTTTTGCCCACACTTGGGAACGGGTATTGAATTTTTGAACTTACTCATAAAATGCAAGTTAGATTCTGACTCCCGAAGGAGATACCCCGAAGGGTTAGACTACGGATAACCGCTACCTAAACTTTTGTTCAGGCTTTAAACTTTCCAACAACTTAATTATGCTAAAGCTTTTGGATTGTGTCAAGCGTTTAAAAAAGTTTTTGTGTCGATATTCGTATTTTGCTTATTTCGGTATAAGCTTAGGGAGGGATTTTCCCCTCCCTAACTTTTTTTCGCTATTTTTTTTGATTTTTGGCGGGTTCTTGGTTTTGGGTTTTGATTAGTTGCACTTCCAAGCTGGCTTTTTCTTCCCGACACTTAGCCAGGTTTTCTTGCAACTCTTTCATTTCATTTAGACACTGTTGTTTTGATTCTAGCACGGCTAGTTTCTTCTGATATTCGGATTCTTGCAGGGCGTCCTTGAGTTCTGCCACCTGCTGGGTTAACTCACTGGCGGTTGCCGCTTGAGGTGTTAGTTCTGTGATCGTTTTTTTAGCATTTTTCAGTTCATTTTTGATAGTATTCAGTTGATTGGTTGTTTGGGTTAGTTCCTTTTGCAGTCCCTCTGCTTGACTGGCCAGTTCTACATACCGGCTCGCTTTTTCTTCGGCAACAGTGGCAACTTGTTCTGCCAGGACGGCTAGTTTAGCGGATTGTTCCCGGGCTACCAGTGCTTGTTGTAGATTTTCTTGCACTTGGGCTATTTCTGCCTTAGTTTGTTCACGCTCTAAAGTTGTTTCAGCTACCAGTCGGTCTGTTTCTTCTTTAGCCTGTTCAATAGCTGCTGCCGCATCTTCCCGGGCTTGTTGTGCCGCTACTTTAGCTTGCAAAGCTCGCTGTTCAGCTGCGGTGATCTTACCGGCATCATCCTCTTGCCGGTCTTGAGTGGCTTTGACTATACCAACGTAAATTTCTTCTACCCGGGCCAGGTGATGCTTTAATTGCTCCAATTCTTTGATTTGGGTTAAACTTTCCCGGGTTTGACTAACCTCGTAACTGTCTATTAACCTTTCCAACAGTTCTTTTTGGCTAATCCCTTGTTGCCGGGTTAGTCTGTCCAACCGTTCTTTGGTTTCGCCGGTTCCTCTAATGCCAATCGTCATTTGTTCTTTCGTCATGCTAGCATAACCTCCTTCTTTTTATTTTTGTTAACACTTGTTAATCTGTTAATATTATGATAACATATGCTGCGGATAGTAGCAAGTATTTAATCTTATATCTACTCTATAAAAATAATATTATATAAAAAGCTTTATTTGTTCCACTTATTTCCACTTATTTCCACTTATTTCAGTTGTTTTAAGTAGAGCTAGCTTATAATTTTATTTGTATTAAAACACCGGTATTGTTTGTTTTTTTATTAGCACTGGTTAATGTTTTAATTTTAGGTTATACTTTGCTTAAGTAGTTTGCTGTTGGGGTTGTTTGATATTCAGAACTGAGGTGAGTTTGTTTTATGGGTAGTATTCGTGATTTAGATATTAATGAACTTAGAGAGTTGATTATTAACAACCCACACGATAGTTTTTTTTAGGTATTCTTTATAGGATTTGGCTATTACCCGGGATTTTATCGCTAGTTATCTACCCGGTGAGATTGTGGATCTTTTGGATTTAAGTACTGTTGAACCCGATAAGGATAGTTTTGTTGATGATAATTTAAAGTAGCATTTTGCTGATATGTTCTTTAAAGTACGTCTTGGCAATAAAGATGCTTATTTACTGTTTGTGTTTGAACATAAAAGTAGTCCTGAAAAAGATGTATCTATCCAATTATTGCGGTATATGATCAGGAAATGGGAAGTGGTACGTCAAAATATGCAAGCTACTAAAGATAAGTTGCCGGTGATTATTCCACTGGTGATTTATCATGGTGACCGGTCTTGGAATGTCGGCTTGAAGTTGTCTGATTTGTTAGAGACTATCCCTAGTGTTGTGAAAAGACATATCCCAGATTATGAATACCTATTACATGATTTATCGCAGTTATCGGAAGATGAGATTAAGGGCAGTGTTAAGGTACAGTTGTTTGTTGAGGTATTAAAGGCTGCTTTTGTCAGAGATATTATGCAGCAGATGCCTAGGATTTTGACGTTATCTCGTGAATTAGATCTGCTGGAGCCAGGTAATAGTTATGACGGTGTATTATTTCTTTATTTAGCTAATACCAATGCTAGTTTTGATTTCGATAAGGCTGTTGCCATTGATAGAAGATTAAAAACCGGGAAGGAGGATGTTATTATGAATGCAGCTGAGCAGTTGATTGAGAAGGGTATAGAAATCGGTGAGGTAAGAGGTATAGAGAAAGGCATATTAAAAACTGCCCGGAAGATGTTGGAGAAGGGTATGCAGATTGATGATGTGGTGAAATTTACTGAATTATCTAAGGATGAGCTATCCAAGCTACATTAAATTTGGTAGTTAAAATTAGTGCTGTTTTTGATGTTGATTAGCCCTATCGTTGCCGGTAGGGTTATTTTGTTTTTGTAGAG
>JAJOKO010000095.1 GCA_021129825.1 Desulfotomaculum sp. | reverse complement strand
GGATTAATATGTAAATTTTAAATGTGCTAAATGGTACCCTTTTCGAACACGCACAATTAATACATTAGTTTACCAGTAATTAGTGGTAATATATTTAGTTTTTATTATATGAGGTGGTTATATTGAAAAAACCTTTATTAGTAATCACCGGACCGACAGCTACCGGTAAAACTGATCTGGCAGTACAAGTGGCTTTAAAATTGCATGGTGAGATTGTATCCGCAGATTCCATGTTAGTTTACCAGGGGATGAATATTGGTACTGCTAAACCGGATATAGAAGCACGACAGGGTATCCCCCATCATTTGATTGATATAATAGCACCGGGAGAAGCATATAATGTAGCCCAATACCAGCAAGATGCCGAAACAGTGATTGCCAATATTCATAATAGCAACAAATTGCCGATTTTAGTAGGCGGCACCGGTTTATATATCCGGGCGGTGATAGATAAATATAATTTCAATGTGCCGGGTGAAGATCGTGAATTACGCCGGTTATTACAAAATAAAGTTCAGGAACAAGGTCATGAGTGGTTACATCAACAACTTAATGCTGTAGACCCGGTAGCAGCAGCAAAAATTCACCCGCATAATGTGCGCCGGGTGATTAGGGCGATAGAGGTATATCAACTTACCGGCAAGCGTTTTTCAGATGTTCAACAAGCTAGTTATCAAAATAATGCTAAATATCATTTGAGTTTATTTGGTTTAGATTTACCCCGGGAAATTTTATACCGGCGGATTGAATTGCGAGTGGATAAAATGTTGCAAATGGGACTGGTTGAAGAAGTGCAGGGTTTAATGCAGGTCGGGATTAATCGTCAAGCAACTGCTATGCAGGGTTTAGGCTACAAAGAAATTGCGGCTTATTTAGATGGCGAAATATCTTTAGCCCAAGCGGTTGAACTGCTAAAAAGAAATACTCGCCGCTATGCCAAACGTCAGTTTACTTGGTTTAAAAGAGATCCACGGATATGTTGGCTGGAAACAAATAATGTCGAAATAAATAGTCAGAAGATCATTAAACTTTGGCAGGAAAATATTGCTACTGTGTTGAAGTGATTATGTTGAAGTAATGTTATTAAAGTGATATATTAGTGTATAAAATAAAAACGGGGGGATTTTCAGTGGCTAAATCTCAAATTAACTTGCAGGATTCTTTTTTGAATCAAGTGCGCAAAGAAAATATTCCTATTACCTTGTTTTTAGTTAATGGTTTTCAACTTAAAGGTGTGGTAAAAGGTTTTGACAATTTCACAGTGATTTTAGATAGTGATGGGAAACAAATGATGGTTTACAAACATGCTATTTCCACTATCAATCCACTTAGACCGGTAAATATCATGTTATCTGAAAATAAAACTTAATAATTTTCAAGAATAGCCATTTTTTTGTTCACTGGCAGCTGTTACGGGCGTATAGATTATAAATGTATTTTTGAGCCCGTGAGGTGATATTACTTGGTAAAAATAAGAATGTGGCAAACGCCTAAGCGAATGGAATGTTTAAATGAACGTTCCGCACCATCATCGTCTACTGGTCAAGTTAGCCCCAGTTCAGCGGCAGAAATCATGGCTGAAATCCATAAACTAGTAGGTTTGGACAGCGTAAAAAAATTCATTAAAGAATTACGTTCTTTTATAACCATACAACAATTGCGTCAAAAAGAAAAATTAGTCGCTGAACCGGTAGTTTTACATATGGTATTTAAAGGTAATCCCGGCACAGGTAAAACTACAGTAGCCAGACTTTTGGGGCGATTGTTTAAGCAGATCGGAGTATTAAATAAAGGTCACATTATCGAAGTGGAAAGAGCAGATTTGGTGGGGGAGTATATCGGTCACACTGCTAAACGCACCAGAGATCAAATAAAAAAAGCATTAGGTGGTGTTTTGTTTATAGATGAAGCTTATTCATTAACCAGAGGTGGCGAAAAGGATTTTGGTAAAGAAACGATTGATGCGTTAGTTTTAAATATGGAAAATCATAAAAACGATTTAATCCTTATTTTGGCGGGTTACCAGCATGAAATGGATAACTTTATCGAAACTAATCCTGGTTTGCGTTCCAGATTTCCGATTCAGATTACTTTTCCGGATTATACTACTGCGGAATTGATGGATATAGCAGCCATAATGTTAGAATGTCGTCAATATCTGTTAACGGGTGAAGCGACAGCATATCTACGAATTTTAATAAAAAACCGGGTTCAGCAGCACTGCAACAGCGGTAATGCCAGAATGGTACGTAATTTAATTGAGCGGGTGATGCGTTTACAAGCAGTGCGCCTGGTAAATAGGCAACTACCAGTTGTTGAAAGAGCGGATTTAATGCTAATTACTAAAGAAGACCTGGTCAATACCGCTGATGATTTGGCGGAAAATTAGGCAACAAAAAACTGCTTAATAATAAATATTTTCTAGGGGGGATAATTTATGGGTAATGCCAGAAAAATTATGAATGACTACATAGATGAGTCATATAAAATAATAAAAGTATCAGAAGATTTAGTTGAAATTATTAAAAAAAATTAGGTAATGAAGTAATATGGGATTATGATGAAGATACTGGAGAATTTTTTATTGTAAAAAAACCTTTTTCTTATACTGATGCATTAGCGGGTTTGGGCTCAAATATGTGGGAAAGTGTTGGAGGAGTTAAATATCTTGAGCAGGAGAGAAATTCATGGCAAGATTAGAATTTATTTTAAAAAAGTATGATAGAATAGCAATTGATACTAATTCGTTTATTTATCTTTTAGAAAAGAACAATGAATATTTTAAAATGTGTAGAGAAATTTTTTATTCAATTGAAAAAGGTTCATATCATGGCGTTACATCTATACTGCTTTTAACAGAAGTATTAACAAAACCACTTAAAGTGCGTGTTCGAAAAGTATGTTTGTGGTAAAAACCCCCCTCCCCGCAC
>JAJOKO010000039.1 GCA_021129825.1 Desulfotomaculum sp. | reverse complement strand
TATGTTTTTTTACGTTTGTCAAGCAAATCTACCTGCTGCTGATAACCCCTAATCGTTCCCCGCGATAACTGCCATCTTGCATCCGCTGCCACCACTCTTTATTGTTCAAATACCATTGAATCGTTTTACGTATACCCGTTTCAAATGTTTCTTGCGGCACCCAGCCCAGTTCACGCTGAATTTTGCCGGCGTCTATAGCGTATCGCCGGTCGTGACCGGGGCGATCTGCTACAAATGTGATCAGAGATGAGCGAGGCTTAAAGAGGGTCTCTGGCACCAGTTCGTCTAGGATGGTACAAATAGTTTTCACCACTTCTAGGTTTGTTTTTTCACAGTGCCCACCAATGTTATATGTCTCGCCGGGACGACCTTTTTCCAGCACGGTGTTGATAGCCCAACAATGATCTTCAACATAAAGCCAGTCTCGCACATGCTGCCCATCACCGTAAACCGGTAATGGTTCGCCAGCCAGTGCTTTTAAGATTATTAATGGTATCAATTTTTCGGGAAACTGGTACGGACCGTAGTTGTTAGAACAATTGGTAATCAGTACCGGCAAACCGTAAGTATGGTGCCAAGCACGAACCAAATGATCCGAGGCCGCTTTAGACGCCGAATAAGGAGAGTTCGGGGAGTAAGCGGTTTTTTCTGTAAAGTAACCTTCGGCACCAAGGGAACCATAAACTTCATCTGTAGAAACATGCAGAAACTTGAAACTTTGGCTCTGAGCATCTTTTGTATTATTCCAGTAAAATTGCACTGCTTCCAACAGTTCAAAGGTACCCACTATGTTCGTCTGAATAAAGTCTGCCGGCCCGTCAATAGAGCGATCTACATGTGATTCGGCTGCAAAATTCACTAGCGCACCAGGACGATATTTAAGTAATAATTCCTTGACCAAAGCCCTGTCCCCGATACTTCCTTGAATAAATATGTAATTGGGGTTATCCGCTACTGAAGCTAAAGACTCCCGGTTGCCCGCATAGGTAAGTTTGTCTAGGTTTATGACCCGGATAGCACCTTGAGATAGGCATTGTCTGACAAAGTTACTGCCAATAAAGCCGGCACCGCCTGTGATTAGCCAAGTTTTCATGCTTAAATCGTCTCCTTTTACGGTTTACGGTTAATAGTTAACGGTAAAAACTGATCACTGTTTTTTACATTTCACCCAAAATATTTACCACTACTGCCTCGCCCGGCAGGGTTTGACCTACATCCACGGCCCAGGTGATCACCAGCGGGGATACGGTTGATTTTGTTTTTGTTACAGCGCAGTGGTTTTGCAGTTCGCTAGCATCACTGGTAACGGTATAGTCCAGACCTTGGTCTGCGGCTACTGTTTTTAGGATTTCTAATACTTCATCCCGGGGGCCGTGAAATATCACCGGTGCCGGTGTGCTATAGCAAACCCGGTGCCTGTCCACAACTTTGGCCAAGGCTTTGTTTATTTTAGTGATTTGCTGGTAAGAGATTTTTACGTAAGTATAGGTTAACTTGGTTTTTTCAGCTATTCCCTGCGGCGTTAGGATATAGCGCAGGGTACGACCGTTGATTCTCTCCAGCTTGATAAAGCCTTTTTTGATCATCTTTTTTATCAATAAATTAATAGTGCCTACCGAAAGACCAGTGTTTTCGGCAATTTCACGTTGGGAGGTTTGATAATTGTTTTTTAAGTGATTTAAAATAGCATATTCGTTTTGCATGGTTATATCATCCTTCATTAGTTAAACATTTGATTATTGAACATTATAAGGGATGTTGGAGAGATTTGTCAAGGGAAATTTAAGCAAGCGGGGACGGTTCTTGCTTGCTTTGTACTTCTAATTTGGACTTTTGGGATTTTCAGGTATTGTTGATTTTAGCAACCCACCTTTTATCAAGGGGTTTCGAACCTTTTCTCTAAAATATCTCCTGCTTTTTATTCTAACAAAATCTTGAATTTCGCTTCTGCTTCTAGCAGTTTTACAAAACTCTAAAATTTCCTCAGTTCTATCTTCTTGCAGGTCATCTTGATCACCAACATGGTCACTGGCTTGGTCACTAGCTTGAGAAATCAACGGGATAATCGTTTTGAAAACGTCTCCTTCAATAAACGTAGGCTCCGCTCCAGAATAAATTTTATTGTAAGGATCAATGATTCCATTACCATGTGGCTTATTGCTGTTTTCTGCAAAAACCCGGTCTTTTTCAATAACAAGCTTTGCTGGAAAAGGATTGGCGAACTCTCTATGAATCAGAATATTGGATATCACTTCCCTGAAAATCTTATCCCTCAAACTGATTCTCTGGTCATTTTCTAAGTAGAATTTATCATTTAGGTGCTTTGCAACAAACTGCATGAGCCGTTCATAGCTATCAATCAAGTTGGTTCGTATGTCGTCTCTATCGTCATACCGGTCTGTATCTTCTCTCCGGAGCAGGGCATCCGTTCTATAGTGGGCCAGTGCAGCATGAATAAGTTGGTCGTTTCCAAAAAGAAGAATCCCGCCTAAAGTCAACCCTTCTTTGCCACTCTGCAAATCCTTCAGGTATAAACCAGCATTTTTCAGAAGCTCAAGATCGTCCATCAACTTTCTGTCATGATTCGCATGTGCAAGCAAGAAAGAACCGTCTCTGATGACACTTTCCACTTCCACTGATCTTTGAATATTCATAGCAAATCCTTTGCTACTTGCCAGTATTTATATTTTCCAACAAATAATTAAATTTTTGTATTTCTAACTTTGCCTGTTTAAATACATTTTGAAGATTATCAACCAGTGGTTTTATTTTAGCCACCGAAAGATTAAATGTGTAGATATTCCTAACTACATGACGAAAACCTCTGTATTCATCCAAACTGCCACGTGTTTTTCGTGAAATTACCGGCGGCCGCACTCGTTTAATTTCCACTGACATTTGCTTTAATAAATCCTGATGCCATGCTTCCCCAGCAGGTTTAATTTGATCAATATTAACAGCTATT
>JAJOKO010000143.1 GCA_021129825.1 Desulfotomaculum sp. | reverse complement strand
AAATATTTTTAAGCCATCACATACTTTAATCCATAGCAAGCAAGAACTTTTGCCTGGTGATTTGGATAAGGCGAGAAAATAGTTCATCAAATATCAAACCGTAAAGCAAGCGGAGACGGCTCTTGACTTGTATTAACTTGCATCTTGCAATCTCTTATCCCAAATTAATTCAAATAAAAATCTGCCAGTTTTAAATACTCCAAAAGCACTCTTTTGGCATCTTCTCTGTTTTGCCACCAGGCGTCGGGGTTGAAGGTGTCGTATTTGCTGGGGCTGGAAATAATGGTTATGTCGCGATCCAAACTGCCAAGTGTTTTGGTAAAGATTTTCTTGGCCCTGGTGGAGTGGTATTTTGAGGTCACTAAAATAACGGAATCAATATCCGGGCGCTTTTTCAAGTAATCCCTGATATAAGCAGCTTCATCTTTGGTGCTGCGGGCCCCGCCGGGCACTAGTGATATTTTTTCCTCAGGAACTCCTAATTCTATGGCAGTCAGTTTGCTTAGCTTGGCCTGCCCGGGTACGCTGACACCCCTTTGAACCAAGGTTTCATATCCTACCATAAATGATTCTATCATGATAATTTCTTCTGCATACCCTTGATGGTAAAGGTCTGCTGTTTCCAGAACCCGGTCAGGGATGCTGCCCATAAGCACTACGATAATGTCGCTTTTCTGTAAATTATCTTGGCTGACCAAAAATCGCCCTGCTCCGGGGATAAATACTAAAGCAGCGACTGCGACCGGTATTAAAACCAAAGCGGCAGTCCACAGCAGCCGGTGCTTGACCCCCCGCGTGGATTGTTTATTCATTGGTTGTTGACAGCTCCTCGCAATTGTTTTTTTGGGTATCTATTCGACATGCCGCCCGGTAATATCCTTCTAAAACCAAAACCGTAAAAACCGGGGCCGCGTCTTGCAATCACGCATTATTTTATTTTTTTGACTAAAAAAATAAAATAAGCAGGAATTATTGGTTTGTTTGGCAAATAACTACTTAATAAAAACCAGATTAATTTGAGGTGCTGTTATATTATGTTTAAGGTCGGCAAGTTATTTTTTTTGATAGCTGTGGATATTGTACTAGTTAATGTTGCTTTGTATGCTGCACTGCTAATTCGTTTTGATGGTGCTATTCCGGAAGAGTTTTTAAATTCTTTTTATAACCTGGCCCCAGTATTTACGCTGGTGTTTTTGGGTTGTTTTTATTTTTTTGGCCTTTACAAGCGGTTGTGGCAGTATGCCAGTATTGGCGAACTGGTTATTATAGTTGGCGCTGTGACGGCCGGAACGGTTGTTAACATATCTTTGGCCTACTTTCTAATGGAAGGCGGCACCTTTCCGCTGCCCAGGGGGGTGTTTGTTTTAAGCTGGGCGCTTAATATTATCTTGATTGGCGGTTCCCGCTTGTCTTGGCGTTTGTTTCGCGATTACAAGTTTAATTATCAGCATCCCCGTGGTGGAAAGCCGGTATTGATAGTGGGGGCAGGCGATGCCGGGGTACTGGTGGCCAAAGAACTTAAAAATCACTTTAGCAGCAAAATTAATGTCGTGGGTTTTGTGGATGATGACCCGGGCAAGCGAAACTTAAAAATTATAGGGATACCGGTGTTAGGGGATAGGAATGATATACCCGACTTGGTGGATAAACACGGCATTCTGGAAATAATTATGGCCATACCTTCAGCAAAAGGAAAGACAATACGGGAAATTGTAGAAATTTGCCGACAAACTAAAGCAGAAGTTAAAATCCTGCCGGGTATGTTTGAGCTGATTGACGGGCATGCTACTGTTAATCAAATCAGAGAAGTGCAGGTAGAAGATTTGCTCGGCCGGCCGCCGGTAAAGGTAGACTTAGCAGAAATATCCGGCTATTTAAACGATCAAGTGGTGATGGTAACCGGGGCGGGCGGCTCGATTGGTTCGGAGCTGTGCCGGCAGGTGGTCGGTTTTTCGCCTAAGCAGCTGCTGCTGCTGGATAATTGCGAGAACAATGTTTATGATATTGAAATGGAGTTGAAAAAGGATAATCCTCAATTAAATATTTGCCCGTTAGTTAAAGATGTTCGGGATAGAAAGGCAATTGAGCAGGTCTTTGAGCTGTATAAGCCGGCGGTAATTTTTCATGCCGCCGCTCACAAGCACGTGCCGCTGATGGAAAACAACCCGGAAGAAGCGGTAAAGAATAATGTGATGGGTACATATAATGTAGCGCGGGCGGCTGATTTGCACGGGGCTGAGAAGTTTGTGCTTATTTCTACCGATAAGGCTGTTAACCCTACTAGTGTGATGGGGGCTACCAAGCGGGTGGCGGAAATGTTCATCCAACATTTGGATAAAACCAGCAGTACCGGTTATGTAGCGGTGCGGTTTGGCAATGTGCTGGCCAGCAGGGGCAGTGTGATACCGCTGTTTAAAAAACAAATTGCCAGTGGCGGGCCGGTAACGGTGACTCATCCGGATATGGTCAGGTATTTTATGATTATTCCGGAGGCGGTGCAGTTGGTAATTCAAGCGGGGGCGATGGCCAAAGGCGGGGAGATATTTGTGCTGGATATGGGTGAACCGGTGAAGATTATGGATTTGGCCAAGAGTTTAATCAGACTATCGGGACTTGAACCGGGGCAGGATATAGAGATAGCAGTAACGGGTATGCGTCCTGGCGAAAAGTTGTATGAAGAGTTGTTAACGGCGGAAGAGGGTGTCAATAACACCAGCCACGAGTGTATTTTTGTGGCCAGACCCAATAATTTGAATCAAGCGTTGATTGAAGAAACGATAGGCAATATTGCTGCCGGACGTCTGCCGCAAAACAAGCATGAAACGGGGCTGTTTTTGCAAAAATTTATTCCGGGGTTTTATATTTGGGAAGCAGAAAAAGCAAAAAAAGCAGAAAAAAGGGAACAAGCTGCTTTGGGTGTGGAAGACTTGACGGAAACAAAATGTTGCTAACGGATGTGATTGATGTGAACATGGCAAATAAAGATATAACATTAATAAAGAATTATTTATTGGAAAAAACTTCGCCGTATTTGATTGTTTTATTTGGTTCGGCAGCTAAAGGTGGTATGAGGGCTACCAGTGATGT
>JAJOKO010000160.1 GCA_021129825.1 Desulfotomaculum sp. | reverse complement strand
GGGGGGTTTTTACCACAAACATACTTTTCGAACACGCACTTTAAATAACCCCAGAAAACTTACTTAGAAACTCCTTGTTGTTCGTTGTACAACACACCACCACTAATCGTTTGATCACTGTAAGCATCTTCACCATGTGATGCAATATCCAAACCGATATCCTCATCATTTTCAGTTACTCGCAGTGGTACAATTAAACCAACTAGTTTCAACAATATAAAGGTAGCAATCCCTACAAATACTATCGTACTAACCACAGCAATTGCTTGAATACCTAGTTGAGCAGCGTTACCCTCCAGCAATCCGGGCACACCCCCGATAGCTTCCACAGCAAATACAGCGGTAATCATCGCCCCCCAAATACCACCTATTCCGTGGATACCAAAAACATCTAACGAATCATCATAACCCAATTTCTTTTTCAAAATACTAACTGCCAAGAAGCAAATTAAACCGCCACCCAGTCCAATAACAATAGCCGCCATCGGATCCACAAAACCTGCTGCCGGTGTAATGGATACCAAACCGGCGATGCAACCCGAAGCTAAACCAAGTAAAGTCGGTTTGCCATGCCGAATCCACTCCGCTATAATCCAACCTAACGCTCCTGCTGAAGCTGCTATTTGAGTAACCACAAAAGCACTGGCAGCTAAAGCTCCGGCTTCTAAAGCACTACCGGCATTAAAACCAAACCAGCCGAACCAAAGCATACCGGCACCCAACAACACCATCGGCAAATGATGCGGTGGCATCGGGCGTTTACCATATCCTTTACGCGCTCCCAATACCAAGCAAGCCACTAAAGCAGCTACACCAGAACTGATATGCACTACTTTACCACCAGCAAAATCCAGCACCCCTAAATCGCCTAACCAACCGCCGCCCCAAACCCAATGGCACAACGGGGCATAAACAACCGTCACCCACAATACACCAAAAATCAAGAAAGCGCTAAACCTCATCCTACCTACTAATGCCCCGGAAATAAGAGCTACTGTTAGCGCAGCAAACATCAATTGGAATACTGCAAACCCACCATGCGGAATAGTACCGGACGGTTCCATCCCCACACCGCTAAAAGCCAAAAACTCTAATGAACCAATAAACCCACCGGTGGTAGTACCAAAAGCCAAGCTGTACCCCCACAACACCCAGACCAGTGAAATTACGCATAATGTGGTCATGCTCATCATGATAGTATTAATTACATCCCTACGCGAACTCATCCCGCCGTAAAAAAATGCTATCCCAGGTAACATTAGCATTACCATCGCTGATGCGATTAACATAAAGCCGGTATCCGCCGGGCTAATGGCCTCTTCACCGGCTATTGCCAAGCCTGGTATTGCCATTAAAATAAATGTAAATAGTGCTATTAATCGCCAGCGCGAAAATATTTTTAATTCTATTCCTTTCATTGACCATGCACCTCCTATAAATTATATTGCTTCTTCACCGGATTCGCCGGTTCTGATTCTTACTGCTGTTTCTAATGAATAAATAAAAATTTTACCATCGCCTACTTCGCCGGTACGTGCTGCTGAAGTAATAGTTTCTACCACTTTATCTACTAAATCATTAGCAACTACAACTTCCAATTTCACTTTCGGTAATAATTTAATAAATTCAGTACCTCTGTAAATCTCACGTTGCCCGTATTGCATGCCGCAACCCAAAACATCAGTAACGGTAATTCCTTTTACTCCTACCTTTGCCAGCGCTTGTTTCACTTCCTCAAACCTAATCGGTCTGATAATCGCTTCAATTTTTTTCATCTTATAACCCCCCTTTCTTTTTAATATTGCCTAACTTACTTTAAAGTACGTGTTCGAAAAGGAGTACGATAGACCCAAGAAGTTCAAGGCAACTTGGTAATGGTGGGGCGAAGCGTATAAAAAATACGTAAGCGTCGCCATTCCCAAGTTAACGCAGAAATTCGCTGGGTATTTCGCACGGACTTTTCGAACATCCTCTTTAAAAAAATAAAAAACGCCCCTCTCAAAAAAGAAGGACGTCTTAGGCCTCAGATAATTATGATACGACAATGTACCAAATCATTTAGTTATTTAATTATTTATATTAACATTAGTTAATTAATATTACTATTATTCTAATCGTTATATTAAACGATGTCAATACTTTTTCTAATGAATACTTGTATTCATTAGAAATCCTAGAAACCCTGAAAATTTTTGCTCGCATGATGAACTGTAATAATTTCAACTTCTGCTACAAGTATACGATAAATAATTCGATAGTTTCCTAATATAATTTCACGAATATCTTTACAATTTATCTCAGGAACAACCCTACCGGATTCCGGAAACATTTCAAGGCGACCTGTTGATTCAAATGCTCTAATTGCAAATAATTTTGCATATTGAAAAGAATCACGGGCAATAAAACAACAAATTGAATCTAAATCATCCAGTGCTTGATCTGTCCAAGTTACTTTAACCATTTTCCCATTCTCTTTTTCGCAACTTCTTGTGATGTTTTTTGCCCCGCATCTGCTTGTTTAATGCCTAGATTCACTTTATACAAAAAATATAATTTTTCCATAGCATCTTCAATAGAAGCATTTTGTGGCAGGTCTTGGATAACTTTAATTGCTTGTTCTTTTATCATCATAATTCATTTCCCCCCCAATTAGATAAATATTATCCATAGAAACAAATATGTTCTTCGTTCTACCGTTTAATATCGTTTTTGCCTTCGCCGGCATTAAACTATCTATAATATCTACACCGATTATATGAGTATATTTAAAGCCATCATCACTCACCTCATTAAATAGGATATCGTTTCTTACTCATGCTATCACCTGCCTTAATTAAAATATTCTAATATGAAAGAGCTATTTCCTTTAACAAAAATAAATATTTTTATTATACCACTCACAACGGGATGGAAGCATCCAATATCACTTCCGCACAAAAAAATCAAAATTAAATTTTGCTGTACCAACTTAACCCCAAACTCAATTTTATCAAATACACACTAATTCTCCAAATCGATTAGGGGACTAAATAGTTATCATCAACGCAAGCAAAGTAATTTTTAATGACACCCGAATTCTGCGCGAACAACATAAAAAAACAACGTAAACCCTTTACACACAAG
>JAJOKO010000001.1 GCA_021129825.1 Desulfotomaculum sp. | reverse complement strand
TGCGCAAGTCAAGAACCGTCCCCGCTTGCTCCCCGCTTGCTCCAAATGACATGCTCATTCTTACACCTGTAAAAAAGGAAGATCCTGTATTCGCAGAAGAGATCTTGGCTGACTTGATTAACCAGGGATATTCAGGCGAAAAATTGCTATCAGAATTCAAGAAAATCAATCGTGAAATCCGTCCTGCAGTTGAGAAAATCATCGAAGAAGCTGACAAATTAGCTATGGCTACGTCGAATAATTATGTTGATCCAACAGATGATATCTTTGGTGATGTCGAAACGGAGGCTTGATTATGCTCCCAGTCGTCATATCGCAGTTAGAAAATGGAGATATGGTTGTCATCATTATGGCTGGGACAAGAGAAAACTTTTATAAAGAATTAAAGCGATACTTGAAATAAAGGTATCGCTTTTTTCATGCGAAAGAGCTGGTGATTTTCTAACACCAGCTCCATAAATTCTTCGATTACGTCTTTCCACAGTGAATCGTTATCAGTTTTACCCATTTTATCCACGTATAATTAGTTTACAACATCTTCTAAAAAACTTTCCTTTTTCTTAATCTCTATTTCTGCCGCTGTATATCCCAACGCTTCTATTGGTTCAAAAACTCTCCCGGCAGTTAATCCCAAAACTTCTAGTCTTTCTCTTAAGTTTAAATCTTTGAAGTCCTCGGAGATAATAATTAAGTCAATATCACTGTCTTCACGCGGAGTCCCCTTAGCATAAGACCCGTAAAGCATTATTTTTTCTGCATTAATTCCACATTTTTTTAATTCTTTTTTATATCTTTCGATGATACGTTCAATACCGGGTTTTCTTTTAAACATTTGATAACCTCCCGTGTTCTGATTAAATATTCTTGGGTAATATCTTGCGGGTACGCTTGCAAAATTTCGGAAAAATCCTCCGGGTATCTTGTGATTACGCTAACATTATTTATCTTAGCAACAAAATCAAATAATTCTTGTGAAAACTGCACTTTTGCTAATTTAATAAGATAAATAAGATTGTGGGTCTTAGGTGGAGTTTTCCCTGTTACTTCAGCAGCTATTGCTTTTAGCATTTTTTCAATTGAGATATGGCACATAAAAATCACATAAAGATATCTTCCTGAATCCAGCATAGCTTGAGCAGTTTGCAGGTCATATTCAGCAGAAGTTATATAATTCGCAGTATCTTTTCGCATTTTCAAACCCCTGTCCCCTTTCCAAGCGGTAATCATAGCCAACAAGCATCTTCACCCTTGTCAACAAATATTTATTTTTTCATTTGATAAAAGACCCTGCTATTATTATACCACCCACAAACTCAAAACCCAAAACTAACTTGAATTACTTCAAACAATTCATCTATTAAAATTACACCGTTAAAACACCGGTTAGATAACTTGCTGGTTAATAAGCAAGTGGGTAAGCAAGTGGGGACGGTTCTTGCTTGCTTGTTCTTTTGCTATCCTAGACACCCTTGATTCACTTAATCCGCCAAAAAGTTTTCCTATCTCTTTTAGTGTTAACGAAGAATTATCCCTTAACATTTTAATCAGCTCATCTCTGGTTTCTTTATTGTTTATCATATCTTCAAATGTCTGTTTGCTCTCTTGTCCAATGCTTGTTATTTTTTCCCTGGCTTGCTCAATCGTATCTATATAATTATGATTCTCTTTTTTAGCTATTATCAAGTCTTCATCTACATATCATTGCCGTTATCATAAATAATTAAATGAGTATGGTTATCCATCAAACAATACCCGTATACCAAAAAGTTATATTTTTTCTTTCATTCCCGCGTTGAATTATGTGATATGTGCTAAATTCACCTCTAGTTCTCGCTTATAAGAAGATGATAGCATGTTTAAAATGCGCAAGTCAAGAACCGTCCCTGCTTGCTTAAACCAACCCCATCGTCTGCATAATCACACGGTTAACCTTGTGCACATCATACTTTTCCATAGCAATCTCCCGGCTCTTAACCCCCATGTCGGAAATTAGCTCCGGGTTCAATATAAAACGCTCCATAGCCTCTGCCAAAGCCCGGCTGTCTTTAACCGGAACGAGAAAACCGTTAACCCCGTGGCGTACCGTTTCCCGGCAGCCGGGTGCATCGGTGGTAATCACAGCTCGCCCCATAGACATAGCCTCAAGCACCGAACGGGGAGTTCCTTCACGGTAGTAGGAAGGCAGCACATAAACACTGCTTTCCGCTATATACGGGCGTACGTCATTGGTTTCCCCCAAGTATTCAATTAACCCTTCTTGCACCCAATTCTCAACTTGTTCACGACTGATGGCAGCCGGGTTGCTGTCCAGCGAACCCAGTATTTTAAAAGCAACATCCGGATACCGTTTTTTGATCAAACGGGCCGCTGCCACATATTCACCGATACCCTTATCCCAAATCAGCCGGGCAATCAGCAAAAAAGTGAGTGGTTTCGCTTGCGGCTTGGTATAGGCAAATTTATCAATATCAACACCGGAGCCATTAATTAGCACGGCTTGCTGCTCACTAGTTAATATATTCATTGCTTTCAAAACCCGAATATCATCCGGGTTTTGAAAAAAAATCTTATTATTATTGCTCATCGCTTGTTGATATAAAAATTGCACCAACCGCAGCAAAACACGCTGTTTTAAAGAACCGCCCACAAAAACATAACCCAAGCCGCTAATCATGGAATAAACTTGCGGGATTTTAGCCACTCGGGCAGCCAAAGAACCATATATCACCGGCTTAATAGCATAAGAAAACACCACATCCGGCTTTAATTCTTTTAGCACACCCACCAGCACCCAAAGCGTATGTAAATCTTTTACCGGGTTAATCCCGGTACGCTGCAGCGGAATCGACCGGTACTGGGCACCGAGAGTTGCCAAGTCTTTTTCAAAGCCTTTCTCCGGGGCCAAAGCAACCACCTGATGCCCCTGTTTAACAAACGCCTTAATCATCTCTCCTCTGAAATTAAGCAAAGATTTAGCGTACTGAGAAACAATTACAATGCGCATGCTTCACCCCCTTTGGTAAATGATAATCAAAGCCGCCATAACGTCACCTTCTCAGGCTTGGCCGCTACATCCAATACCCCTTTAACATCCGCTACAATTCCCCGCTCACTAGCAAGCAGTGCCATTATTCCCGGCCAGTCCATGTCTAAATATTCGCAATGCGGCACAGCCAACACC
>JAJOKO010000093.1 GCA_021129825.1 Desulfotomaculum sp. | reverse complement strand
AAGAGTTTAAGAGTTTAAGAGTTTAAGAGTTTAAGAGTTTAAGAGGTTAAGAGGTTAAGAAAACCTCTTTACCTTTTCATCTCTTTACCTCTTTACCTTCAGCATCTATTAACTTAAATATTTGCTTGAGGTTACCGCTGACCATGTTAGAAATAAACTGTAGTCCTTCTAAAGCAATATCATTAGTCCAGTAAAAAGTCTTTGAGTTTTCTAAATTTAGTTTTCCACTAGGTTTAGGTAACATTTTTACTTGATAAATACCAGCCCGGTAACCAAATTTTAATAATTTCAATTCCGCAAAAACCCGCATTGATAATGCCAAAGTATAGTCTTCTACTAAAGCCCCACCATCTTCTGTTAGCAGCTTTTTTAATGCTGCTGCTGAAAATTCAACTACTTGCTCATTACCGGTGTGCTGGATTAAAAACCGGTATAAGGCTACAAAAGAATCTCGTTCCGGTGCTAAGGTAGTCAAAACCTTACTGGATGCAGCAATATCAGCGGTAGAAAACAAAAAATACCATTCTCCGCCAGCACTAGTCACCTCTGCCGTTAACTGTAATCCTTCCATACTAAAGGGCGGATAATAAAAGATCACTTTACCGATATTTTCAATATTTAAATCGCTGATTAATTCCGGAGTGGTTACCAGTATTGTTCCAGAATCCGGCTTAATTAATTGACTAATATCCACTATGGTTTCATTAGGCATCCCCCGGCTGTAATAAACAATCCGTTTAGCCAATTCAATTCGTTTTAACGCTAAAGATTGTACCAGCTCTAATACTTGATAACCACTGTTTACCAGAATAATCACTGGTTCTTGCTTGCACCCGGCGGGCAACCGGATAATTAGATTCAAAAGTTTTTCCAAACGATCCGGACATTCCCGGTAATCGTGTAAAGTAATTTGATCAAATAAATTAACCAGGAGATGCCGCCTGTCATTTTGCCCGGTGTGCTCCCTATCCTCTACCGGACCATTTTTCTTATAAAATTCTAATTTTTGTAAAATATAATCCGGGCTGGCTAATTGAATTGATGGGGACATTCCACCGGTTACCTGCCCCGAAGGGGAAGGGTGTGGTGTGTCCACGCCCAGAGGGCACCCGCTCTTAATGGTAGCTTGCCGGCAAATATTTTTAATTTTTAACTGTACTGATTTGGTACCGTTCCATTCGTTGATTTCTGGCGTAAAAATAATATCTCTGGTTGGTAGTTGCCCAGATACCGGGGGATTATTAAATGTTTGGATATGGGCAGCTAAATTAAAACCAATACCGCCTAATGTTATTTTTTCACTTTTAAGTTTTAGTTTTAAATGGTTTTGTGCTTTACCTACCGCCCGTGTTTCCAAAATACCAACACCTTGGGTTGCCAACAGCGGAGCGGGGTTATTTTGGCCCAATGGAGCTAATAACGCCATTTCTGTAACTACGTCAGCAGTTAATTGTTCCCAAGCAACCAGTTGATCTAAATTAATACTGGGTATTAAAGCTTCTTCATCTAATACTGTATCTGCATATTCATTAATTTTTTGATGTAATGTACTAATATTATCTACAGTTACCGAAAAACCAGCAGCCTTTTCATGACCGCCAAATTTAAGCAAACAATTGCGACAATATTCCAGAGCAGTATATAAATTAAAGCCATCTATGCTACGGGCTGACCCTTTAGCTTGTTCATCCTGAATAGCAATCATCAGCACCGGGCGATGATAACGTTTCAACAAACGGGAGGCCACAATACCAATAACCCCAAAATGCCAATTTTCTGAGGCCAACACCAAAATTTTAGATTTTAAAAGTTCTGGTTGCGTTTGTTCTAACATTAACACCGCATCATCTAATACTTGTTGCTCAATGTTTTGGCGTTCCCGGTTGCTTTGATCTAAATCCATGGCAATTTTTCGGGCTTGCTCTGGTTCGGGGCATAGCAAAAGCTCTACTCCTCGCTGGGGATCACCCATACGTCCGGCAGCATTAAGACGTGGTCCCAGCGCAAAACCCACATCCCGGCTATCAATAACTCTGTTTGCAACGCTGCATACTGCCTTTAAAGCGACTAAACCTAAATTAGAAGTATTTTGCAATTGTTTCAAGCCGTGCTTAACAATAATCCGGTTTTCTCCCAATAACGGCACTATATCTGCAATAGTACCTAAGCAAGCCAAGTCTAACATATCGTGCCAAGCGTTATCGGGTAAACCGGCTGACCGGTAAATGGCTTGCACTAATTTCAGTGCCACCCCGACACCCGCTAAATCTTGATATGGATAGTGACAATCAGTTCTTTTAGGGTTAACCACCGCCAAGGCTGCCGGTAATTCTGGACCGGGTTGATGATGATCGGTAATTACCAGCATTAACCCCAGTTCCTTAGCTAATTGGGCTTCTGCTACCGCAGTTATGCCACAATCAACAGTAATTACTAACTTATAGCCATCTGCTACTGCTTGACGCAATACTTCACTATGTAAACCATAACCTTGATCTCGTTTGGGAATATAGTAATTCACCACCCCGCCTAAACGATGCAGGGCATTTACTAACAGGGCAGTGCCGGAAATACCGTCAACATCATAATCACCATAAATAAGCACCGGTTTACTATCTCGCAAACATGCTGTAACCGCAGCCAAAGCTTTAGCCATATCTTTCATCAACAGTGGATCATGCAGATCTGCTAAATTACTGCTCAAAAATAACCGTGCTTCTGCTACAGTATAAATACCCCGGTTGATCAACATTTGAGCTAATAGCTCTGATATATTTAATTGATTAGCAAGGATGATATTCAGCGCCGGGATGGTCTGTTTAACTCGCCAAACCGTGACTTCGTCATTGTGAATACCCTTTAAGGTATTAGCTTCTTGATTAGCTATCATTAAATTTTCCATAAACAACTCCTAGTTAGTCTTTTCTATATTTATTTCACAAGTTATAATATACTGAAAGCGGTTGTTTATTACTTTTTTTTGTTGATGATATTATCATAAACAGTGAAGCTATCTAGTTATTATAAACCACTTAAATCAGATATTCAATAAATGTTCAGTATTTAAAGTTAATTACTTAATGTTTGTACTTAAAAATAATAAAATTTTAGTATAAGTGCGTGTTCGAAAAGGGTACCATTTAGCACGTTTGAAATTTACATATTAATCCAATTAATCTTAAAACACACCCCCACCCTACCCTCCCC
>JAJOKO010000154.1 GCA_021129825.1 Desulfotomaculum sp. | reverse complement strand
TTTACCTTCCAGTTTACCTTCCAGTTTACCTTCCAGTTTACCTTCCAGTTTACCTTCTTGCCAGACTTTCTTTTGCCATTCTTCCGCAGCAATTTCTATATTACCAATCATTTTTTCTACCTCCCATGGTTTGGTTTGGTCTATCAATTTATCTAATTTTTGTTGTGCCGGTTCAGGCATCTGTTTTTTTAACGTATTTTTAAGCCAGGTTATCAGTTGGATAAATTCACCGGCACTCATCTTTTTTAAGGCGTGGGATGTTTTCTTCAATATTTTTATTATTTCAACGGGATATTTATTGTTTCTATCCAGTGCAAATACAATAGCCATCAGGTTGGATATTTGCAACAGCTCTGCTTCATCATAACGATTTACATCAAATAAAATATATTCAAAATCCAGCAGATGTTTATCAAACTGCTGGTAATTAGCCTGTATTTTTTTAAAACTGATTGCTGCTGTCCAGTTATTGGCACCGTTATACAACACAGCAGGGATTATCGCCGGGAGCCGGAAAGTCTTCCTGATTCTTTCATTTTCAGCAGTGTTATTAAATATATCCCGCCATATTTCCACCATGTACAAGAGCAGTCTAAAAGGCATCAGGTAGTCTACGCTAGATTGTAACTCCAAGAGCAGGTAAAAGATAACATCTCTGTCCTTGGTTTTCAAACGATAAACTACATCAGCCTCTTTGTTTTTAAAGTCTGGTAGAATATAAGATTTATCTACTTTTATCAAATCTTTTTCGTTAATATCTTTGACCCAGTCTTCTTTAACAAAAGTCTGGATTAGCTGGAGAAATGTTCGGGTGCGATATAGTAAAAACTTATAACCATGATCATGCTGGTTATTATGCTGGTTTGTCGATTTATTCTGCTGCTCATCTATTGGATATTCACCACCCTGATTATATAAGTATATTATAGTCGATATCAGCCGGTTTAGGCAAGGTGAATAATAAAATCAAGGTAGACACCCTAACCAAGGGGAATTCTTATGGTTTGAAAACCAAAACCCTTCAAGAACTGTCCCCTTGGTTCAAAATGCTTGCCTATCCCTACCTAATTGCGGTAGAATATACAACGGGTGAAAAAAATGCTACTACAAGTGACTAATATAAAAAAATCATACGGTACTACTACCATTTTATCAGGTATTAGCTTTGCTTTGCAACCCGGCGACCGGGCCGGGTTAGTAGGGGTTAACGGCGCCGGTAAATCGACGCTGTTAAAAATACTGGCCGGTAAATTAACGGCCGACTGCGGCACTGTCACCAAGCCTAAAGATATTACCAGCGGTTATCTGGCTCAAAGTGGCGGGTTAACCTCCCAAAATACTATTTTCGAGGAACTACTCACTGTTTTTGAAACATTAGTAACTATGGAGCAACAATTAAAAGACTTAGAACTGGCCATCAGCAAGCAGGCTACCGCTACCGGGTCAACCCCACAGCAATTATTAGCGGATTATTCCGAACTAACTGAAACTTTCAAAAATCAAGATGGTTACAGTTACCGGGCTAAAGTACAAAGCATTATCAACGGGCTTAAACTAGATACTATTGCTGCTAATCGCCCGGTAGCTAAACTTAGCGGCGGGCAGCAAACGCTGGTCGCTTTAGCTAAATTATTGTTACAAAGCCCGGATATGCTGATGCTGGATGAACCCACTAATTACCTGGATATTAACACGCTTAACTGGCTGGAACAATATTTAAAAGCATACCCCGGCGCCCTGTTATTAATCTCTCACGATCGCTATTTATTAGATAAACTAACTAATGTCACCTATGATTTAGAACACGGTAAAATCACCCGTTACCCGGGCAATTATTCGCAACATCTGGTGCAAAAAGCGGCCGATTTAGCACTACAATTAGAACAATACCAACGCCAAAATACTAAAATAAACGCCATGGAGGATTTTATTCAACGTAATATCGCCCGTGCTTCCAGCAGTAAAAGAGCGCAAAGCCGCCGGCGTTCTCTGGAAAAAGTAGAGCTATTAGCAAAGCCAGTGGCGGCAAATAAAAAAACTACTTTCAACTTTAGCATTAAACAACAAAGCGGTAAAGAAGTACTAACAGTAACTAATTTAACCACCGGTTATAGAGGAGAGGGGACACACCGCTCAAACACACGGAATGTCCCCATCAATCTAGGAGAGGGGACACACCGCTCAAACACACGGAATGTCCCCATCAATCCAGTTAAAACCATCGCTACCGGTATTGATTTTTTAATCACCCGGGGAGAACATCTGGCCCTGATTGCTCCCAACGGTATGGGTAAATCTACTTTATTAAAAACACTGGCGGGAGCATTAAAAGCACTGGCCGGCCATATTAAACTAGGCACTAACGTGCAATTAGCTTACTACGAACAACAACAAGCCGATCTACAAAGCAGTAAACAATTACTGGCCTGGCTCTGGGATCAATATCCCCAGCTGGATCAAAAAGATATTCGCACCGTGCTCGGTAATTTCTTGTTCAGCGGGGATGATATTTTCAAAAAAACAAATAATTTGAGCGGTGGCGAAAAAGCGCGTCTGGCCTTAGCCAAACTAATGCTGAAACAGGCTAATTTTTTAATCTTAGATGAACCGACCAATCACTTGGATATTTATAGCCGGGAAGTGCTGGAAAACGCTTTAATTGATTTCCCCGGCACCATTTTATTCGTCAGCCACGATCGTTATTTTGTGAACAAAATTGCCACCAGGGTACTGGAATTAAATAAAACCGGGATTAAAAGCTACCCCGGTAATTACGATTATTATTTGTTAAAAAAACAACCTGACCCGGTCCAAATCAAGCAAAACAAGCAAAAACAACGTTCTACCAATGATAAAAAAATGGCTAAAGAACAAAATAAAGCTACTTTTTTAAAGAATAAAGCTTTAGATCGGGCTAAACGGCAAAAACAAAACCGGCTGCGCGAATTACAAACATTAATGCCGCTAGCCGAAACCCAGATCACTAAACTAAAACAGCAGTTAAAACAACCAGCCGTTTATCAAGATCATAATAAGTGTATGGCCATAAATGATCAATTAGACCAGTTAAAACAAGAGTTAGAGCAATATTTATCCGAGTGGATTGCATTGGAGGAGTAAAAGCAGTTTAAGTGCGTGTTCGAAAAGGGTATCATTTAGCACATTTAAAATTTACATATTAATCCAATTAATCTTAAAACACACCCC
>JAJOKO010000106.1 GCA_021129825.1 Desulfotomaculum sp. | reverse complement strand
TTACTGACAGACTCAATGTGCGTGTTCGAAAAGTATGTTTGTGGTAAAACCCCCCTCCCCTTAATCCCCTCCCACGAGGGGAGGGGAAATCAAGTCTCCTCCCCCTGGATGGGGGAGGGTAGGGTGGGGGTGTGTTTTAAGGTCAATTGGGTTAATATGTAAATTTTAAATGTGATAAATGATACCCTTTTCGAACACGCACTCAATATTAAATTTTTAATTACAAAGTGATGTAAGCAAGCCGGGACGGTTAATATAAAAACATGAGTAAAGACTACCTATATTCTAAAAACACGGGTAGTTTTTTTGATTTTTTACCTATATTTTGTTATAATTAGCCAGTAGGTAAGAAAAAGGAGCTGGAGATCATCAACAATAATTTGAAGTTTTTACCTCCGGAAGTTGAACTGGAAACAAAAAGGGTGCTGAAACAACTAGTAATAGCACATAGAGCGTTAGCAGAACTAAAAATTTTTGCAGATATGCTCCCAAATAAAAATATTTTAATAAATGCGGTAACAGTGAATGAAGCAAAAGATAGTTCGGAAATAGAAAATATTATTACTACCCACGATGAGTTATTTAAGGCCATGAGCCAAAAAAACGATCTCAATTTTGCCGCAAAAGAAGTTATTAATTATAGAAAAGCGCTCTGGTACGGATATAAATTAGTTAAAGAAAAAGAATTTTTAACAAAAAACATGATGATTGAAATCCAACAATGTATTGAAAGTAATCGTGCTGGTATCCGGAAATTACCAGGTGTAGTATTAAAAAATGAATTTACAGGAGCAGTTATTTATACACTACCTGCCGGGGAACAAAAAATACTAGCTCTTCTCTCTAATCTTGAAAAATATATTAATAACGATGATGACAATATTGATACTCTTGTTAAGTTAGCTGTAATTCATTATCAATTTGAAGCTATCCATCCTTTTTATGATGGCAATGGACGGACAGGTAGAATTATCAATGTTTTGTATGTGGTACTTAAAGGTCTTTTAGATAGTCCAATCTTATATCTTAGTAAATTTATTATTCGGAATAAATCAGCATATTACAGGTTGCTGCAGGGAGTTACTACTAAAAAAAACTGGGAAGAATGGATTTTATTTATATTACAAGGGATAGAAGAAACTGCTGAAGAAACACTAATGATTGCAAAAAAAATAGACCTGTTAGCAGAAACGACTGCCAGTGATATGAAAAAGGTCTTACCTAAAATATACTCAAGAGAATTAATAAATTTAATATTCTTTGAATTTTATACTAAAATTTCATATATTCAAAAGGGTCTTAATATTTCCAGAAAAACGGCGTCTAATTATTTGTTTTCTCTGGAAAAAGCAGGCTTCTTAATGTCAGAGAAGGTGGGTAGAGAAAAAATATATATTAATAGCCGCTTGCTTGATGCAGTAAAAGAGGTTGGAGCCAGAAAATAGATAAACAAGTTTTTGCTGATAGCGAATATTTTTAAACCGTAACCCACTTAAAACACTTCCTGCAAATCCACTTCTAAACCGTCAAGCACTAGGGAGGTCACCGCTTCTTTAGCCAAACGAGTGTAAAACCGGGGAGCTGTGCCTGCCGGATCGGATTCTAAATCAAATACTTCTATTGTTTGAGACATCGGGTTGACCAGCCATAATTCCCGTACCCCGTGATTGGCGTAAAGCTTTTTTTTGGTGGTGCGATCACGCTCTCTTGTGGACGGCGAAAGCACTTCTACCAGCAAATCCGGTGCTCCCTTGATATTAGCCTCGGTCACAATGCTGGAACGCTTGCGGGAAATAAAAATAATATCCGGTTGCACTACATCATAGGGAGATAAAAGCACATCTAAAGGAGCATCCAGCACTTCACCGAGATCATTTTGGCGGACAAAATCTCGCAGGATAGCTTCCAGATTAGCAGCAGCACGTTGGTGAATTACGCTTGGTGAAGGTGTCACGAAAAATTTTCCTCCCATCAATTCGTAGCGTTTATCTTCCGGCATCAGGCAATAGTCCTGATAAGTAAATTTAATTTGAGGATTAGCCATGGTCATATCAATCACCTCTTGGCAGTATTATACTTTAATTTTTCTTAGCAAGTCAACACCAGTTATTTAATGAAGCAATTTATAATTACCCGGTTTTTGCGACATGATAAGGAACATGGGTACAAATACGAATACAAAACCAATAGCCACTTTTAAAATAGCATCTGTATATGCCGGGACGGTTGTCGGAGCAGGTTTTGCATCTGGTCAAGAAGTATTGCAGTTTTTTAGTTTTTTCGGGGTGAGCAGTTTTTTGGCGGTGACCTTGGCGGCAATTTTATTTGTTTTTTTTGGTTTTATAATTTTGGATTTAGGACACCGGTTAAAGGCAAATTCTTATCGCGAGGTAATTCGTCATGCCGGTGGGCGTTGGGTCGGTAAAGCAATTGATGCGGTAATCACCTTTTTTTTATTTGGAGCTTTCACGGCCATGATTGCCGGGGCGGGGGCTATTTTTGAAGAGCAGTTTGCGGCACCCTATTTGCTGGGTAGTTTGGTGCTGGCGGTAAGCACTTTACTTACGGTCATGCTGGGTATCCGGGGGGTGATCAGCGTGATCAGCTATATTACCCCGGTGCTATTAGTGTTTATTATCGGGATTAGTGTGGCTACCTGAATTTATAGCCCGCTTGACCTGGCTGTGGTGAATCAATGGGCTGACCCTGCCCAAGCGCCGGTGCCTTTTTGGCCGTTTTCTGCTATTGTTTATGTATCCTATAATTTAGTGCTGGGAGTAGCGGTATTAGCTCCCTTAGGCAAGCATGTTAAAAAGCCGGCTAATTTGTGGTCAGGAGCATTATTCGGGGGGATTAGCCTAGGGTTAGGGGCTTTAGCTATTAATATTGCTTTGCTGGCTAACATCCCGGCGGTTACCGCTTATGAAATCCCGATGTTATCTGTTACCGACCGATTTTCACCTGTAATTCAAATCATTTTTGTAGTGATCTTACTGGCGGCAGTATATACTACCGCAGTAGCCAGCCTTTACGGATTTTCGGCCAGAGTGATCAAGCATCGTTTTAAGTTGAGTATTACCGGCGTAAGCATTTTAGCCTTTGGGGCTGCTCAATTTGGGTTTTCTACCTTGGTAGGTCTACTTTACCCGGCAGTAGGTTTTGCCGGATTATTAATGCTGGGCGGGTTATTGTATGGCTTTATAAAAGAA
>JAJOKO010000046.1 GCA_021129825.1 Desulfotomaculum sp. | reverse complement strand
TCTATTTATCAACATCCCCCCTCCAGCACCCTTCCCTTCGGGTGGGTACCCGCCCCTCCCACAAGGGGAGGGGAGGTTTAAAAAAAGCATCTGTTTGTGTTGTAATGTAAAGCTTATTCAACATCCCCCATCGTGTCCAGTGCTTTTTTTTGGGTAAAGACTAGCCTCGTGGGAGGGGGTTAGGGGGAGGGGGGTTACCACAAACATACTTTTCGAACACGCACTTATAGTGGCCGCCTTGAGTATATTCTACATATTACCTAAATTCCCTGCTATTTTTAGATGCTAAATCATGCTTTCTAAATCTTGGTTGTTTGACTTATCACAACATGCTATAATAAGCAAATAGCTGGTAAATATAGATTTAATTTATTTCTGTATGATTACTTATAATTTAGAGGAGGTTGATAGCGGTGGAAGTAAATTTGCCTATTCCTACTAAGGTATATTTAGCTTTAAAAATACCGGAGAAAGAAAAAAAAACGGTTCTTTTAACTGAATTAGCTATTTCGCTTTATCAACGGGCGATATTATCTTTTGGTAAAGCCAGAGAATTGGCTCAGATGGATAAGTGGGTCTTCCATAAAGAACTAAACAAAAGAAATATTGTTCGTCACTATCACTTAGAAGATCTTGAGGAGGATTTGCAGTATGGACGGGGAGAAGAAGAGACGACTTAAAGTAATTTGCAATTCTTCACCACTGATCAACCTGTCCAATATAGATAGATTAGATTTATTGGAAAGTTTATATAAACAAGTAATCATACCAAAGGCTGTGTATGATGAAATAATTATAAAAGGAAAACAAGATTCGCAAAAACTTTCTAAATTAATAACTGGGGAAATATTACGAGTTCAAAAAGTTTTAAACACCAGCTTGATAAAAGCTTTAAATAAAGACTTGGATTATGGAGAATCAGAAGTAATCGCCTTAGCACTGGAAATAAAATCAGATTTAATTATTATTGATGAAACGGATGCTCGTAGAATAGCTAGTATGTATGTTTTGAATAAGACGGGTTTTATTGGGATATTAATCAAAGCTAAGTATCAAGGGCATCTAAATTTAGTAAAACCATACTTGGATTTAGCAGTAAATAAAGGATTTAGAATTCATAAAAACTTATATAATCAAGTTTTAAAGGCAATAGGAGAATGATCTGTATAAAAATAATTCAGGCGCAGGTTGTTCTATTTTTATAAAACAAAAAAGTAGTTTGAGAAATTATAATCTGGAGGTATAGTAAAAATGAATATTAACGGTAAAGTTTGGACTTTTGGTGATGATATTGATACCGATTTAATCATCCCGGCGCGTTATTTAAATACATCCGATCCGGCAGAATTAGCCCAACATTGTATGGAGGATGCCGATGCTACTTTTGCTGGTAAAATCAGCAAAAACGATATTATTGTAGCCGGTAAAAATTTTGGTTGCGGTAGTTCACGGGAACATGCCCCGGTGGCGATTAAAGCGCTGGGCATCTCTTGTGTAGTGACGAAAACATTTGCGCGTATCTTCTACCGGAATGCTTTTAATATCGGGTTGCCGATATTTGAATGTGTAGCAGCGGTGGAAAAAATCCAACCGGGTGACCGGTTAGAAATTGATGCCACCAGTGGGCTTATTAAAAATTTAACTCAAAACGAAAGTTATCAAGCGACCCCGGTGCCGGAATTTATGCAGCAAATCATTGCCGCCGGTGGCTTAATAAACTATGTAGCAAAGAAGGTGCGAGAAAAAAGTGCCTAAAATCATAATATTACCGGGTGACGGTATTGGAGCGGAAATTGTGCCACCGGCAGTAGCAGTAATCAAAGCGGTGGCTCAAAAACATAAGTATCAATTTGAATTTGAGGAAGCTTTAATTGGCGGTGCTGCTTACGATCAAACCGGGCACCCGCTGCCGCCGGCAACAATAGATCTATGTAAAAACAGTGAGGCGGTTTTACTGGGAGCGGTAGGCGGCGATAAATGGGATAATTTGCCGGTGCATTTACGCCCGGAAGTAGGAGCGCTGTTACCGTTGCGTAAAGCACTGGGCTTATACGCCAATTTGCGTCCGGTACAAGTATTTTCAGTGTTGGCAGATGCCTCCACCTTAAAACCGGCAGTAGTTGCTGGGTTAGATCTGCTGATTGTACGTGAACTGACCGGCGGGCTTTATTTTGGTGAAAAGAAAAAAGAAGCCATTGATGGCGGTTACCGGGTAGTAGACACGTTGGTTTATACCACGCCGGAAATAGACCGGGTCGCTAAATTAGCCTTTGAATTAGCGAGTAAGCGTGGGGGCAAATTGATGTCCGTAGACAAAGCTAATGTATTAGAATCATCCCGGCACTGGCGAGAGCGGTTTATCAGCTTGGCTAAGGAGTACCCGGCGGTGGCATTAAGCCATATGTATGTAGATAACTGCGCCATGCAGTTGGTGCGCGATCCCCAACAATTTGACGTAATGGTTACCGAAAATATGTTTGGCGATATTTTGAGCGATTTAGCAGCCCAGTTGACCGGTTCTATCGGCATGCTACCTTCCGCCAGCATTGGTGGCCAAGTAAGCCTGTATGAACCAATTCACGGCTCGGCGCCGGACATTGCCGGTCAAGACTTAGCCAACCCACTGGCGACAATATTATCTGCCGCCATGATGTTGCGGCTTAGTTTCAACCTAGAAACAGCCGCCAAAACGATTGAACAAGCGGTAGCGGCAGTACTGGCAGACGGCTATCGCACCGGTGATATTATGCAAGCGGGCAGGCAGCAAGTGGGTACTAAAGAAATGGGCGAGTTGGTTTTGGCAAGATTGTAAAGGGTAGCAGATAAATGGAAGTGTTTCCGATAAAAAAGATACATTTACCGTTAATTATTGAAAAAGATGAGGTTGGGTATTATATTGCCAGTTGTCCGGCATTCAAAGGTTGTCATTCATATGGTGAAACCATAGAGGAAGCACTGGAAAATGTAAAAGAAGTGATAGATATATGTTTGGAAGAAACGCCAGTGGAAGATTTAAACACATTTATAGAATTTAGAGAATTAGAAATAGCCACAAATGCTTAAGTTGCCGGTAATTAAAGGTCGGGAACTGGTGCGTTTTTTAGAATCTATTGATTTTATAATTACTATGTAAACTATAAGTGCGTGTTCGAAAAGGGTACCATTTAGCACATTTAAAATTTACATATTAATCCAATTAACCTTAAAACACACCCCCACCCTACCCTCCCCCATCAAGGGCTAGTCTTTACCCAAA
>JAJOKO010000110.1 GCA_021129825.1 Desulfotomaculum sp. | reverse complement strand
GTTTAGTATGCGTTTAGGTACCAAAAATGAAAGTGATATTTCTAGCAACGAACAAAAATTAACGATCATCCATACCAATGATTTGCATGGTCGGGTTAACCCTTTCAAGCGTCTAGGGGTTAAAGGAACGCTCGGTGGTTTAGCACGTATTGCTACCATAGTAAATAAAATGCGGGATAATAAAACTCCCCTGTTACTATTAGATGCCGGTGATACTATTCATGGCAGAAGTTATATTAAAGGATGGGGTTCCCGGGAAGAGGTAGTAATTAAAATCATGAATGCTACCGGTTATCATGCTATGGCAGTGGGCAATCATGAATTTGACTGGGGAATTAAGCCGTTACTTACCGCTCAAACCAATGCCAAATTCCCTTTCCTTTCCGCTAACTTGGTAGATATTCAAGGTAAATTACTGTTTAAGCCTTACGAAATTCTGAAATTAGCTAATCTCAAAATTGGCATTTTTTCTCTATCCACTATTCCATTTCCTCACCCTGAAGTAGTTAACACTGTTTTTTGTTTGGACAGCAAGAAAACAATCCAAGCAGCCCGGAAAATCAGCCATCAATTAAGAATAGTTGAACAGGTTGATTTAGTAATCCTGCTTTCGCATCTGGGTCATCTTGAAGACCGGTTGGTGGGTACCACTGTACCGGGGATAGACCTTATTTTAGGCGGACATACCCATTTGCTGTTGCGCAAACCAGTAGCAACCGGTCAGGCATTGCTAACGGAAAATGGCCGGTTGGGCGAATATATCAGTATTTTTAATCTAACATTTGCTAAAAGCGGGTTAGCTATTAAACACCGCTTGATTCGTATTGATGCTACTATTAAAGCTGATCCTAATATCGAAACTATTATTGAACATACTTATACCAATAATCTTTCGCTAACAA
The DNA here is from genome assembly GCA_021129825.1 of Desulfotomaculum sp. Taxonomy (GTDB): domain Bacteria; phylum Bacillota; class Desulfotomaculia; order Desulfotomaculales; family Desulfohalotomaculaceae; genus JAJOKO01. The sequence continues at coordinate 2,418 of JAJOKO010000110.1, read as the reverse complement.
AAAAGGAGCGCAAGTGGCTGACCTTTGCTATTTATGAAACAAATAGTATCAAAAGTCAAATCCGCCGGGCGCTGGGTGTATTAAGTTCATTTACGACCAAAGGTAATTAATGGTTAAAGTTACATCATTATATTTACATAATTAGCACTTATTCTTTCGGTTTAAAAAACAAGGCGGCCATAAAACTAAAAATAATAGCAGCCGCTATACCGGCACTGGTTGTTTCCAAAAGACCGGTAAATATCCCGATTATCCCGGTCTTTTCGGCTTCGATCATTGCTCCTTGAACCAACGCATGACCAAAACTGGTAATCGGTACGCCGGCACCGGCACCGGCAAAATCAAGCAGCGGTTCGTAAAGTCCCAAACCTTCTAAAACAGCACCGGTTACTACCAGAATACTCATGGTATGCGCCGGGGTGAATTTACCTATATCCAATAATAATTGTCCGATTACACAAATGAGTCCACCAACCACAAAGGCCCAAAAATAATCTTCCATATTTACAACCACTCCTCTCGCTTCGCTCAAGGCACAGAGGGGCAAAGGCACAGAGGCACATAGTTACACCTCTTTACCCCTCTGCCCCTTTCTTTCAGACTTTACTGACAACACTCAATAGCAACAGCATGCGCAATACAGGGAATAGTTTCATTTTGCTGGTATGATAAAGGAGATAAGAGCGCCCCGGTGGCAATAATTAAAACCTTTTTTAGTGCTCCTTCTTTAAGTTTGTTTAGGATATAACCATAGGTAACTGTAGCCGCACACCCGCAACCACTACCACCCGCAAATACCGGTTGATCTTCACTGTAAATCAGCAAGCCGCAGTCTGTAAATATTTTTTCCGGCATCTCTATATTATGCTTTTTAAATAAATCAGTAGCAATATCAAAGCCGACCCGTCCCAAATCACCGGTAGCAATCAGGTCATAATCTGCAGGAGAAATCTGTAAATCTCTAAAGTGAGCGGTAATCGTGTCTACCGCTGCCGGAGCCATGGCACTACCCATGTTATAAGGATCGGTGATCCCCATATCTATTACCCGTCCAATAGTGGCTGCTGTAACTCTAGGTCCTGCTGCTTGAGAACCAAGTACCGAAACACCGGCCCCGGTAACGGTATACTGGGCAGTAGCTGGTTTTTGAGAGCCATATTCAACCGGATAGCGGTATTGTTTTTCTACTGTAGAGTTATGGCTGACCGCACCGCAAAGAACATAATTAGCCGCTTGGCTGTCTACTAACAACGCCCCGATAGCCAGACTTTCCATCGCACTGGAACAAGCTCCATAAAGTCCTAAATAAGGTACTGCCAAAGTGCGGGCAACGAAGCTACTGGAAATAATCTGATTCATTAAATCACCGCTCAAAAAAAACTGGATATCTTTTTTTGCAATCCAGCCTTTTTAATCGCCATTTCGCAGGCTTCTTCCAAAATTTTCTTTTCTGCTTTTTCAAAGCTGTCTTGTCCCAGCCACAGATCACCATGCAACGCATCAAAATATGCCGCCAGCGGACCTTGAGCCTCCATCGGTCCACCAATAGCGGCTGCTGATAAAATAGCCGGTTTATTATTAAATACCCAAGTTTGGTGTCCTTGTAACACGTTAAATCACTCCCAACATAGCTAATGTAGTTTTAAGCAGGGCTACTATAAAAGCAGAGAAAACGCCAAATACAATCACCGCACCGGCTAATTTAAACATTTTCCCGCCTACTCCTAGCACAAATCCTTCGGTACGGTGTTCGATAGCCGCAGCAGCCATGGCATTAGCAAAGCCTGTAATCGGTACTGCTGTACCCGCACCGGCCCACTGGGCCATCTTGTCGTATACTCCGTAAACAGTTAAAATAATGGCTAAGAAAATTAAAGTTACTACCATCGGGTTAATTGCTGCTTTCTCGCTAAAATCAAGCACATATCTAAAAAAATCAAAAATACCTTGACCTAAAATACAAATAAGCCCACCTACTAAAAACGCTCGCAAACAATTGGCTAATACCGGGCGCCGGGGTTCCCGCTCTTTAGCAAAAGAGTGGTACTGCTGTTGCACCGGGGTCAGTTTCTTTTTTTGCTTGTTAGACATTATTGAACAGCTCCTTATCTCTTTTATAATTACCCCGCAGTTTATTTTGAGTACTCTCGGAAAGTCTAACCCCACTATTTCTGTACCTTTCAAAGAAAGTTTTCGTTTTTTCACCCCCACCTGCACCCTTCCCTTCGGGTGGGTACCCGCTCCCCCATCAAGGGGGAGGGAACTTGATTTCCCCTCCACTAGTGGGAGGGGGTTAGGGGGAGGGGGTGTTTGGAGCTTTTTTACTGTTTCCGAGAGTGCTCTTTTACTTATATTTCGCTAATGCTTGATCCATTTCTACCGCAGTGTTGCTCAACTCGGCCGCAGAAGCGGAAACTT
>JAJOKO010000090.1 GCA_021129825.1 Desulfotomaculum sp. | reverse complement strand
ACTCCTTTATTATTTTAGATACTTTAATATAAATATAATTTCTTCTCAAAACAAAAAATACCTTTTTCTGCTGAAAAATATGATTTCCGGCACGCTTTCCCACAAGGATATAATTATAAACTAAACTCACCGCTAAACACCTCAACAGCCGGACCGGTCATGTAAACGTGCTGGTTGTTCAACCATTCAATCATCAGGGTACCGGCAGCTAAATGAACTGTTACTTTCCTACCGGTTAAATCATTTAACACTGCCGCTACTACAGTAGCACAAGCTCCAGTACCGCAAGCCATAGTTAGGCCGGCACCACGCTCCCAAACTTGCATCCGCACTTCTTGCCGGTTAATTACTTGGACAAATTCTACGTTGGTTTTTTGAGGAAATACCGGGTGAATTTCTATTTTGGGGCCTAATTGAGCTATTGGCACCTTATCTAGTTCCGGCATAAAAATAACACAATGAGGGTTACCCATGGAAACAGTCGTAATATTAAAAACTTGCCCCTCTACTGCTAGTGATTTGTTAATCACCCGGTCTGTTGGACTACCGGTAGGCATTTGTAGCGGTATTTGAGACTGCTGTAATGCCGGTTTGCCCATATCCACCTGCACTGTATTTACAAGCCCCTTTGCTACAATTACTTGCGGCACTATCATGCCGGCCAGTGTTTCAATATTTATTTTTTCTTGCTGTACAATATGATGTTCATACACATATTTTGCTACGCACCGGATAGCATTACCACACATTTCTGCTTCGCTACCATCAGGATTTAGGATCTGCATCCGTAAATCAGCTGTATCTGACGGCCATAATAATACCAACCCATCAGCACCAATACCAAAGTTGCGGTGACAAACTTGTTGGGCTAGTTTTACCAAATCCACCGGTAAATTTATGCTCGCCAAACAATTAACCAGTACAAAATCATTACCTAGTCCGTGCATTTTAATAAATTGCATCCCTAAAGCACCTCAATTAATTATTTTTAAACATCCGCTAAAACTATTCTGCTGAAATTAAATATTGATAAAGCGGTTGCCCACCGTAATGAATTTCAATTTCTACATCTGCAAAATCAGCTTGTAAACGTTTTTTAGTATCCGTTGCCAAAACATCGGTAATTTCCGCACCGTAATATAAAGTAATCAGTTCTTCATCCCGAGCTGTTAATTGCTGAATTAGTTGATGTAATGTGGCGTATAAATCATTGTTTACAACCATCATATCACCATCAATTAAACCAATAATGTCACCGTGTTTAACGGTTTGCCCATTAATAGCTACATCACGCGCAGCGGTAGTCACTTCCCCGGTGGTCACCATTTTAACCGCTGTTTGTATCTGGGCTATATTATCATCAAAACTACTTTCAGTATTAAGTGCCAATAATCCTGAAAGCCCTTGAGGAATAGAAATAGTCGGCATCACAAATGCTATTTTTTTACTTATCGAAGCTGCCTGTTGAGCCGCCATAATGATGTTTTTATTATTAGGGAAAATAATCACCTTGTCAGATGGTGCCTTTGCTATCGCTTGCATAATATCTTCAGTACTGGGATTCATGGTTTGCCCACCGCTAATTATTATATCCACACCAAGGTTTTCCATAATACTATTAATACCCTTACCCAGCCCTACTGCCACAATTGCTAGCGATTTATTTGCTTGCAAATTTTCATTTTGCTCACACATATTACTAATATTGATCTTATGTAATGAACCATGATTTAAGCAAGTTTCCAGTACTAAACCAGGATTATTAGAATGAATATGAATTTTAGCGGTTTCGCCAGTACCTACTACCATTAAAGAATCTCCGAAAGGGGTTAGTTCTGCTTTAATTTGCTCTAAAATCAAATTTTTACTTTTTAATAAAAATTCGGTGCAATATCTATATTCAATGCTGTTACCAACCGCTTTTTCTGCAAAGGATTCTAAGTTCTTAGCTTGATTGGCAGTGAAATCCTGCAATAATTCAACCTGTTCAGCTTTTCGCAATACATAGAGTAACCCTTGTAAAATAACTACCCAGCCTTTGCCGCCAGCATCAACTACTCCGGATTCTTTCAGGATTTTTAATTGCTCCGGTGTTTGCTGTAAGGCCTTGATCGCATCACGATACATAGTAAGCAACAGTCTGATTAAATCCGGATTACGATCAGCTGCTTCCCGGGCCGCTTTGGCACTTTGCTTCAGTACCGTTAAAATAGTTCCCTCCACCGGCTCAGCAACTGCTTTATAAGCCATTTCACTCCCTGCTTCAAAAGCATTCGCCCAGTCTTCAGCAGTAGCACTTGCTTTCCCTTGTAAGGCATTAGCAAAACCACTAAATACTTGAGATAAAATCACACCGGAATTACCACGGGCACCCATCAAGCTACCACGGGCAATAGCCTCTATCACTTTATCTAAGCGCTCGCTATCCACTTGATTAACTTCCTTAACGGCTTCAGCAAGAGTTAAATACATGTTTGTACCGGTATCACCATCTGGAACCGGAAAAACATTTAAAGCATTTATTTCTGATTTTGCATTAGCTAGTAATTTAATACTACCTTTTAATAAGTTTTGGAATGATTTACCATCTAAATGAGCAACTGCCAAATTAATTCCTCCAACCATTAAGATATTCGCCTGACATCAAGCAATAATTACTTAACTTTAAATTTCTTCTTCCAATATCCGGAGTAAACTACCCCCAACGGATTGTGAGCCAACATTCTATCTTTAACAGCCAATACCGTAACCGGTGCTTCTAAGTATTGATGTAATAAAATATCGTGTCCTACACACAAACCTATTTCTACATTCAAATCAACCTTAGCCCGGTTCAATATTTGTGCCTGTCCAATCGGGTTACATAAAATCTCCAATTTTTTCGAATTGATATTAGGTACATCAAAATCTTGTTTATCCAAACCACAAATTTTACAGCAAACTGATGAAACTTGAAATTGATGATTAGATAAAATTTCAGAAATTAACCGGGATTCTCCGGCTAAACCAATGCAAAAAGCCAAACCAAGTTTTTTATATTCCATTTTATTGCAATATTCCATCAGTTCTTCAAGGCGTGTTAAATTATCCCCATGCTCATATTGTAAATAACCGCTAATTCTATGCGGCCCTTGATTTTCTTCCAGTTGATAGTCCGAAAGATCTAATTTGCCACCGGTACAGTCAAAACCTTCTTTTTCACACTTGTTTTTAGGTTTCATTTTACAAATAGCACATTTCATATCAAGCACTCCCTTATATTTAATTTTCACCATATTACATTATAACATTACAAATTATAAAAAAACCAGTACCCAAATTAATGAGTACCGGTTATTTGAAATGCGTGTTCGAAAAGGAGTACGATAGACCCAAGAAGTTCAAGGCGACTTAAT
>JAJOKO010000091.1 GCA_021129825.1 Desulfotomaculum sp. | reverse complement strand
TAATATGTAAATTTTAAATGTGCTAAATGGTACCCTTTTCGAACACGCACTTTAATATAAATTAGCAGAATTTTAATAATAAATTCGATATTTTCGTTTTGAAAGGAAGATTATTTTTGGCGATTAAAGTTGGTGTCCCCAGTACTCTTTTTTACTATAATTACTTTCCGATGGTGCAAACATTTTTCCAAGAACTCGGTGTAGAAGTAGTTACTTCTAAAAAAACTTCAAAAAATATTATCAATGCCGGTATCCAAAAAGCGCATGCTGATACTTGTGTTTCGATTAAAGTTTTTTATGGTCACGTGCAAGATTTAAAAGATAAGGTAGATTTTTTATTTATACCAAAGGTATTTTGTTTAAACGGCAAAACTGTCTATTGCCCTAAATTTTTAGCACTATCTGATATGATGAAACATTCTTTAGATGGTCTACCGGAAATTATTGATACCCACATTGATGTGCGGGAAAATCGTTTTGCTATTTGGCAGGCGTTTTATGAAATTGGTCAACGCTTCACTAGTAATAAAATAAAAATTTTTTCTGCTTATTATCGAGCCCGGCGTAGTTTAAAAAAATATCGCCAACTGATGTTGCAAGGTTTAACTCCGGAACAAGCGATGTTACAAATTAAAACCGAAAAAAAGCAAGCTGTTTCTACACCAAAAGCAAAATCACTACGTTTTGCAGTGTTAGGTTACTCTTATGTTGTTCATGATGACTTTGTTAGTGTTAATATGCTGGATAAATTAAGTAAGCTAGGCGTACAAACCATTACATTAGAACAAATACCGGCGCATTGGATTAAAAACCAAAGTAAAAAACTACCTAAAAACATGTTTTGGACGTTCAGTGACCAGCTTATAAAAGCCGCTTTTCATTTTTTTAAACACCAAGATGTAGATGGTCTTATTTATGTGTCTACTTTTGCCTGCGGTCCTGATTCTATGGTTATTGATCAACTTAAACTGGAAGCTCAAAAACGACCGGAGGTGCCTTTTATGTGTATCACCTTAGATGAACACAGTGGTGATGCCGGTATGCATACTAGATTAGAAGCTTTTACAGATATGGTTAGACGTAAAAAAGAGTCGGGAGGGTTAAAATGCGCAAAGTAACATTTCCCCACATGGGACATTCGTGTATCCCTTTTAAAATGTTAATGGAGGAACTCGGTAATGAAGTAATTATGCCACCGGTGCCTACTAAAAAAACGTTAGATTTGGGAGTGAAATACTCTCCTGAATTTGTTTGTTTACCGTATAAAATAGTATTAGGTACTTATTTAGAAGCAATAGAGTTAGGGGCTGACACTCTAATTGCTGTCGATAGTTACGGTCCTTGTCGTTTTGGGCATTATTCGCATTTGCATCAATCTATTTTACAAGATATGGGGCATGAAGCAGAAGTTATTTGTTTTGGCTACCCTAAACGTAACTATCTGGATTTTATCCGCAAGTTACATCGAGTAACTACTGCCAAAACACCACTAACATCAATCTATCTGTTTTATAAAGCATTTAAAAAAAGCTGGGAAAAATTAAAAGCTTTAGATGCTATGGAAAAGCTCAGTCATCAAATCCGACCCCGGGAGTTAAAACGCGGTGATACCAGTAAAGTTTACCGCCAAACCCAAGCTTGGCTGGATGAAGCCAAAACATACGAGCAAATTGCGGAAGCAAAAGTAGCCGGCATCAAAGCATTTAAAAATATTGCTATAGATCCCCAGCGCCAAGTGTTAAAAGTAGGTTTAACAGGTGAAATTTATGTTTTGCTGGAACCAACCAGTAATTTAGAAATCGAAGAAACTCTCGGGTACATGGGAGTAGAAGTAGAACGTTCGCTATATTTAACCGGTTGGACCCAAGACACGCTGGGTCAAAGCACCAAAGAACACGATACAGCAATAGAGGCTGCTAAACCCTACCTGCCTTATAAAATAGGCGGGCATGGTCGGGAAACAGTCGGTCATGTGGTGAAGTATGCCCGGCGGCAATTTGACGGTGTAGTACAAGTGGCACCCTTTACTTGCACCCCGGAAATCGTTGCTCGTACCATCTTAAATAAAGTAAGTAATGTTCACGATATCCCGGTACTCACTTTTTTCTTTGACGAACAAACCGGTAAAGCCGGCATGACTACGCGGTTAGAAGCTTTTATAGATTTATTGAAGCGAAAACAGCAATCAGTTATCACTGCTGCTGCAATTTAATATAAGTATGAAAGGATAAACTGACTAATATGAAAGCTTACTTAGGCATTGATGTAGGATCAGTCAGCACTAATATAGTAGTGCTAACAGATGACACCAAAGTATTATTAAACTTATATTTGCGCACCAAGGGTCGACCATTAGAAACTATTAAAAAAGGTTTAAAGGAAGCTGTTGAAAAATTAGACCCAGATATAGAAATCGCCGCTGTAGGCACTACTGGCAGCGGACGTTACTTAGCCGGTGTAATCATTGGTGCCGATGTGATTAAAAATGAAATCACTGCCCACGCTGTGGCTGCTTCTTTGCTGGTGCCAGGCGTAAAAACAATTCTGGAGATAGGTGGCCAAGATTCAAAGATAATCACTTTGAGTAACGGTATCGTGACCGATTTTGCTATGAACACCGTTTGTGCCGCCGGCACCGGTTCGTTTTTAGACCAACAAGCATCCCGCTTAAATATATCTATTGCTGATTTTGGTAATTTAGCCTTAGAATCTAAAACTCAAGTGCGTATAGCCGGACGATGTACTGTTTTTGCCGAATCAGATATGATTCACAAGCAGCAAATGGGGCATTCGCTGGCAGATATAATTAACGGCTTGTGTGATGCTCTGGTACGTAATTACTTAAACAATGTTGGTAAAGGTAAAGAAATATTATCACCCGTATTGTTTCAAGGCGGCGTGGCTGCCAATGCTGGTATTAAAGCAGCTTTTGAACAACACTTAGGCTTAGCCGTGATTATCCCTAAATATTTCAATGTTATGGGAGCGGTGGGCGTAGCCCAGTTAGCAAAAGAAGAAGTCGCCCGGACCGGCAAAACAACCTTTAAGGGGTTTGCTGTTTCGGATTTAGCTTATCGCACCAGTAGTTTTGAATGTGAACACTGTCCTAATGCTTGTGAAGTAGTAGAAATACATGAAGAAGATCAAGTAATCGGACGCTGGGGTAACCGTTGCCCCCGTTGGGACTTGTGATGTGAATAATATAGTAAAAAAGACAGTGAACTAAGTTCACTGTCTTTTTTACTTTCGTTGCTTAGCGACCCATCCCACTGCCAAATCCACCGCACTGACCCATTCTTTGTCCGGCACCATCACCAAGATCCGGTCCCATTCCTTGTCCTCTACCATTACCAAATCCCAGACCTAAACCTTGACTTTTACCCTTACCAACTGGTTGAAAGCTACCGTCCGGTTGAATAGCCCGGCAATTTTCAAAACCGGCTGCTTCTCTGGCTGCA
>JAJOKO010000083.1 GCA_021129825.1 Desulfotomaculum sp. | reverse complement strand
TAGGGTGGGGGTGTGTTTTAAGGTCAATTGGGTTAATGTGTAAATTTTAAATGTGATAAATGGTACCCTTTTCGAACACGCACCTAAAGAAAGTTTTTGAACTTATTTTTTAGCTGACCGCTGACCGCTGAAAGCTGCTTTACTAATCACTAAATCAAACTATTAAGGAGCAAAAACATGAGTAAGCGAGAAATAATACCGGTGGCTAAAGGTGACGGTATCGGACCGGAAATAATGGATGCTGCTCTCCATATTTTATTAGAGGGTGGGGCTATGATTGAACCCAAGTTTATTGAACTTGGTGAAAAAGTCTATCTTGCCGGGCATACCTCCGGCATCACTGCTGAAACTTGGGAAATAATCAGAAATAACCGGTTACTTTATAAAGCACCAATTACCACACCGCAGGGTGGGGGATATAAAAGTTTAAACGTGACTATTCGTAAAAGTCTTAATTTATACGCTAATGTGCGCCCGGTTGTCAGTTATAGTCCGGTAGTACCCTCTAAGCACCCAGATATGAATGTAGTAATTGTGCGTGAAAATGAAGAAGACCTCTATGCCGGCATCGAACACCAGCAAACGCCGGAAGTGGTGCAGTGCTTAAAGCTAATTTCACGACCGGGTTGTGAACGGGTGGTGCGGTATGCTTTTGAATATGCTCGTGCTTACGGGCGTCAAAAAGTAACCTGCATGACTAAAGATAATATCATGAAATTGACAGACGGATTGTTTCATAAAGTATTTGATGAAATAGCAGCAGAGTATCCCGATATTGAAAACGAACACTGGATTGTAGATATCGGGATTGCCCTTTTAGCCGATACCCCGACTAACTTTGACGTGGTAGTAATCCCGAATCTTTACGGAGATATTGCTTCAGATGTAACCGCCCAAGTGGCCGGTTCAATCGGACTTGCTCCCAGTGCTAATGTTGGTGAACGCTATGCTATGTTTGAAGCTATTCATGGTTCAGCCCCAGATATTGCCGGCAAAAATATTGCTAACCCCTCTGGTTTATTACTGAGCGGGATCAATATGTTAGTTTACATTGGGCAAAACGAAGTAGCGGAACAAGTGCATAATGCGTGGCTTAAAACTATTGAAGACCGGGTTTGGACTAGGGATATTGTAAAAAAAGCTGCCGGTCAAACCGGCTATACTGAAGTCGGTACGAAGGAATTTGCTAAAGCCATTGTGGCTCGTTTAGGTCAAAAACCGACCTTGCTTAAACCGGTGGATTATAGCCAGGCAGTAGTTAGTTTTAAAAAACCAAAATTGACCAATGTACGTAATGATGTAATGCAGCTTGACGGGGTGGATTTGTTTATTGCTAACGGGGTACTTTCAGCTAATGAATTGGGTAAAAAACTGGAGCAAATCGCTGGACCGGAGTTCCGTTTAATTATGCTGAGTAATCGTGGGCAGGTAGTCTACCCGGGCGGTTTTCCAGAAACGTTTTGTACCGACCACTGGCGTTGCCGGTTCCAAGCAGCGGCGGGGCAAGACCGACCTACCCATGCCGCTATTCGTAATTTGATGGTGCGGGTTGAGCAAGATGGTTTGGAATGGATTAAGCTAGAAAATCTGTACTTGTTAAATGGGCAACGTGCTTATACATTAGGGCAAGGGCAGTAGCTTAATAATGTATAACTATTTTTCAAAAGGAGTTGATTCCAATACAAGTAGCAGTTGCAGTGATTATGGGTAGTAAATCAGATTGGTATTTAATGAAGGAAGCCTGTATGATTTTAGAGCAATTAAATATTCCCTACGAAAAAAAAATAGTATCTGCTCATCGTACTCCTGATTGGTTATATGATTTTGCGGAACAAGCACCAGTACGAGGGATTAAAGTGATTATTGCTGGTGCCGGGGGTGCCGCTCATTTACCGGGGATGGTAGCCGCTAAAACTATTATTCCGGTTATTGGGGTGCCAGTACCGGTAGCTCATCTTCAAGGGATGGATTCATTATTATCTATTGTGCAAATGCCTGCTGGCGTACCAGTAGCTACTATGGCTATTGGAGTCAGCGGAGCCAAAAATGCCGCTTTATTAGCAGGGCAGATATTGGCGTTAGCAGACCAAAATATGCGTGACCGCTTGATTAATTTCAGAGCAAAAGCGGCTCAAACCGTACTAAAAGCGGCTGAAACGGAGGATTGGTCATAAGATGATACCCAAAACAATTTTACCGGGGGCAACTATTGGTATTTTGGGTGGCGGTCAGTTAGGTCGCATGACGGCAATGGAAGGTAAAAGAATGGGTTATGATATCATTTGTTTAGATCCTAATCCGGCATCTCCCTGTGGGCAAGTAGCAGATGAACAAATTGTGGCGGATTTAAATGATTTAAAAGCGGCTATTAGCATGGCCGAAAAAGTAGATGTATTAATTTATGAATTTGAAAACATTAATGTTCAATTGGTAGAAACATTAGCAAAACAATATTACTTGCCTCAAAAAAGTCGGATCTTAGCTATTACCCAAAATAGGCTGGCAGAAAAACAGCAGTTGCAAAAAAACGGTTTTTCAGTAGTGCCTTTTAGGCTAGTGAGCAATGCATCAGAATTAAAATGCGGGGTAGCGGAATTAGGTTACCCTTGTGTACTAAAAACAGTATATGGTGGCTATGACGGTAAAGGTCAGCAAGTATTAACCAGTGATCAACAATTGAAAAGCATTTATGAAATGTTACAATCAGGTAATCAGAAATTAGTTTTAGAAAAATATATTTCATTTGCTGCTGAAATTTCAGTGATTGTAGCTCGAAAAGAAACCGGTGAGATGGTGACCTACCCGGTAGCAGAAAATATTCACCGGGAAAACATTTTGCATCTGACGATAGTGCCGGCGCGTATTTCGCCTGAAATACAGGTAGCAGCAACCCAAATAGCCAAGCAAATAGCAGCAGCTTTTCAAATTACCGGTTTACTAGCGGTAGAATTTTTTGTTACCGATCAAGGTTTACTGGTTAATGAATTGGCTCCCCGACCGCATAATTCTGGACATTACACCTGGGATGCTTGCTATGTTTCCCAGTTTGAACAATTGATCCGGACTGTTTGTAATTTACCTTTTGGCGCTACTGAATTATTGACACCGGTAGTAATGGTCAATATATTAGGGGCTGATTTACCCCAGATATTAAAAAAGATACCCAATTTTCAGAAAAATACAAAAATACACTTGTATGGTAAGCGCAATAATCAGGATGCCAAACGTAAAATGGGGCATCTGATTATTAAAACAGATCAACCAGAACAAATTATTAAAGAATATTCGAAAAAACCAGAGCTGACGCATGATTTATGTTTGTAATTCACAAAGAAATGTAATAAAATAATATTTATAATATCAAATGATGATAAATGAAACTAAAACAACCAGAAAGGTGGGAGGGTTTTTAACTTTTAGTGCGTGTTCGAAAAGTATGTTTGTGGTAAAAACCCCCCTCCCCGCACCCTCC
>JAJOKO010000127.1 GCA_021129825.1 Desulfotomaculum sp. | reverse complement strand
AAGGGTGCGGGGAGGGGGGTTTTTACCACAAACATACTTTTCGAACACGCACTTGTTAGAGAAAAAAATAAATATTCTAAAATAGGCAGTTACAAACTTGGCTAATATCTACCTTAAAAATAATGGTTGTCAAAAATTAGTTGCTTAGGATGTGATCTGTTCGATGCATTATAACAATAAAGAACCTATCTATTTACAAATAGTCAATCATATTAAATATACTCTTGTTTTAGGCACTTTAGAAGGAGGTGCGCAGTTGTTATCTATTAGAGATCAAGCCGGAAAAATGCAAGTCAACCCTAATACTATTGCCCGGGCTTACCAAGAGTTAGAGCGACAAAGAATTACTTTTACCAAAAAAGGTTTAGGTACCTATATTACTGAAAACAAAAATACCATTAACCAGTTAAAAAAAGAACTGGCTCAAACAGCTATGAATACCTTTATTGAAAATATGCATAAAATCGGTTTTAATAATCAAGAGCTAATAACCGCTCTTAATAATCATTTAAACAAGGAGGGTTCCTAATGAAGACTATCTTGCAAATAAATAATTTAAGTAAAAAGTACGGCAAGAAAACAGCATTACAAAATATCAATTTAAAAATAGTAGCAGGTAAAATATACGGTCTGCTCGGTCCCAACAGTAGCGGCAAAACTACTTTATTCAAAATCATTGCCGGCTTACTAACTGACTATTCCGGCGAAGTTTTGATCCAAGATTCTAAACCGGGATTGCAAACCAAAGCAATAGTTTCCTATCTACCAGATAAAGATTACCTGTACGACTGGTCGGAAGTTAAAGATGCCGTTGGCTATTTTAATGATTTTTACCCCGATTTTGATTTAGAAAAAATCCAGCAATTGCTAGATTTTATGGAATTAAAATCATCTGATTCTATTCGCTCATTTTCTAAAGGGATGAAAGCCCGGTTAAAAATGGTTTTGGTGTTGAGCAGAAAAGCCAAGTTATTTTTGCTGGATGAACCGTTTGACGGCATAGATGCCGTATCCAGAGACAAACTGATCGGTACTATCTTGAAAACTTTTTCCGGCAACAGCACTATCATTTTAATTACCCACCATATTAGTTATGTAGAAAACCTGCTGGAAGATGTTGTTTTTTTAAATAAAGGCACCGTTGTTTTAGAAGACAATGCCGAAAACATTAGAAAAGAACGCCAACTGGCTATCAATGAATTATATCTGAAGGTGTTTGGTAATGATTACACTACTTAAACATGAACTCAAAGAAATCGCCGGTGCTTTTTTGTTCCTAGGCACACTGCTGTTGATAATTTTATTTGTCTGCAATTTAATGCTGACAGCAAGTGTTTTAGACACAATTTTAGCAATACCCTTTATCGGTGGTTTGCTTTCCTTTATTTTAATCTTAGGATGGCTCATATTATTAATACGTTATAATTACCGGGGTATTGGGAAATAAATATATTAAAATAACTATTTAATATTATAATCATCAATATTAAGTTTCTTTTTTAAAGCTTCTTGCAGTATAAATGAAAAATTAATATCTTGCTCCATTGCCATTTTATTTAGCCACTGCGGAATTGTAAGGGTTTTCTTTATTGCTTTATTTTCAACCGCTTCACGAATAACAGGCATCCAAACATCAATTAATACCGCTCGCTCATTTTCAGCAGTTTTAACTTTATTTAGCGGCATTGGCACGATGATTTCATCCCCACTTTCTTCTAAAATACACATATAGCCACCTAAAGCATCCTTAGCCATATACATTGCTTCTTCATCATTACTACCACAAGTGAAGCAACCAGGTAGTCCAGGAAAAGAAACGCTTATTCCATCGTCATCATATGAAAATATTGCCGGATAAATATATTTATCTTTTGGTTTCATCCAAAAAACACCTCTTTAATAATATATTAAGAAAGGTAAATATAAGTTATTTTATTTACCTTTAAGCCCTGCTTGCATTAATATTGATTTCGCTGTTTTGATGGGGATGTTCTTCCGAGGATGCGGAATAGTGACTAAGCCTTTTTTTACAGAGTGTTTGAAATAATAATGACTGCCTCTTGGGTTCCGGCACTCCTTCCAACCATCCTTTTTTATTATCTTAATTAATTCTTTTGAAGAATATGATTTCACTCTTAGCTACCTCTTTTATGGCTACATTATATCACGTGTAAACATACGTAGCAATGTTTTTAAGAAAATCTAGCATTCACAATATAACTCATCATTAACAACTGTAAACGCCCAGATAACCCGCACTTGAACCTTATATTGTAGCTATAATATTTTGTCAAAAACACGTACTTTTCGAATAGCCTCATAAAATAAATTTTTTTTACCCCCAAAAAAAATAAACCCTAGCGAATTACAGGGTGAGCAGAAAGTAATCAGGCAAAAAATAAAATTAATTACAAATTAGGCGATGTACTAACCATCTCCCCGCTGGCTATGCGGGAAGCAGAACAAGCACTTGATGTAGAAATATTGGACTCAAACACTTTGAGCAGCCCGAAAATTGCCCGCCAGCTAAATGATTGGCTCGTTGATCAAGACAGCTCTAAATCACTCTTTAAGAAAACAATTCTAGTAGATATTATTTGGCATTTAGATCAAGGTAAATTAGCGGTAATGCCTAATTTAAAAACAATAAACCTCAGTAAGACAGCGGTTAGCTAAGCAAACAATCATCAAAATATACGCACTATAAACCCGTATATCCTAATAAACTATTAAAAAGCTCTTCGCCGGGGTATTGGGCAAATACCGTTATTTCCCCCGCAGTAGCAATAATTTCACCCAAAAATAAATCACCTTGCTTAGTTAAGTGCTGCCACTCATCACCGGCAACTACCGCTACTGCTTCTGCCCCGGTGGCGTTAAGAAATAATATTCTGTAAATCTTGGTATAAACGAATGTCCCTCTATATAACCGGCACCCCAAGTAGTATCCACTAAACGCCACTGGTTGTTGATTTTCACGGCATTCCAAGCATGCAGAAATGTTTCGTCAAAAACACCAATTGTAAAACCATACCCTTTACACCAACCAATTAAGATCTCTGCTTCCAAACCGGCTGCTTCAGCCAAAGCCTCAAAAAGATTAGCATAGCCCATACATACCGTCTTCCGACTGGTAAGTACGCCGGCAGGACTTAAATCACCGTGATTGCCACTGTGAAATCCCTGAACATCATAAGCAATGTTTTTAGTAATCCAGCGATAAATCGCCCGGGCTTTTTCCAGTTCACTTTCAGCAGGGTCTGTTAGTTCAGCAGCCAATTTTGCAACCGCAGTTTCTACTGATCTCGGAGTATCAGTAATATCCGGGACGGTGGAATTAAAAACAGCTACTTGGTTCATCCTTGCTTTTACAGGTGTTTCCGGATTTGGAACAATTGTTTCTACAAGAGCGTGTTCGAAAAGGGTACCATGTAGCACGTTTAAAATTTACATATTAATCCAATTAATCTTAAAACACACCCCCACCCTACCCT
>JAJOKO010000157.1 GCA_021129825.1 Desulfotomaculum sp. | reverse complement strand
ATCCAATTAACCTTAAAGCACACCCCCACCCTACCCTCCCCCTTGATGGGGGAGGGGCGGGTACCCACCCGGCACTCACCGGACTTAAGCAAGATAGTCTACCGTTGACGCTTGGTGAGTGCCGGGAAGGGTGCAGGGAGGGGGGGTTACCACAAACATACTTTTCGAACACGCACTTAAAAGCTATTAATTAACAGCTTGAAAATTCTTTTTGTCAAACTCCTGCTGAATGTGGCTCCAAGAGCGCTTACAGAAAAATACTGGCACACCTTTAGATTTAGCCTTTTTCTTAATCTCTTTAGATACATTATGACAAACATAATCAGTTAATATCAAGACATAATCGGCAGCATCCGGTAATTCTAAATTATAATGTTTTTTCTTTCTACCACTGGTGTGCATTATCTTGCTGAAGCCAAAATGAGTTAGTTTTTGATCTATGTTACCCAAGTGATCCGCACCAACAACAAAAATAGACATAAAATCTACCTCCTTCCTCAAGATAATCCAGTAGATAATAATTATCATTGCTAATATAGTATATTATTTCTTTCGTAATGTCAATAGTTAAGTTATAATATATTTTATGTACTTACTCATAAAAAATGAGGTGTTTTGATTTGTGTCTATGTAGAATGATGTTTACCGTGTTATTAGTGCTGTTTATTTTTTCAACTCTGCCCGGTGTTGCCCAGGCAACAGAGGAGAGGGTAAATGTTGATCCAGATAATATCCAGCTGGAACAACATATTTCTGAAGAAATAATGTTGCGGGCCAAGGTGCTAAAAGTAGAACAACAGCAAACAACAGAAGATCTAGGCGGTTTTTTTGGCGGTCAAGAAGAATCCCGCCAACTAGTTACTATAGAAATAACCAGCCAACCATTTCAGGGGCAAGTAATGCAGATACCGCATATTATCGTTAATCAACCTAAATATGATATTCGAGTTAATCCTGGAGATAAAGTAATTCTGTTTTGTGAATTAGTAGATGGACAGATTACCAGTGCTTTTATCTCTGATTATGCCCGGGATACAGCTTTGAAATATTTACTGTTGGCCTTTGCAGCAGTAATGATTATATTTGGGGGTATTAAAGGTTTTAAATCCTTAATATCTTTAGCTGTTACCGGTGTAGCGATAATTTTTGTATTGTTGCCGGCTATATTGGCTGGTTATAATCCGATTATGTTGACAATATTAACGTGTGCCGTAGTCACTGCGATTACTTTAGTGTTGATTGGCGGTATATCTATTAAAACAATCTCGGCCTTTATCGGTACTGTCGGCGGGGTAATAATAGCCGGCATATTAGCTGTTATAGCCGGTACTGCCGCTCAACTGACTGGTTTTAGCGAAGATGAGATGTATATGCTTCAATTCATCCCCCAAGGGGTTGACTTTGACTACCGGGGGTTATTATTTGCTGGAATGATTATTGGGGCATTAGGGGCAGTGATGGATGTGGGCATGTCTATTGCCTCGGCTTTAGAAGAAATCAAAAAAGCTAATCGTAATATTAGTGTTAGAAAACTAATTACCGCTGGTATGAATGTCGGGCGGGATATTATGGGGACGATGTCGAACACCTTGATATTGGCTTATACCGGCAGTGCCTTACCATTGATGTTAGTTTTTATGGCGCATGATATCCCGTATTTAAAGATAATTAATTTAGATGTAATCGCTACCGAAGTAGTGCGGGCTTTAGCCGGTAGTATTGGACTGATTATTTCGGTGCCAATTACCGCAGTGGTAGCAGGGGTGTTATTCTATATGCGAGATGGGAAAGCTAAAAAATAAAAACTAAAAGTTAAAAGCCGAAGGAAGGGATATTGTGTTACCAACAATAATGTTAACCGTTAATGCCAGCGGGGCGGCGACTGCAGCTAAAAGCGGTCAAGTAGTAGTGATAGTGGATGTGATCGACATGTCTACTACTTGTGAAGCCGCACTGGATGCCGGGGTGTTAGCGGTATATGGCGCTGCTCCGGATCAGACCAGTTGCCCGGTGACTACTAATCCGCAGCAAGTAGGGTTATTGGCTGGTTTGCAAGCGATTGATGCTGGTACTGACGTGGTGCTGGTAGCAGAACCACGAGTAGCGAGTGAAGCAGAAAGAATGAAAAATATTTCTAAAGTGATGCTAGGATTAGAGCAAGCAGGGGCAAAAACAGGGGTGATATTACCGAACTTGGGGGCCGAAACAGCTAAAATGGCAGATTTAAAAGGTTGCATTTTAGTAGCTGTCACCAGTACCGGGGGTGTAGCTTATGATGCGGCCTTGACTGCCGGGGCCCCAGCAGTGTTGACCGCTACAGTGGCCAGGACTATTAAAAAGAAAGGCTTTGAGCCTGCTAAAGCCGGTGTCGCCAGAGCTTTAGCAGTGGCAAAACGGTTAAAAACAGGCATAACAGTAGTAGCAGCCTCGGCAAATTCACTGGAAGATATTTTAGCAGCAGAATATTTAGTAAAAGAGATGATCAGGCAGTCTTATTGATTTCGCTACCCAAGCATATTTAAACATCCTGTTTGCATAACATATTAGGGACAGGTTTATTTACAAGAGGTTGTTCGAAAAGTCTGCGCGAAATATACAGCGAATTTCTGCGTTGGCTTGAAAATGGCGGCGCTTACGTATTATTTATACGCTACACCCCACCAGTTCCAAGCCGCCTTGAACTTCTTGTATCTCTCGTGCTCCTTTTCGAACACGCCATATAGGGGGGCTTTTTTTATGATTAAAATACTGTTTAATCTAATTTATGCTAACTGGTTGCTGTGTTTGCTGGCGGTATTTTTTTTAAGTTTAGGTAGTATCTTGGGGATATTGGCAGTAGATTATTTAAAACCGGAGCAAGTAGCAGAGCTTAATGCTTATTTAGAAACTTTTCTGAATCAGGCTACCACTTTAGAGATAGATACTCACCAGGCGGTAAAATCTAGTATCATTAATAATCTGACAGTCATATTGATTATTTACCTGTTAGGTTTAACGGTAATTGGTATGCCGCTGGTTTGGGCGTTGCTTTTTATCCGGGGATTTGCTTTAGGATTTACCGTCAGTTTTTTAACCCAACAAAAATCTTGGCAAGGCATTTTATTGGCGGTGATCGCTATTTTCCCTCAGAATATCGTTTATATCCCGGCGGTGCTGATTGGGGCAGTTGCTTCACTGGCTTTTTCAATATTATTAATAAAACGCTATTTTAATTCACATTTAGCAGTGTGGCCCGGTTTTGCCGGCTATAATATTTTAATGTTATTGGTTGCTATTATGGCTGTGTTAGCAGGACTGGTAGAAGCGTATTTGACACCGTGGTTAATCAATAATGTGGCTATGATGTTAACTGGATGAATAAGCTTGGGGGTATTGTTTATGATTATTTTATTATTGCACCGGTTAAAGAACCGGATAATGCAGGTATTGCGGCTGTTATTTGTGTTAGCTATCCTGATAATGCTTTTTGTCCAGCTTAAAAATCTTATTAAACGTGCGTGTTCGAAAAGTATGTTTGTGGTAAAAATCCCCCTCCCCCTAACCCCCTC
>JAJOKO010000135.1 GCA_021129825.1 Desulfotomaculum sp. | reverse complement strand
CAAGTAACCTTAGTAGGCAACCAACTTGAAAAACGGCAGGTAGAACTGGCCGGAAAACAAATTGAAAACGCAAAATTATCAGCAAAAGTAGCCCTCCTGCGCAACAATTATCACAGTTTTGTGAATAAACACGAAGAATCGCGCATTGCAAAATCACTGAAGATGGGAGAAACCAATATTATTCTACTCGCCCCGGCCTGCGAACCGGTAGTGCCAGTAGGACCACGCAAAATGCTTAACGTGGCCATTGCCGGGGTGCTGGGAGTAATGGTAAGCGTATTTTTGGTCTTTTTCTTAGAATTTTGGCGCAAGTCAGCTTCCGGTGCGAATCATAACAACCATAGGAGAAATTGAAAGATGATAATAAGCAGAAATGCCTTTAAAGCCTATGACATCCGGGGCAAAGTTCCCGAAGAATTAAATGAAGAAATAGCTTATCGCATAGGGCGAGCCTATGTTGAGCTTTTTAAGCCTCAAAAAGTTGCAGTAGGGCGTGACGTGCGCCCGTCCGGCCAGCCCCTGGTTGAGGCGCTGGTTAAAGGTTTAACTGAAGGTGGATGTGACGTTATAGACATCGGCCTTTGCGGCACGGAGCAGATTTACTTTGCCACCTTCCACCTGGAACTGGACGGCGGCATTGTAGTTACCGCCAGCCACAACCCCCAAGATTATAACGGCATGAAACTGGTGCGGGCCGGTGCCAGGCCGGTCAGCGGGGACAGCGGATTGCGAGAACTGGAAGAAAAAGTAGTTGCCGGCTGCTTCACTGCCAAACCCGGTGTTGCGCCGGGCACACGCAGCCGGCGGGATATAACTGCAGACTACGTGCAGCACCTGCTTTCTTACATAGACCGCGCCGGCTTGCGCCCGCTTAAAGTGGTGGTAAACGCCGGCAATGGCTGCGCCGGGCCGGTTATAGACGCTTTAGAAGCTTTCTTGCCCTTTGAGCTTATAAAAATCAATCACATGCCTGACGGTACATTTCCCAACGGCATTCCCAACCCGCTTTTGCCCGAAAACCGGGAAGTTACCGCAAAAGCCGTCCGGGAAACAAAAGCAGATGTGGGCCTTGCTTGGGACGGCGACTTCGACCGCTGTTTCTTCTTTGACGAGCAAGGCAGCTTTATAGAGGGCTATTACATAGTGGGCTTTTTAGCCCAAGCCTTCCTGCGCCAGCACCCGGGGGCCAAAATCATTCACGACCCGCGCCTGACCTGGAATACCATCGAACTGGTGCGAGAAGCCGGTGGCATTCCTGTTCAAAGCAAAACAGGCCATGCCTTTATCAAAGAACGCATGCGCTTGGAAGACGCGGTATACGGTGGCGAGATGTCGGCCCACCACTACTTTCGTGACTTTGCCTACTGCGACAGCGGCATGATTCCCTGGCTACTGGTGCTGGAAATAATGTGCCGGCAGGGCAAACCTCTATCTCAACTGATTAGCGAAAGAATACAAAAATACCCGGTAAGCGGCGAAATCAACCGCCGGGTAGACAACCCTAAAGAGATTATGCAGCGCGTAGAGCAGCACTTTGCCGGGGATTTTGCCGGGGATAAAGCAGTTATCGACCGCACCGACGGCATCAGCATGGAATTTAAAAACTGGCGGTTTAACCTGCGCATGTCTAACACCGAACCGGTATTGCGACTGAATGTAGAAACCAAGGGTGATGCCAGGCTGCTTAAGCTGAAAACGGAAGAAATACTGGAAAACGTGCGATTTGCAAATTAAAAACAGTGCTATTTGATAAAATTATGGTGAGGTGAATGATGATGCGGCGAATAGCAGATTTGAAAATTTTAAATACAGCAGAAATACCCTTGGCTGTTGCTAAAATAATAATCGGCTATCTTCCCGGTGCTCAAATTTTTCTTTTTTGGCTCGCGGGCCAAAAAACAGGCTAAAAAAACATCTGATTTTGATCTGGCGATTGATAACGGTGCCAAAATACCGCTGGACATAATAGCAAAAATAAAAGACGAAGTAGATTAAAAGTATTGATATAGTGGATTTAAACCGGGTGAGTACTGAATTCAAAACCATTGTACTTCAAAGCGGGGTGTCAATTAATGCTGGAGAAAAATTTGCAACTTAAAAGTTTTAAAAATGCCATAGAAAAGTTTAAAGTTGCTTTGCAATACGATCCGGTGGCAGTAGATATAGCTTTAGATGCTACTATTCAGAGATTTGAATTTACTTTTGAAATGGCTTGGAAATCAATAAGATTGGTAGCAGTTGAAGGTATTTGTGAAAATGGGAAAATCTGTCTTTTGCAAGAGGTGAATAATATTAAGAAAGCACGGGCTTATGTTATTTTAATTCCTGAAGATGCCGAGGATAAAGATATTGAACAGAGAATAATACAGCAAATCGAACCAATCAAGACCGGGA
Organism: Desulfotomaculum sp.; assembly: GCA_021129825.1. Lineage (GTDB taxonomy): Bacteria > Bacillota > Desulfotomaculia > Desulfotomaculales > Desulfohalotomaculaceae > JAJOKO01. Next base: position 1,182 of record JAJOKO010000135.1, on the reverse strand, counting down.
GTGTAAAATATTTTGTGCAAATGGTTTGTTCCACAATAATTTTTTTAACACCTTTCGAGCATCAGTTTACCAGTAATTGGTGATAATGTATCTAATCTCAAAAAAGCAAAAACCCTACCAGTAATGATAGGGTTAATTAATAAAACCATTTCCAATATTTTATTAATTTTCAACCATTAACTTTAATACCTCATCCTTAGGTAATTCAGTTAATTCTACCACATCATCAACATCCATACCCTTCATCAATGCCTTCCTAGCAGTTTTAATTAGAGCTTCTTGCCTGCCTTTTTTCATCCCAATCTGCATACCTTCTTTTCTCAATTGTTCAGCTACACTCATAATCAAATCCTCCTTTCCGAATTTATATTCCCTATTTATTTCCACAAGCTTTTCAATAGTTAAATCATCCCTGACATCTATCATGTACAAAAGCACAGTTTTAATATAATCAACAACACCTTCTTCTTTATCTAACTCACTTATCAATGCCAGTATCTTTACAGATCTCTCACTAACCAATCCTTCATGCATTATACTTCTCAATACCTCTAAAAATAACTTAGCTTTAATACTGCCTTTAATATCTTCCTCACTAAACCGGGATAAATCAAATAACAAATACTTGTAATCAGGTACATACTCCTGCAAAGAATTTGGGATATTAGAAAACAAATCATATAATCTCAATCCCACATTCCAAGCATAACGACCATGATAAATTAACAGCGGGATCACTACCGGCAATTTACCACCGGCATTTCTATCAGCTGACTTCCAAATGTTTAGCATATATCCCAACAATTGCAGCGATATATCAGCATAAGCTTGACTTTTATGTTCAAATAAAAAAACTAAATAAGCATCCTGACCATTCAACTTTACAGAAAACAACATATCAGTAAAAGTTTCCTTCAGGTCATCACTGACAAAATTACCCTTTGCCAATTCCAAACTATCTAAATCAATCAACCGGACTAATTCTTCTGGCAGGTAATTGCTAATAAAACTTTTAACCAAATCCAAATCCTCTAACGACTTCTTAAAAAACCGATCATGAGGCTTATCTACCTGACCTATTATAACCAGCTCCTGTCTAAAAAACTTATTCTCTACACCATATATTATACCGTTCCTTTCTACATGTACATTCATAGACAATTAAGCAAAAATCTAATTGAC
>JAJOKO010000022.1 GCA_021129825.1 Desulfotomaculum sp. | reverse complement strand
CCCGAAGGGAAGGGTACGGGGAGGGGGATTTTTACCACAAACATACTTTTCGAACACGCACTTAAAGAGAGTGGGTATAAATTTGACTGCTAAAAATTGTGCTACTCCCCCGGTTCTGGATTTAGAAAATTGGGGATCTAATGTAAAATCTTTGCTAGGCTTTTATGTGGATGCAGAAAAATTGGCAATTATTCAAGACTTGATGTTTTCTAAAATAAATGTAATGCTGACCGGGGATCCGGGTAGTGGCAAAACAGATTTTTGTAAAAGACTGGCTCAAGCCCAGCAATTACCGTTTCACCGGGTTAATGTAGGGGCTATTCGTACCCCGCGGGATTGGTTTGGTCATTGGGAGTTTTCAAATGGGCATACTGTTTTTATCCAATCGCAATTTGTAGATGTTATTCAACGTCCGGGCATTGTGGCGTTGGATGAATTTAACAGGGTGACACCAGATATTCATAATTCAATCTATACTATTTTAGATCATAACCGGGCGGTATTTATTGAAGAAATTAAAGCGGTTATTCAGGTACACCCGCAGTGTATTTTTTTGGCTACCGAAAACCGGGGACGTAGTCATACCGGTACTTTTACTGAAGATGCAGCAGTGGAAGACCGTTTTGAAACGGTACATTTAGCATTGCCACCGGTAGATATTATGGCTGAAATTTTAGTAGATTATTATCAAGCTGACCGGGAACAGGCGTTATTATTAGCCCGGTTAACCCATAAACTAAATGCTTTGTACCATGAAGAAAGTTTGAGTAAAGCGACCGGGTTTAGATCAGCTATTACCGCTACAGCCTTGTTGGGCAGAGGGCAACCTTTGAAAACAACAATTAAATATGCTTTCGTCAATCGTTTTTCACCCGTTGGCGGGATAGATAGTGAGCAAACTACCGCTTTACAAGTGATTCAAGCTTATTTAACAGAGAGTTAAATTTAAAAATTAGGGGGGATAAAAGTGTCTGGTGTTTTAAAAGAATTAGATCAAGTTGAATTAGTTAATATTAACAGGTTAGTGTACATACTGAAAGGACTAAGTGCAGCAGAATTGGAAACTTTAGAGATTCTTTTAGATGAAGAAGCATCTAAAACTATTACTCAATCCCTTAAAGAATTAGAGAAAGGGCAGGGTATACCAATTGAAGAATGGTAAGCAATATCAAATTTTGGATTTTATAAAACTTTAAGGCGAGTATTAAACCAGAGGTGATTATCATGTCCAGTTTATCTGATTTTTGGTTGGTAGGTAGTGGGCTGGATACTAAGCCGGCCAAAAATACCGGTGCCGCTAAATTAATAGCCCGGCCGGCATTTTCCGGTACCGGTGACGAAGATGAAATCACTGCCTATACTTTGGCAGCCGTGTTGAATGCGGCGGCCCGGGTAGTGGGTATTGTGCATGGTCGCCAGCGGTTTAAAGTTAATTTTGCATCTGAAAAAACTACCACCGATCTTTCCAGTGGCATAATCACACTCAGCGCGGCACCGGTTTTGCAACCACCCGCCAGTTTTTCGCTGGTAGATTCGATAGATGTAATTACCGGTATGGCTTTACATGAAGCAGCCCATGCGCAATTTTCTGACGCACAATTTCATAATGAAATCCCGGGAAATCCTTTTATTGGTGCAGTGCGTAATTTGGTGGAAGATGTTTATGTGGAAAGACTAACCACCCTGCTATATCCCGGTTATGCCGGCTATTTCACGAAATACCGCTATTACCAGTATGATTTAGGTAAAAAACACCCGCCGGTTATTCATGGTGAAAACGATATGCAAATAGAACTGAACAGTCGTACTATTGAATTAATTTTAATGTTTCGTTCTACCACTGGCTATAAATCGGCACGACCACGCATCTGTAAAGCGGCATCAATATTAGAAAATGCTTTATCCACTACAGAATTTAGATATTTACGCCGGGTTAATGTCCGGAATTTAGCATTGCGTGTTTACAATTGGTTATTCGGTAATATTATCCAACACGATATCGCTTATGTTCAGCCAGTGGATATGTTGGAACAATATAATCTGGAAAACAAAGCTGATAATAATCAAAAACAGACGATCTCAGAAAACATTCAGCAAATGATAAACAGCATCAGACAGGAAGAAGTAAAGATAGCTAATCAAGATGAATTAAATGAAGCGGTTAATTTAAGCAGGCATGCCCCGCCGCCGGTGATGGTCACCTTTAGAAAACCAGTGCTTACTAAAGAAGCACCGCAGCTTTATGCTCAATCTAAATCAGCAGTAGCCCGTTACATCATTAGACTGCGCAACCAGATGAGTTGGGCTAATACCCGGCAAGTAATTAACCGCTATGCCTTGCCTAGTGGAGAATTAGACCAAGATGCCCTTTATCAAGTTGCTTTTTCTAATAAAATATTTAGCCAAGCCCAAATTTTAGAGATGCGTACTCGCAAATTGGATATCGCTTTGCTAATAGATTGCAGTTCCTCCATGACTGCTAAAGTAGCCCAAGATAAAACCCGGTTAGAGTTAGCGCGTGATTTAGCGGTTTTATTTGTAGAAGCGCTGGCAGAGATTGATTCGGTGCAAACGTGGGTATTCGGTTTTAATCAAACGGTATCAGCTGATATTACCGAATTATATGCACCGACACTTAATATCAAAAGCAGGTTAGGTACAATCCAAGCTGACGGTACTACCCCGGAAGGAAGTGCTTTAAAATATTGTGCCGCTAAATTATTGACTGCAGGGCGGCGGCAGGTAGCTAAAATATTAATTGTACTGGCTGATGGCAACCCCAACCCCGGCCGGGAGAAAAAAATGGTCGGAGAACAAGCCCGATATTTGCAAAATAGCGGCTGTAAATTAATCCACATTGCCATTAGTGACCAAGCGATGCCTTACGGGTATAAGTACAGCATTGCTTGGAGTGATTATTATACCGTAATAAATCAGTTCGGGAAAATGCTCAAAGATTTATTGGAATGAAGGGAAAGGAGGGTTGTTCTAATGGAAATCAAAATATTAGGCACTGGTTGTAAAAAATGCCAAGAAGTAGCTGCTATTGTCCAAAATACAGTAGCAGAGTTAAATCTTACTGATGTTCAAATATTAAAAATTGAGGATGCTACTGAAATTGCTAATCACGGTGTTTTAATCACCCCGGCACTGCTGATTAATGGTAAAACCAAGCTAGCCGGTCGTGTGCCAGCGAAAGATGCGGTTGAAAAATGGTTAATAGCAGAAAAACAATAAAATGAAATATTTTTATTGATTAATCGGTTAAACTAAATTATAATAATAGCGGAACGTTGTTTAAATATACTGAATTGCATGAAAGTTATTTCAGTATCATTTTAATTATATGAGCACTCTCGGAAACAGTTAAAAAGTTCCAAACACCCCCTCCCCCTAACCCCCTCCCACTAGTGGAGGGGAAATCAAGTTCCCTCCCCCTTGATGGGGGAGCGGGTACCCACCCGAAGGGAAGGGTGCAGGTGGGGGTGAAAAAACGAAAACTTTCTTTGAAAGGTACAGAAATAGTGGGGTTAGACTTTCCGAGAGTACTCATTATATTTTAAGGAGGTAGAAGCAATTGTTTTTGACAATCTTTATTTATTGT
>JAJOKO010000050.1 GCA_021129825.1 Desulfotomaculum sp. | reverse complement strand
GATTAATATGTAAATTTTAAATGTGCTAAATGGTACCCTTTTCGAACATCCTCTTTTAACCTTTCACTTCGTTCCCACATGTACCGATACAATACCGCCAGTTAATTCATGGTAGCACGCTTCTTTTAACCCGACATCAGCAAATAAAGCGCTTATTTCTCGCTGGTGCGGAAAATTTTTCAGTGATTTAGGTAGATAACTATATGGTCCGTCTTTGCCGATGCCTATTTTACCAAGCGCCGGTAAAATATAATCGAAATACAGGTAATATAGCTGTTTAAATACCGGAAAGCTAGGCTTAGAAAGTTCTAATGAAACTACCCGACCACCTGGTTTGATTACCCGGCGCATTTCTGCAATAGTCTGGCGAATATCCGGTACATTGCGTAATGTAAAGCCGATGGTGGCACAATCAAAAGTATTGTCCGCAAAAGGTAGCTGCATGGCGTTACCCTGCTTTAACTCTATTATTTTTTTATAAGTAGTAGCCGCTATATTCTTTTCGCCTACTCGCAACATATTTTCACAAAAATCTACCCCGACTACTTTACCGCTTGCTCCAACCACTTTAGCTTGTTCAATACATAGCATGCCAGTACCACAAGCCACATCTAAACCAATACTACCTTGTTTAAGATTACATTTAGATACCGCAAACTTACGCCAATACTTATCCCGATTGAATGACAACAGGGTATTTAGCAAATCATACCGGTGCGCAATAGCCGAAAATATGGCATGCACATATTCTTCCTTATTGCGATATTGTTGTGGTATCTGGATCGAATGTTGCTCTTTTTTCTTCATTTTTATACCCAACCTATCTTTAGCATAGTCACTGGTCATCAGGTTTTTTTGAAACCATCTTTCCTAATTCCAATAGTGCTTGCTTAGCGGTGCTGGCAGTAAAATAATCCAATGTTTTAATGGCTTGTTCAAAATATTTTGCTGCCTCTTGATATGTTGCGCCCCACTGTAATAAGCCGTATCCTAAGCCGAAGTTAAGACCAAATTTATAGATATGCTTATTTTCATCTTCATTTGCCCCGGCAATCAAAGCCGCAATAGAAGTGCATTTAGCAAAAAACACTGCTGTTTCTTTATAGATTATATCATATATTAAATCAGGCGAATTTTTTAAATTAGCTTTTGGATGCTGGTTTTTCAATACCGCACTTTCATTAATAGTACATATTAATTCTGCTAAAGATTTTAAATAAGCAATATTACCGGATTTACTTAACACATCGAAAAATTTACCGTATAAGTAATCTCCCACCAGTACCGGAAACTGGCAACCATCTCGCGGGTCAATTTCTGCATTCAACATCGTATCCCCTTCCGTTATTTGAGCATGTACTTGGGAAGCTAGATAGATATATTGCACAATGCTGGCAATGATAATCAGATCACTTTTATTGTTAAACAGTTTAGCCGAAAATATCACTAAAGCTGGCCGAATAGTGTTATCAATTTCGGGAAATTCCAAGTGGGCAAACGCACCTACATAACCCATTTTTTGGATGCTTAGTTCATCTTTTACTTTAGCCTGAACTAATTTTAGTTCTCTATCTATTGTTGGGAACAAAGCGACCACTGCCGCGCCTCCTTTTTTGATCATTTTTTGATCACCTAAACTTACTTTATTCGTGATATTTATTAAATTCCCTGCCTTTTTCATAATAACCACTATTATAATAAAAATTGATTGCTATTATTATGTCAATAATATGTATTATTAATAAATATATGCACTTCTTCTATCAAAACAGCCTCTGTAAAAACAAAAACCTTGCAATCCTCTTTCGGGATTTGCAAGGTTTCGCTATCCTTTCTTTAATCAGATTAAATTACTGGATTTACCAAATCACCAATATTCTCAATTTTAATTTTAATTTCATCTCCCACCGTCATTGCGCCCACCCCGCTGGAAGTACCGGTGAGGATCACGTCTCCCGGCAATAAGGTCATAATCCTGGAAATAAAACTGACCAGTACCGGTACCTCAAAAATAAAGTTCCCAGTTGAAGTATGTTGTTTAAGGATATTATTCTGATAAACAGCTACTGTTAAATTACCCGGTTCAATATCAGACACAATATATGGTCCCAGCGGACAAAAGGTATCAAATGATTTAGCACGCACCCATTGACCATCTTTTTTTTGCAAATCCCGGGCGGTGACATCATTAGCACAAGTATAGCCTAAAATATAAGCCGGTGCTTCGGCAGAAGTAATGTTTTTAGCACAGCGTTTAATTACTACCGCTAACTCACCCTCATAATCTACTTGTTTACTTTGAGGTGGCAATATTACCGGTTGCCCAGTGCCGATTACTGCTGTAGACGGTTTCATGAACAGCAACGGTTCTTCCGGCACAGGTAATCCGAACTCTTGAGCATGATCACGGTAATTTAAACCTACACAAATAATTTTACTAGGCTGGCAAGGTGCTAAAATTTGCAATTTTTCCAACGAATAATCCTGTTCCGCTAATTGAAATTGGCCATATATATCTCCCACCAGGGGATATACCAAACCATCATCAGCTAACTGACCTGTAAAAATTCGTTCTTGATCCAAAAAACGACCGGTACGCAAGTTTATTCCTCCCTTTATTTACTTTTGGGGGCGAAACTTTGACACCACCTTACATTTCCCTCTAACCAACCTTTGCCAAAAAGAGCTTTCTTGCTTAAGGCAGGTTAAAATTAATGAAATGTTGTCAGTACCCCCGTTGTCGTTTGCTTTTTTCAATAATTGCGCTGCTATTACCTGCATATTGGTATCCTGTTTGATATTGTTCTTAACAATACCGGGTATAGTAGCGGGATTTAAGTTTTTATACAACCCGTCACTGCATAAAAGCATTATATCATTATTTTTTACTGTGCCACAAAGGCTAAAAGTTTTTATTTCCTGTTTTATGCCTAAGCACCGGGTTAAAACATTCTGTTTGGGATGAGTTTGGGCTTCTTCTACCGATAATCGACCCAATCTCACTTGTTCAGCTACATAAGAATGATCTGGCGTCAGTTGCGTCAAATTAGCCTCGTTAACTTTGTAAATGCGACTGTCACCAATGTGACATAAAGCATATTTGCTGTCAAAAATAAACAATACCGACAACGTGGTACCCAGTGTAATCCCCTTGACCGCACCGTATTTTATAATTTGCTCGTTAATCAATAAAAATTGCTTTTGCAATTCGTTGCTAAGATAATCTACATTTAAACCAGCCGGTTTTTCCGGTGTTAATTCTTCCCACCATTTTTTAAGCAGTTCCATTGCTATAGCACTGGCCTTTTCGCCTGCTGCCATACCACCCATACCATCCGCCACCGCAAACAAACCAAAATCACCGCAACCCGAAATATCACCAATTTTAACCAGTATTTTATCTTGATTAGCGGGCTTTTTTTTGCCAATATCGCTAGCCCATCCAAAAGATATTTGCATCAATTTTACCACCCTTTTACCGGCAAATTGGCTGGAAAACAGTGCTTATTAACTGTTTAGTTGAAAGCTATATTCCATATCTGCCAATTTAACTTGATCACCGTCATTTAATGGATATACTTTGTTGCTTATCAAGCGGGTACCGTTAATAAATGTGCCGTTTTTAGAATCTAAATCCACAATAAAATACTGGTCGGCATTTGCTTCCACCCGGGCATGAACCCGCCCGATACCCTTGTGTTCCAAGACATAATCACAATTTATCGCCTTCCGGCCCAGTATAAATTCGGGCTTATTGATATTTATAATTTCTTCCCCGTTAGCAGCCTTTAAA
>JAJOKO010000036.1 GCA_021129825.1 Desulfotomaculum sp. | reverse complement strand
TTTCTTTGAAAGGTACAGAAATAGTGGGGTTAGACTTTCCGAGAGAATTCTTAAAAAAAAAGGGGGTGAATTTAATTATAAAAATAACAGCGATAACTAGTTATAAAAAATATCTTCAGTTAATAATCAAATTTAACTGTTGCTTGGTTTTAGGGATGCTATTGCTCGGAATTCCTTTAGTAAACCCACTAACTGCTTGTGGCAACACTGGCAATACTGCCGCAACACCTGATGTTTCGTTTTTGGCTATGAGCATGAAACACAATATCACAATGCAAAGTGTAATTACATTTAAACAATTGGCTGCTGACATGCTAATACAACCGGCTTCAAACAAAAATCAAGTTAAGTCACCGGTTGGTAAAAAATATGTCGTCCGGCCGGGCGATTCTTTATACCGGATTGCTACTCAAAACAACATTACTATCCGGGATTTAATGATCGCTAATAATTTAAAGAGCTTTACCATTTTCCCTAACCAAGTGCTGATCATCCCCGGTCCAAGAGACCGGATAACTAACAATAATATAGCCAGTCGCAGTAATATTACCGGTACCGGAATTACCCACACCAGTGCAGAATTGGATTTGCTGGCCCGGTTAATTGCCGCAGAAGCCCGGGGAGAATCTAACACCGCTCAGGTCGGGGTAGGGGCAGTAGTAATAAATCGCATGCTAAGCCCCAAATTCCCTGATACAATAGAAGGTGTGATTTACCAACCAGGACAATTCGGTCCGGCTAGAACCGGTCGTATTAATAGGCCCGCGCCTGAAAGTTCTATCATCGCCGCTAAAGAAGCTTTAAGGGGGATTGATCCTACTAACGAGGCTCTTTTCTTTACCGATGTTAACTCTCAATGCCGGTTTTTGCGTTCTTTACCGGTAGCTTTTACAGACGGCAGAATGATTTTCTATTGGGCAAAATAAATGTAGTTAAAGAGGCGGATCTTGTGAAATTAGTGTACCGTAAAGCAAAAATTTCTGATGTAGAAGAAATCCATAAATTAGTTAATTATTACGCTAATAAAAATCAAATGTTAGCCCGTTCCAGGTCGTCTATGTACGAAGGTATCCGGGAATTTATAGTAGTGAAATATAACGATGAGCTTGTCGGAGTAGGATCACTACACATCATTTGGGAAGATTTAGCTGAAATAAGAGCATTAGCTGTTGCGCCCCAGCATCTCAAAAAAGGCATCGGGCGTAAGCTAGTACAGTTATTTATTGAAGAAGCCTGCGAACTAGGAATCAAACGAGTTTTTTCCTTAACTTACCAACCGGGCTTTTTTAAACGCTGTGGGTTTCAAGATATTTCTAAAGATGATCTACCTCAAAAAGTGTGGACCGAATGTATCAACTGTCCACACTTCCCCAATTGTGAAGAAAATGCGGTAATTATTAAAATAAACGAATAACCGGTAAAGAGGTAGAAAGGTTAAAAACCTCTTTACCTCTTTACCTCTTTACCTCTTTACCTTTCTTAATCCATTTCAACCCTTTACTACTAATCACCACTGGAAAGCTAAACACATACCCCGGTCGCAATAAAAATTTCGATTTAAAACCACTAACCACCAACCACTCTTCTTGAATCATTCTTTTCAACATCATCGTAGCCTGTTCTTCTGTTAATTTGACCCGTTCTGCAAATATTTTCATTACCCGGTCTGCAAATGAAGTTTGTTTTTGGGCTTCATAAAGTTTTGCCAGTAAATCAGCTAGCTTTTCCCGATCATTAAATTCCAAATATTTCTCCTCCAAATTTTTGCTCAATATCCGCTTGAAATACTACTTTGACTTTTCGAGCACGCCCTTAAAGTAGCATGCCACCTAAACGAAAAATCATAAATAATCCCGTGATAATGCCAATACTATAAGCAACCGTTTTAACAAAATCAGTATCTTCTGCCTCCAGCCAACCAGCCACTAAATCAATCAAATCAACTTTTTTAGTGCGCCGTATTTTTATTACTTGCTTATTTAGAGTAATTAACGGCTGTTTACGATAAATACTTTCCATATTAGAGCCCTCCTCACAGAACTAGTGTTTGATTTATATTATATCAAACACTAGTTCTGTTGCCAAGGGTTTTTTGAAAAAAATTAATTATTATTTTCTGTCATTATTATAGCATTAAACATCGCTTTGATCCTATTTATTTTACTTGCCTATCGGGTTTTTCAAGGTTATAATTTAGATTGCAATTTAAATTATACTGAGGAGCGAAAAAAATGTCTTTAAAATGCGGCATCGTTGGATTGCCTAATGTTGGAAAATCTACTTTATTTAACGCTATCACTCAAGCTGGCGCGGAGTCTGCTAACTATCCTTTTTGCACTATTGACCCTAACGTGGGCGTGGTTAGCGTACCCGATCATCGTTTGGATGAATTAACTAAGTTAGTGCAACCTAAAAAAACCATCCCTACTACCTTTGAATTTGTAGATATAGCCGGTTTAGTAGCCGGGGCCAGTCGCGGTGAAGGGTTAGGAAATCAATTTTTAGCCCATATCCGGGAAGTGGATGCTATCGCCCATGTGGTCCGCTGTTTTATTGATGATGACATCACTCATGTTACCGGTAAAGTTAACCCGGTAAACGATATGGAAGTTATTAATTTAGAGTTGGTTTTAGCTGATTTAGAAAGTATGGAACGTTGCTTAGAACGCCTGAACAGTAAGCTTAAATCCCGGGACAAACAAGCCGAAAAAGAGCGCCTGTTAATTCAAAAATTAATCGACACAGCACTTGCTCAAGGTCAACCGGCGCGGAGCATCACCTTCACTGAAGAAGAACAACAATTACTCCGGCCATACCACCTTTTAACTATTAAACCGGTTATTTATGTCGCTAATGTCGGCGAAAATGACTTGCTACACCTTGATAGCAATCTTTTTTTACAACAAGTAAAAACTTATGCTAACAAAGAAAATGCTTTAGTAATTGCGGTATCCGCCCAAGTAGAATCCGAAATTGCCGAATTGCAAGGCGAAGAACGGCAAATGTTCTTGGAAGAATTGGGCTTAAAAGAATCGGGGTTAGATAAATTGATCCGGGCCGCTTACGAACTGCTTGGTCTCCACACTTACTTTACTGCCGGTCCGCAAGAAGTACGGGCTTGGACTATCTCTGCCGGCACCGCCGCCCCGCAAGCAGCTGGTGTGATCCATACTGATTTTGAACGCGGCTTTATCCGGGCTGAAACAGTTGCTTACAATGACTTGATCGCTGCCGGTTCTACCGCTCAGGCCAAAAAAAATGGCCGATATCGTTTGGAAGGTAAAGAATATGTGGTGCAAGACGGGGATGTTATTCATTTCCGGTTTAATGTTTAGTAAAAATATAACTATCCATCAAATTCGGTTTTTGGATTAATATGTAAATTTTAAAGGTGCTAACTAGTACCCTTTTCGAACACGCACTTTTAACATAAGATACCGTCGCATATTCAATAAAATTAGAAATAGTTCTTTTATCTGCTTGAGCAGCTAATTTGTCAAGATTATTGATCCTGCATGCATCTTGCAGGCGATGTTTGGATATGATATGGTTAAAATTATATCTTTGAAAGGCGGTCTTTATATGCGTTCTTTACAAGTGCGTGATTTGCCTGAACATATTTACCAGCAAATTGTTCAGCTTGCTAATATTGAAAGAAGAAGCATCACCCAAGAAACAATAATATTACTGGAAAGTGCGTTAGAGATAAAAAACCATGGTAAGAAACGTAGAAAACAGTTGTTAGATTGCATTGTTCAAGAAACTGGTAGTGCGTGTTCGAAAAGGGTACCATTTAGCACATTTAAAATTTACATATTAAT
>JAJOKO010000089.1 GCA_021129825.1 Desulfotomaculum sp. | reverse complement strand
AAGTAGCTGTTTTTGATGTGGATGATCAAGACCAGCAAAAAATGCGGCCGTTTTTAGAAGAATACTGTAATTATTTTGACTATAATATAGCGGAAGTTCTGAGCGAATCTTTTTATAAACTGCTACCGGTGTCTGCCCGTCCTTACGGTCAATTGTATACTTATTAAATATATTTTAGATAAAAGCAAAAAAGCAGGTGCTTTAATTAAAGCACCTGCTTTTTTATTTTTATTTAATTTTTTTTTGCAGTGACAAACTGTTGTCGCATAGGGTTGTTATTATAAAATCATCCGGTAAAAGCAGGTTATTTATACAATCCTGGCGAACAACAACTTAACATAGTAAAATTTTCATATTTTACGTTGTGATTATAAGAGTTGTAAGCAGGAAGGATTAAATAACTATGCCTAATAAAAAACCCAAAAATGATGCTACTAAAAACTTGAGAATTAATATGATTATTGACTTGATCAATAAAAAAACACCTTACAACGGTATAACCGTCCAAGAATTAGCAGAAAAATTGGAGGTTTCCGAACGGCAAATATACCGGGATTTGAGTACTATTAAAAATGATTTAAGAACACCCTTAGTAGAGAAAAAATGTCTTATAGAAGGGATTTTAAAAACACATTATTATTTAGAAGTAGGTTATTTACCTAGTATCAGCCCGGAAAGAGCGGTGGCAATATTTTTGGGTTTGCTACAACAGCAAGGCTCTGCCCTTACCGGGCAGTTAAATGAAATAAAAGACAATTTAGTTTCTACGCTGTTCAAATACCATTATAACCCAAAAGAATTAGCAGTGGAAAAACTGCAAAACCGGATTCATTTTGTAGTAGAAAGATTAGCTGAACCGGAGCGGATTGGTGATTTATTCACTAAATTAATGCAAGGCATCCAAAATAACTACCGGTTGAAAATTTGCTATTTTACAGCTCGTAATCTACAAGAAACCGAACGGGTGGTAGAACCTTACGGGCTAATTTGTAAACGTCAAAATTGGTATTTGGTCGCTAATTGTTTAAAACGCCAAGATATCCGGGTGTTCCGGGTAGATCAAATTAAAGAAACATCTCTTTATACTTCAGAAAAATTTGACTACCCGGCAGACTTTAAACTAAGTGATTATATGGCGGATAGTTGGGGTGTGATGAGAGCAGGTGAAACTTGCCTGGTTAAATTAAAATTTAGCAGTAAAGTAGCTTTCCGGGTGAAAAACATGATTTATCATGGGAGTCAAAAAACAGAACAAGAACTGGCAGATGGCTCTATAATTGTAGCGTATAAGGTATGTGGCATTAAAGAGATGAAAACTTGGATTATCCAGTGGGGCAATGCTGTTGAAGTATTGGAGCCGGAATGGTTAAGAAAAGAGATGTGCCAAATGGCGGCAGAGATAATTAGTGTTTATGAGTAGTTTTAACAAACAAAATAAGAAAGGACAAAAACCTAATGCAATGGTTAAATTACAAAGAATTTTTTCAGAAAGCAACTGGGTATGAACCATTTCCTTACCAAGTAAAGGTAGCGGAAATAGCTGATTTTCCTGTATTTATGAAAATACCAACGGGTGCCGGAAAAACAGCAACAGTTATCTTGGCGTGGATATGGCGGCGTTTTTATCACCCGGATTTAGCAGTAAGAAAAGCTACCCCCCGCCGGTTAGTCTATTGTTTACCAATGCGTACCTTAGTAGAGCAAACCCGAGATAACACCGAAGAGTTTATCAAAAATATAGCTAGCACAGAGCAGCTTTTTCCTACTATTCCGGTTCAAATACTGATGGGTGGTGAAACAGGACAAGATTGGATGTTAGAAGTGGAAAAAGAACAAATCATTATTGGTACCCAGGATATGTTGTTGTCTGCTGCTTTAAACCGTGGTTACGGGTTAAGTCGCTTTCGTTGGCCGGTGGCTTTTGCTTTACTCCAAAACGATTGTTTTTGGGTATTTGATGAAGTGCAGTTGATGGGTGCCGGGTTGGCAACCGGTACCCAGTTAGAAGCATTTAGGCGCAAATTAAGCGTTTATGGCAAATCTCAATCAGTTTGGATGTCAGCCACCTTAGAAAAAGATTGGTTTAATACCGTTGATTTTGAAAAATATGCTCAAAATAGCCTAATGTGCGAACTATCAGTTCGAGATGAAACTACGCCGGTATTGCACCAACGGCTTAATGCCAATAAAATATTGTATAAAGTTTCGCCTGATTTAACAAATGCAAAACCAAGTAAAGATTATTCTAAACCGAGCAAATATGCTAAAGAGTTAACTGAAAAAATACTAGGTAAGCACCGGAAAAAAACTTTAACACTGGTAATTGTAAACAAAGTAAAGCGGGCGCAAGAACTTTACCAAGCTCTTTTAAAAAATGCCAAAAATACCGGTGCGGAATTGCTGTTGCTACATTCTCGTTTTCGCCCGCAAGATAAACAAATTTTAAAAAATAAACTAACTAACACAATGCCCCAAACAGGGCGGATAGTTGTGGCCACCCAAGTTGTTGAAGCTGGGTTGGATATATCTGCCGCTGTTTTATTTACAGAACTAGCACCTTGGGCCAGCTTAGTCCAGCGTTTTGGGCGTTGTAATCGTCGTGGAGAATACCCCCAGGCAGAAATCTACTGGTTGGACGTAGATAAAAATAATGCTCCGCCTTATGATTTTGGTGAACTGGAATCAGCACGTAAAACTTTACAATCAATCAAAAAAGGGCAGTCTGTTGCGCCGGCTAAATTACCCCCGGTGAAAATGCCATTTAATGCTACCCATGTCTTGCGTTCCAAAGATATTAGAGAACTCTTTGACACCAGCCCGGATTTATCAGGTAATGATATTGATATTGCACGTTTTATTCGGGAACAAGACGATAGTGATGTGCAAGTTTACTGGCGAGAATGGGCAGAAAAAGAACCGCCGGCAGATCTGCCGGCATCGGCCAGAGAAGAAATTTGCACCGTGCAAATTGCTGATTTTAAAGAGTTTTTGAAAAACAACATAAAAACTAACGTACCGGTCTGGAATTGGGATTATTTAGAAGGTCAGTGGTTAAAAGTCAGCGACAATAATATTTACCCGGGTAGTACTATTTTGCTTCATGCTAAACAAGGTGGGTACGAAGCGGACTTTGGCTGGACCGGTCAAAAAAAGAACGAAATTCAATGCTTAGAAATGCCCAAAAAACAAAAAGGAGAGGATATAACAGTAGATCATGCAGCTGCTGATGTAGATTGGCAAACTTTAGCGGAACACTCGGATGATGTAGTTAATGAATTAAAAAAGATCATTAACTCCCTCGGATTACCGGCAGAAATTGAACAAACACTGATTTTGGCTTGCCGGTGGCATGATGCTGGTAAAGCGCACCAAGTATTTCAAGAAACTATGCACAACTCCGGGGAAGTGCCTGATAAAGCAGAAATTTGGGCTAAATCTCCCGGAAACTGCCGGCACAGCGTCAAATATTTCCGACATGAACTGGCTAGTGCTTTGGCTTTTTTGCAAAATGCGGGTAGTTATAAAAGTTTAGAGACCGAAAATTGTGATTTGATTGCTTACTTAATTGCTGCCCACCACGGTAAGGTGCGTTTATCTGTGCGCTCGCTACCAGATGAAAAACTGCCGGCGGGGTTAAAACCCGAAACACGTATTTCCCGCGGTGTGTGGGAAGGGAGCGAAACCAAACCAGCGAATATAGGGGGAGGTTTTCGGGTACCGGTAACCAAACTTAATTTACAGTTATTGGAGCTGGGTATTACCGAAAACGGCAGTAAATCATGGCTAGAAGGTACCCTTGGTTTGCGTGATCAATTTGGACCTTTTAAATTGGCTTTTTTAGAAACACTGGTGCGGTTAGCAGA
>JAJOKO010000076.1 GCA_021129825.1 Desulfotomaculum sp. | reverse complement strand
TTTGATTTCTTGCCTTAAATTAGTTTCAACGGCTTTGATTTCCTGCTTTAATTCAATTTCAACAGCTTTGATCTCTTGCTTTACTTCTTTGATTTCTTGCTTTAATTCAATTTCAACGGTTTTGATTTCTTGCCTTATTTCATTACTATTTTTATCAAGTTTTTGATCTACAGCTTTAATTTCCTGCCTTACTTCTTTGACATCCTGTCTAACATTCTGAAATTCTATTTGCACCCAACTGTCAAAATACACTATTCTAGGATGTTTTTCCTGATATTGACTTTCTTCTTGCAATGCTTGTTCAGACATATTAACCCCTCCATCCTTCTCTACCGCTTTTTATAATAATATCTTAAAAACAACCAAGCAGTCAACGGTTAAATTCAGTTTTCGCAGGGCAAGATTTAAATCAAATTCAAATTATTAGCCGCTTAATCAGTGTTTATCAGCGTCTATTCTTTGACGTGACCCTGCCCTTGTCCTATTTTATTGACAATCTAAAAAGTAAGTGTTAGAATTAAAGTAAGTAAAAATACAGGAGGTAAGTAAAAAATGGCTATTGCCAAAATTACCAGCCGGGGGCAAGTAACTATTCCCAAAAAAATTAGAGAACATCTCGGTGCTATTACCGGGAAAGAACTGGTTTTTGAAGTAACCGGTCAAAAAGAAGCGGTTATCAAAGTACAAGAGCGACCTACTGCTGAATATTTGGCTGCTTCTCTTAATCCCAAGAACAAGCAAGGCACCCCGGCTGAATGGAAAAAAACTATCGATAAAAGCAAAAAAGAGCAATGGTTGCACCAATTGGAGGAAATTTAAATGCTGGTTACATTGGGTCTGGATACCAATATTATTATTTATTACCTTACCGGACAACCAAAAGAAAAACATAACCAGTGCTTAAATTTAATAAAAAAAGCTGAAAAAGGGGAACTGCGATTGCAAGTTTTAGCTATCAATTTTTGGGAAGCTGTCTGGGTTTTAGAGAAATATTATGAAAATCCCAAAGACCAAATTGCCCGCATTTTAACCCTTTTTCTGCAATTACCCGGTATGGAATGCTCCCAAAAAGAAATACTGATCTCTGCTTTAAATCTTTGGAAACAAGCCGAAATAGACTTTGCTGATGCTTATATTATTAAAACATACCAGCATCTGAAAATCAAAACAGTGTGTTCGTATGACCGGCATTTGCAGAACCACGAAATTGAATGTTTCAATCCCGGCAGTGAATGCTAAAAATACTAATTAATCATACCCACTGCATCGGCCCGGCACTGGCGGCAGTGCTGCATTTGTTTGATAATTGGCGCACATGCTTGCCTGGCCAAGGCTACTTGTTGCTTGGTCGGGGCAGTTAAGGTCTCAAACTCTGCTTGCGGAATTAACGGCATAATATTCATCATGAAAGCACCAACATCACTAACGGCATGTGCTATTGCTTGCAAGTGCCGGTGATCATCATTAACCCCCGGTATCAATACACAGTTCACTTTAACTACCATATTTCTTTTTACCACTGCTTTAATCCCGGCTAATTGATTGGCTAGAAGAATTTCAGCTGCTGCTTCACCATTATATTTTTTATTTTGATATGCTACCCAACCGTAAATATCTTTACCTATCTTGGGATCAATAGTGTTCATGGTCACTGTTAGTGTGCTTACTCCTAATTTAGCTAATTGATCTGCTTTTTCCGGCAACAATAACCCGTTAGTAGAAATACATTTAGTGATCTGCGGAAATCTCTTTTGCACCAGCCGGAGGGTTTCAAAGGTATTGGCATTAGCCAGCGGGTCACCGGGACCGGCTATGCCCACCACCCGGATACGCGAATCTTTAGCGAGCGCTGCCGCTACTCTTTTAACCGCCTGCGCCGGTTTTAACAAACTACTGGCTACTCCCGGCCGGTTTTCGTTAGCACAGTCATATTTACGTGTACAGTAGTTGCATTTGATATTACAAGCGGGAGCGACTGCCAAATGGATGCGCCCAAAATTATGATGCGCCGCTTTGTTAAAACACGGGTGTTCTTCTATTAATGTTTTTCTATCACACATTACCAACTCCCCCTTGTTTATTAATCTTCGCAATATTTTCTAAAATAGAATCACTGTTTTCGATTACTTTAATACCCTTATCAACTAACTTATCCAAAGCACAACTACCAATTTTTTGGCAAATAATCACTGTACAGTCATCTAAAAGATTAATCACTTCAGCCAACTTATCTTTCATATCAGGATTGCAACCACCGCTAGCTTTTGGAGAGGTATTGGCTCTAATTTCTAAAAGTCTGGTATTATCGTTGTCTGTTTCAAAAATCATAAATCGCTCTGCTTTACCAAAATGAGCATCTACATATAAACCATCTTTAGACGCTACTGCTACTTTCACCGGTGCGGTCACCCCTTTATCTTTAGCGATCAATTTCCAAACCGGGCTGCTCAATAAACCAAAAATCTCCCGGGCAAAGTTTATAAAACCATCATAAGCAGCAAATGGTTTGCTTTCTTGGGGAAATACCAAAAACGGTATACCCAGCTTGTGAGTAGGGAATTTTTCTTTAGTACCACCCACAAACAAGTGTGGCCGGTGCTGGCTCAAAAAATCGTGTAGTTCCTTCTCATTGGCATCATCCATCAAAACAGTGCCGGCATTTACTTTAGCCGCTGCTTCTTGGTAATCACCACCGCAGCTAAATTGGGAACCGGTCATGATTACTTCCATCCCCAAATCCCGGAAGGCTTTGATCATTGCTCCCATCCGCGAACCACCAAAGTATAGCGCTACCCGCTTACCGCTTAAATATCTTTTTATTTTAGCAATTTCTGCATTGACCCGTTGTTCTTCAGCGGTAATAATTTGGTTTACTTGCTCTGTTAACCCGAAAAAATCAGCTATATCCCGCAACGCCTGACTGGTTTCTTGCGATCCGAAAAAAGAAACTTTGCGCCAAGGAATATCATATTTTGTTTCCATTTCTTCAGCCAACACTTTACCGGTGCGGCGACAGTGCAAAATATTTAATTTAGCCTGGTGCGACCAACCCATATTAGTAACATTGGCATCACCGGTAAAGGTACAGATTACCCTGATTCCTAAGCGCCCCAGCAGTTTTTTGATCACCACCGCGTCTCCTCGCACGTCAAACTCTCCTACTAAGTTAATATCGTAAGGAGCGGGATCAGGCAGTTCCTCTCTACCGATAAAATGCTCTAATAAGATACTGGCACTTAAATCATGCCCGTACCCTTGGCTAACCCCGGAAAAACCCGGACAATCTACCGGTACTACTCTTTTACCGCTGTCTTGAGCAGCCCGGCGACAAACTGCCGCTAAATCATCACCAATCAAACCGGTAGAGCAGGTAGCATAGACCAACACTGCTTTTGCCAGCGGTATTGCGGCCATTGCTTTGATAATAGCGCGGTAAAGTTTTTTTTCGCCACCGCTGATAATATCAATTTCACTTAAATCAGTTGAGGCTAATTGATGTTCCTGACCACGAACAGTTTGCCCGTAATAAGCACAGCCTACTGCCCCGTGTACTAAGTGAATAACATCTTTAATCGGGGCTAGAAACCAGCGGGCTCCGTAAAAAGGGCAACTACGCTGGGTGATTACACCCGGCACACTGGCCTTTTCGCAGGCTGGAAGCACCGGTTCATTTTCTTGAACAACAGCAATGTGTTCTTTACGCAGTGCCTGCATCTAAATCACACCCTTTTTTAAGGAACAAGGAGCGAGGTTTGAGGTTCGAGGTTCTAGATTTTTCTTTTCCTAGTGCGTGTTCGAAAAGGGTACTATTTAGCACCTTTGAAATTTACATATTAATACAATTAACCTTGAAACACACCCCCACCCTAACCCTCCC
>JAJOKO010000109.1 GCA_021129825.1 Desulfotomaculum sp. | reverse complement strand
TTAACCTTATAAATTATCTTCATAAATGAGCAAGTGGGGACGGTTCTTGCTTGCTCTGGCTGTTGGGTAACAACTTTAATTTTAGCCGCCAATTCTTTTAATTGCTGCTGGTAGCCACGCCCTGCTTCTGCCAACACCTCTAACTCTTTTTGGTGATCTTTTTGCCGTGCTTGCTGCTGGGATAAGTTATTTACTAATTCCTCTAATGCTTGGGTTATTTTCTTTTCTTTTTGCCGCCAGCCGGCTACTACTTTAATCACCTGCTGCATTTGCTGCTCTTGCCATTCTATTTGCTCGCCGGATAAACCACCGGCTAAAGCTATAAAAGCTTGTTTTTGGTTTTGCCAGACTGGTTTTATTTTATTTAGTTTAGTTGTTAAATTTTGCTGTTCATCCTGCAACCCCTTCACCCGGGTCACTGCTGCCACTAATTGCTGGCGGGCTTGATGAAGCTTTGATTGAGCGGTTGCCAACGCTTTAGTTAAATGCTCTTTTTTAGCGGCATATTTATCAAGTTCGGTTTGGGCGGTATTAAGTTCATTTTGCCGGATCACCACAGCAGATTGCAAACTTTTTAAATCTGCTTGCGGCCACCCGGCACCAAGTGAGCTGTGTTTTTCGTTAATTTTACCAGTGATTAGCTTTTCACTATTGCGGGCTTGAACAATATTATCTCGGAGCGGTTGTAACTGCCCTACAATGCCAGCTTGAAACGTATTCAGATTATTAATCTCGCCTTCCACTATTTGCAATTGGGTCTTTTGCTGTTCCAAGTGTTCTTTTAAGACCGGCAATAACCGGTGCTGCTCTGTTGCTACTACCGGTCGGGGGTGGTTTAATGAACCACAAACCGGGCAGGGTTGGTTAGCTTTTAACTGCTCGCTTAACAATACCGCTTGGTTGGCTTGCTCTGTCTCTTGGCATTGTTCTGCTAAATTTTCAATTGCTGTCACCAGGGCTGTTTTGTTTTGATGTTTAATCTTTAGTTCCTGTTCATAATGTTGCCCAGTTTGCTGTAACTCGCTGTTTTTTTGTTCCAAGGCGGTTATTTCTTGTTGTTTAGTAGTCCAGTCCCGGTAATAATGCTCTACAGCAGTAATCACTTTTCCGGTTGCACTTAGGGCATCCCGCTGCTTATTTAACCCTGCCTGATTAACAGGCGGGGGTACCAAGGTTACTAATTCTTTTTCAAGTGCCATTACCTGATTTTCACTTTGCTGTTCTTGTAGTTTTAGCTGCTCTTTAGCGGCTACTGCTGGGGCTAAAACACTCGTTTTAGTCTGTAAATCTGTTTGTAATTCTTGCAGTTGCGCCTGTATTTGCTGTAAAGCTTGCCATGCCGTTGTTTTTTGCTGCACAACCTGTTGCTGTGATGGCGAAACATCTTTTTGGTCAATTAACTGCTGGATTTCAGTTTTTTCTGCTTGGTGCTGCTGCTTTAACTTTTCTAGCCGGGTTATAGCCACAAGCAAGTCTTGATTAGCAACCTGCACCGGCTTGAATTTACTGCTGACCGCCAGTAATTTTTGATTTAAAATTTCACCGGCAGCTTCATGTTTTACCGCTTCTTGTAATTTAATCAATTTTATTTTTAATTCTTCCCCGCTGGTATCCCACTGCTGTTGGCAGTAAGCATGCCGCTCCCTGCTGGCTGCTAAAGCCGTGGCTGCTTTAGTATCTTGTTTAGCTAATTCCGCTAATTCATTTACTTTTTTTGCAAATTATCCTGTTCATTATTGACGAGCGTTAAAAAAGGTTTCAGCTGGGCGGCCTTTTCAGCCCCAGCCAGTTTTTCTTGCCCGGTAATTATTGCCGGTTCTTGTTGTTGCAATGCCGTTAATTTAACCTGTTCCGCTGACAATTCTTGTTGCCACCGGCGGATTTTTTGGAACTGCTCTTGTTGTTGTTGGTTTTGATTGTAGCTTACTCTTATTTTTTTTTAGATGTTTTTCCTGCTCTTGTAGATTTTTAGCAACTGTATCTACTGCTTTTTTAGAAGCATCACCTAATCCCCGTTGCTCGCTACTGGCGATGTTTATTTCATTTTGAGATTCCATGAGCCTGTTTTTAGTTTTTTGCATTAATTTTTCGCCATATTTTTCTAAACCAAAAAGACGTTGTAACATTAACCGCCTTTCTCGACCTTGTAGCATTAGAAATTCCGCAAACTTACCCTGGGGCAATACTACCGCCCGGGTAAAATCATCTACTGTCAAACCAATTAATTCGGCTATTGTTTTATCTATATCCCGGCTTTTTTCAGCCAACACTAATGCCAGACCACCGGTGTTTTCCAGCAAACGGCAGGTGCTCAATTGGGTCTGACCGTCTTTATTTTTTTTATAAATTCGCCCGGCTGTAAATTCCCGCTCACCCACGCTAAAATTAAACTCTACCATCATTTTTTGCTCGTGCTGGTTAATAATACCCCTGATACCACCTTTAGCCCGCTCCACTTTACCATAAAGCGCCAAAGTGATCGCATCTAACACCGTAGATTTACCGCTACCGGTAGGACCAAAGATACCAAACACCCCGGCAGCACCTAGCATGGTAAAATCTACTTGCTGCTCTTGTTGAAAACTATGTAAACCGGCTAATTTTAAATGTAAAGGTTTAATAATCATCACCGCTTTCTTTTGGAGAGAATAATTATTTGTTTTTTACTCCACCAACTCCAAAAACAACTGCACTAATTCCGGTGGCGGTGCCACCTGGTGGTTTTTATAATAAAACTGGCTGAAAAGTTCTTGCACCGGTAAATCCGACCGGTTAGTTAATTGTAATGTTTTTGCCATTTCCGGTAATACCGGTCGGATATTGATAATCTGCGGGCGTAACTCGCGCAAGGCTTTAATTTCGTGCTGCTGTAGCGGCTGGGGCACATGGATTTGTAAATCAAGCCAACTGTTGACATCTTTGTTTGCTGCACACCATTGGCTAGCTTGGGCTAAGCCGTCTTTAGCCAACCAGCGCACCAAGGTTTTGCCGCTGGTTAGCGGCACTTCTTGCACCACTGCTTCCTTGCCGGGTAAACAGTCTACTATATAAACTACTTTAGCTTGACCGGTTTCCGAAAAACTGTGACTAAGCGGTGAACCGGCATAGCGAATATGACTGCTACTGCCCACTTTTTGAGCCCGGTGCAAATGCCCCAAGGCTATGTATTGCGCTTGCTGCGGCAGCATTTCCCGGTCTACCGTACAGGCACCCCCCCAGTTGAATCGGGCGCTCCGACTCACTTTCTTTGCTGCCGCGCACAAAAAGGTGACTGGTACAAAGATTGACGGTATCTGACCGGTAGTGACGGGCTTTCTCGCTAAAAAATGCCCCGACCCGCTCTGAATATGATTTTTGTAAGGCTGCTTCATCTAATTTGCTCACTAATACCTCTTTCAGCCTTTGTTCTGAGGGATAAGGCAAAGTAATAATCACCGCCGTATGGTCACAACCCGGCACTGCCAATTCCAGCCATCCCGCCCCGGCAGCTAATATTCGCACCCTACTTTCTTTTTGGCTAGACAGCGGTTTAGGCGTTATCAAGGCTTGATCTTGCGGTAATCCTAAGATAGTGATGCCTAATTGTTCTGCCAGCGGCACCGAGGCCTTAATTCTTTCAGGGTGGTCATGGTTACCAGCAATCACTAGCACCCCCCGCCTACCACCGGCAGATAGTTCATAAATTCCTTGATAAAATAATTGTTCTGCTTTTGCCGGGGGATTAGCGGTATCAAAAACATCCCCGGCGATTAACACTAAGTCTACTGCTTCTGAATCTGCTAATTGGCACATTTCAGCTATAAATTGCTGTTGCTCGTCCAAGCGACTGCGCCCTTCCAGCGAACGACCCAAATGCCAGTCAGAAGTGTGTTGTATATGATAATCTAAAAGTATACCAGCGTA
>JAJOKO010000030.1 GCA_021129825.1 Desulfotomaculum sp. | reverse complement strand
TGGCGATAGCTATTGCTAACGCTAATATTGGATATTTGGAACCCACTAATTCTCCCACGAAAATCACCAGCAAAAAAGATATAAATACCCCTAATACGATCAAGGCTTTGCTTTTAGCACTTAAGGGTTTGTTTTTAGCACTCAAGAGACTCCACTCCTTTCCCTAAAATATTTATTTCAGAAAATTAAGTATATTTCACAGGATAATCCGCAACCAAATATTTAAAGCTGTATTTATTTTAGCACAGCAAGCAACCGCTGTAAAGAAGTATACAAGTTACACCAGTGGAATAGTTGCCAATTATCCCGCAAATTATGGTATAATCAATAAAATTCAGAATATTTTTATTTATTTATTATATTTATTTATTATAGAGGAGCGATTATATGGCTAAATATATCATAGATGAAGCAAAACGATGTTTGCAGTGCAAAAAACCTCGTTGTAAAGAGGGGTGTCCGGTACGCACCCCGATCAATGAAATAATTAAAATGTTTTTAAACGGGCAAATCAAAGCAGCGGGCGAAAAATTATTTAAAAACAACCCCCTTTCAGTGGTGTGCGCTTTGGTTTGCCCACATGAAATACAGTGCGAAGGGCAGTGTATTCTCGGTAAAAAAGGACACCCGGTTCAGTTTGGGTTAATCGAAAACTATATCTCGGATTACTATTTGAACTTATTCAACCCGCAAGCTAAGGTAGACCCACATCGCAAAGTAGCGATTATCGGTTCAGGACCGGCCGGTATTACGATTGCTTTTATACTGGCCGCTAAGGGGTATGCGATTACTATTTTTGAATCTCATGATAAAATCGGGGGTGTGTTAAGATACGGTATTCCGGAATTTCGCTTGCCTAAAAGTATTTTGGAAAGAATCAAAGAAAAATTGCTGGCTAGCGGTGTTAAAATTAGACCGAATACTTTAATTGGTACTAATATTGCTATTGATGATTTATTTAGAGATGGTTATCAAGCGGTATTTATCGGCATTGGAGTATGGCAACCCAATGTTTTAAAAATTAAAGGGGAAAGTTTGGGTCATGTTCATTTTGCGATTAACTATTTGAAAAATCCGGATGTCTATAATTTGGGTAAAAAAGTGTGCGTGATCGGGGCTGGCAACGTAGCGATGGATGTAGCTCGCACCGCTTTAAGAAAAGGTGCTCAAGAGGCGTACATATTATACCGTAAGGGTGCTGGTAATATTGCCGCCAGTGAACACGAAGTGGAATACGCTAAAATAGACGGGGTAAAGTTCGAATTTTTCAAACAACCGTTAGCAATATTAGACAGCGGGGTGAGCTATATTCAAACTAAATTTATCAAAGAAGAAGATGGCACCGAAAAACTGGTAACTATCGCTAATTCCGAGGCTATTTTCGCAGCAGATTCGGTGATGCTGGCTACTGGGCAGGGTGCCCGGGGGACGATTGCTTCTCGCAAAAAAAGGATAGTGATGGATAAGTTCGGCTTGGTGGTGACTGATGATTCTGGCAGAACCAGTCGGGAGGGCGTCTTTGCTTCTGGGGATATTGTGACCGGTGCTAAAACAGTAGTAGAAGCAGTCAAGGCTTCTAAAAAAGTGGCGCAAGCAATAGATCAATATATCGGTAATATTTAAATAAAAAAATGTCGTTTAAAGCAGGAATTACATAAAAAAAGGCGAATATCCTCTATATGAGTTTGTACGTTTATAAAAAAAAAGGGGATGTTGATTTGAAACCAGCCAAGGGCAGTAGTTTAAAAAGCAAATTTAGTAGCATCAAAACGAAAATGATATTAAGTATCTTAGTGTTGGCGCTAGTACCGGCATTAGCGATCAGCGGGGTGATGTATTATAAAATAGGTACTTTAAATGCGGCTAATATTGCAGTAAAACACGACCAGGCGATTATTGCTGTAGATGCGGTTATAGGTAGTGTAGTTAGTGAAATTATTAACGTTGCTTTTAGTATCGAAACAGAAATAGCCGGCTATATTGAAACCGGTAATACAGTAGCGATGCAGGCAGTATTACAAAGTTTAGATGAGATAAATGATCCCCAGTTAGGTACCGGGCGTGGTTTAGGCTATAATACTATTATTATCGCTGATGCTGCCGGCTATGTGCTAGCCCGTAGTGATACCGCATTAACCGGGGATAGATTGACTGTCGCTGATTTTGGTGCCGGTTTAACCAAAGCTTTAAACGGGCAACGGGATGCGCGCAAAATAATATTTGACCGCAATTTTATGGTTAGAGAAGGTTATGACGATTTTGTAGCCCAGGGCATGAATAGTTTGATGGGTTTAACGGTACAGCAACCGGTTTTTAATGCTACCGGCGAGCAAGTAGGTTTGTTAATTATTATCACCGCTGTTAATAATAATGTAGCGGCGGTAAAAGCGATCAAAACAATTACCCAAACTAAATTTACCGCCTATGCTCCTGATGGTGAAATGGTCGGGTCGTATTTTTCCAACCCGCCGGCAGCAACGCCGGAAATTATTGCCAAAGCCCAAGCGTTAGTAGAAACAGGGGAAAAATTATATGCGGCTTATACCATCGAAAGAATCGTGCTAAAATCAGCAGAAGCGGAACAGGCTTACCGGTTTAAGTTTGTAGCCGAAGCAGATCCGGATGGGAATTTTGTGGCTATCCGTGGCGTTGCTTACGAGTTAACTTTTTATGAAGAGTTATTAGCTCAGAACTTATCTTCCTTATTATGGGTCTTATTATTCAGCGTAGTGATAGTGGCTTTTTTAACTGTAGTGCTAGCGACCAAATTAACGGTGCCGCTATTTAAAATCCGTGATGCGACCAAGGAAATGGCCCAAGGTAATTTAAACCAACCGTTGTCAGCAACCAGTAAAGATGAATATGGTGAAATAGCTAGTACTATTGAGCAAATGCGTTTAAATCTAAAAGAACTGATTAGTAACACTGCCGTTGCCAGCGCCAAAGTTTCCGAAACAGCCAAAACGCTGGTAGAACAGGCGGAACAAACTGCGGCTGCCGCTACGGAAAACGCCGCTACGGTAGGGGAAGTATCGGCGACAGTGGATACGGTATCGGATAACATTAAAGCAGTGTCGGAGCAGGCTGGGGCAGCTAATGAGCAGGCCGGACAAGGACAACAACAAATAACTACCGTGACTGCCACGATGCAAGCGATAGAGCAAGCGGTAGGCAAAGTAGGCCAATCAGTAGCAGATTTAAACCAGTCTATTGCTGAAGTAGGTCAGTTTGTCAATGTAATTGACGGTATTGCCGAGCAGACTAATTTATTATCATTAAACGCGGCGATAGAAGCGGCCCGGGCCGGTGAAGCTGGAAAAGGTTTTGCGGTAGTAGCGGAAGAGGTACGCAAGCTGGCGGAAAGTTCTTCTCAATCAGCGGGTGAAATCAAGCGGATCATTGCCGAAGTACAGCAGCAATCGCAAGCAGCCACAGCAGATATGACTGCTGGGCGGGAACAAGTAGTAGCAGGTGATCAGGTAGTTAGCCAAGTAGCCCAGTCGCTGAATAGCATTATCGAATTAGTGCAAGAGTTGAACCAAAAATCTAAAGATGTGGCGCTAGCTGCTGATGAGGTATCTCAGGCGGTGCAAAATGTAGCTGCTGCTACCGAGCAACAGACCGCTACTATGGAAGAAGTATCTGCATCTGCCGGCGAGTTAAGCGGTACCGCAGCCGAGATGGATCAAATGTTGGGTAAATACCGTAAATAGGAAACCGCCAGAATTATTCTTGTGGTTTTAACTCGCAATAAATATAATATAGGTGTTATAATGCGAGAAGTACAGCAAGTACAGCAAGTGCAGTGCAGCAAGTGGGGACGGTTCTTGCTTGCTCCTAAGTTAAACTGGGAATAGTTTTTGTATGTAGCATATGCTATAATACATTTAAATTGGAGGCGATTTTTTGATTGAAACAGCATCTGAACCTAAAGATATTCATGATCGGCTGTTCAAGCAACTTTTAGAAACATTTTTTGCAGAATTCATTGATTTGTTTTTCCCGGAAGTGAGCCGGTTAATGGATCATAGCAAGCTTAATT
>JAJOKO010000123.1 GCA_021129825.1 Desulfotomaculum sp. | reverse complement strand
GGTAAAGAGGTAAAGAGGTAAAGAGGTAAAGAGGTAAAGAGGTAAAGAGGTAAAGTCTTAGTCTCTTAGTCTTTTAATCTCCGGCAGGATATGAACCTAATACCCGTAAACTACGTACTTGTTGTTTTAAGATTGACAGCAACTTACTTACCGGTTGTTCGTCTTGGTGTCCGGTGAAATCTATAAAAAAACGATAGCGTCCTAATTCGGTTTTGGTGGGGCGTGATTCAATACGAGTTAAATTGATATCACGTTGGGAAAATTCCCCTAACACTTTATACAGGGCGCCCGGTTGATGTAGTAATGTAAACTCAATTGAAGTTTTGTAAGCATAATTATTGCATACTGGTACAGTTTCGGTGGCTATTATCAAAAACCGGGTGGTATTATTGGCATAATCATTGATGTTTTGAGCCAAGCAATGTAAATTGTAAAGATTTTCGGATACAGCAGTACCGATGGCGGCCCAAGGTTCTTTAGATTGGGCAATTGTACTAGCAGCCAAGGCGGTGCTGGCTGTTTCGATAATATCTGCCTGGGGCAGATGCTGTGTAAGCCAGCACCGGCATTGTCCGATCGCTTGAGGATGAGATATTACCCGGGTGATTTCTTTTAATGACCGCCCGGGTGAGACCAGTAATCGGTGAGTTACTGGCAGCAATAACTCAGCTATAATATTGATGGTAGCGTGGTCACTTAATAAATCTAATACTATTCCTACCGCCCCTTCAATAGAATTTTCTACCGGTACAATGGCAATGTCAATTTCTTTTTTTGCTACTGCGTCTACCAGAATGGTAAACGCAGGAGAAGGCTTTAGATGTACGGGGTGTTTTTTTTTATAAATACTGGCAGCGCAATGGGAAAAAGTGCCTGCCGGACCCAAGTAACCCATAGTTTTAAGATCATTACGCATTAGCATTATTTCCGCTGGCTATTTCCCG
Organism: Desulfotomaculum sp.; assembly: GCA_021129825.1. GTDB lineage: Bacteria > Bacillota > Desulfotomaculia > Desulfotomaculales > Desulfohalotomaculaceae > JAJOKO01. Next base: position 3,169 of record JAJOKO010000123.1, on the reverse strand, counting down.
GTCCATAGCGGTGGCCAGCCGCTGTAACTCTTTCATTAGCTGATCAAATTCTGCCGGAGCTAATGATTGTGGACCGTCACATAATGCTTTGGTTGGTTCCGGGTGCATTTCTACCATAATGCCATCTGCTCCGGCAGCTAAAGCTGCTTTAGCCATCGGGGCAATCATTTCGTGCTTGCCAGTAGCGTGGCTGGGATCTACAATTATTGGCAGGTGACTGAGTTTTTGTATGGATGGTACTGCTGACAAATCTAAAGTATTGCGAGTGTAGGTTTCAAAAGTACGAATACCGCGTTCGCAGAAGACAATATTGGCATTTCCTTCGGACATGATATATTCTGCTGCCATTAACCATTCCTCAATTGTAGCGGATAAACCACGTTTTAATAAGACGGGCTTATCAGAACGTCCTACGGCTCTCAATAATTGGAAATTCTGCATATTCCTAGCACCAACTTGAAGCATATCTACATAATTTATTGATTTTTCTAGACTGGTTAGATCAATAACTTCAGTGACGCAAGCCATATTATTATCATGGGCTGCTTTTGATAGATATTTCAACCCTTCTTCTTCCAACCCTTGGAAGCTATAGGGTGAAGTGCGTGGTTTAAAAGCCCCGCCTCTAAGAATGGTAGCACCGGCGGCACGGGCCCGGCGAGCGGCAGTATTGATTTGATCTTCGTTTTCTACAGCACAAGGACCGGCAATAACGACAAACTGATTGCTGCCGAACAGGGCGTTACCTACTTTGATAGTGCTGCCGGTCTCATTGGCTTCCCGGCTGACTAGTTTGAACGGTTTCATAATCGGTATTATTTTTTCCACCCCGGCCATGGCTATCAACTCCTTAATTTCCGGTCGTTCTTCTCCTACTGCACCAATAACAATACGGTTGATGCCCTGAATCAAGTTAGGTTTTAAACCTAATTCCACCAGTCTTTGGTTAACAGTTTCAATTTGTGCTTTGCTAGCTTTGCCGTTCATTACAATAATCACAAGATACCCCTCCATTTTCTGAACATAATCTACAATTAAAAAAGCTTATTACATTCATCCCTAGGGACAAAAACAACAAGCTTCCGCAAATTTAATAAATATATTTTTTAACATTATAACATTTTGCTAGCTATTTAAGCAATAGTTATTTTAAGAGCATAATAATTATTATTGATTATAAAAATATTGTTTTAAAAAAATATACTCATTAACCATATAACGACAAAATCAACATGGCAAGACATGTATAATAATAACAGGTACTTAGCAGAAAATAATGTCATTATAGTAATTAATATAATCATAAGACTATATACTGGTAGTAGCGATAAATTATTTAAAAACCGGTAACCAGTAACTGACTACTGCTATTGGAGGCTTTGAGGTGACCTATGTAATTTATTTAGATATTGTATTGCTAGGTAACTTAGTAATGAATTACGCTATTTTATGGGTTGTGGCTAAAATCACTAAGTTTGATACTAACTGGTGGCGTTTATTGCTGGGGGCAGCAGTAGGATCAATTTATGCTTTAAGTATTTTTATTCCTCAACTACAAGGCATGTTAATGTCGGTTTATAAATTAGGGTTATCAATTTTAATGGTAGTAACTGTTTTTGCTCCTTTGTCGTGGAGACGTTTTTTTATTGGTTTGGGTTGGTTTTATATTGCGTCTTTTAGCACCGGTGGCATAGTGATCGGTACAATGTATTTCGTGCAGTCTAGCGGTTATCATCTTCCATTAGGGCAACGGGCATGTTTGTCGGTATTAATCCAAAATTATTTTTGGAGCGGTATAATGGCAGCATTATTAATAATTTTACTAGTTGGTTATTGGGGGGTATTAATAGGACATAAAAAAGTATACCAACAAAAAATTAAAATGCCGCTAGTTATTAAAATGGATGAGCAACAAGTAAAAGTGGAGGCGTTATTAGATACCGGTAACTCCCTAAGTGATCTGCTTACCGGTTTGCCGGTAGTAGTAGTGGAGTACAGTATTCTACAAGCCCTATTACCGGAATGTATTCAACAATTTTGTAAAAAAAACGAGGAACCGGATTATGAGCAACTAGCCCAAATAGCCCCCGGAAGTTATTGGATGTCGCGGGTTTGTCTGGTTCCTTATCGTTCTTTAGGTAAAAAAAGCGGTATGATGTTAGGTTTTAAACCGGATGGATTAGAAATTCATTTCCAGAAACGGATTGTTAATACCACCAAGGTGATAATCGCTATTTATGCCGGTAACTTGGCAGCAGATAATGAGTACGGGGCGTTATTGCATCCGCAATTAACAACCTCTAATAAGTAAATATTTCACGGAGGGATGAATAAAATGGAAAGCATTAATCAGATTAAATTGGTGATCAAATCTACGATAGCCCGGCTAATGAAATGGTTGAAACAAGAATCAGAAGTACATTATATTGGCAGTAGTGAAGCTTTACCGCCGCCGCTTACTTCAGACGAAGAAGGTAATTTAATGCAAAAATTAAAATTAGGCGATAGTTCTATAAAAAGCGTGTTAATAGAACGCAATTTACGATTAGTAGTTTACATAGCTCGTAAATTCGAAAATACCGGCGTGGGCATAGAAGATTTAGTGTCAATAGGTACAATTGGCTTAATAAAAGCAGTTAATACTTTTAATCCTAACAAGAATATTAAACTGGCTACCCATGCCTCGCGTTGTATTGAAAATGAAATATTGATGTATTTAAGGCGTAATAACAAGACGAAATCAGAAGTTTCTTTTGATGAACCGTTAAATATTGATTGGGACGGCAACGAACTATTATTATCTGATGTTTTAGGGACTGAAAATGATTCAATATATAAATATATAGAAGAAGAAGTGGACAAAAAACTACTGTATCTAGCATTACGAAAATTAAACCAACGCGAAAGACGCATAATGGAATTGCGTTTTGGTTTAAACAATCATGAAGAAAAAACTCAAAAAGAAGTAGCGATGTTATTGGGCATATCGCAGTCATATATATCTAGACTAGAAAAAAGAATTTTTAAAAGACTGAAAAAAGAAATTCATAGAATGGAATAGGGGTTATGTATATTTAAAATGGAGCAAGGAGATAATTTAATTAAGCAAATAAATCAATCAACTTTAAAGAGATGAGGGTTCTAAAGATGCTGATCAACAAAGTTGAAA
>JAJOKO010000101.1 GCA_021129825.1 Desulfotomaculum sp. | reverse complement strand
AATCCCAGTCAAGTCTTCCAACATTTTAATCATGGTGGGGTCATCATGTCCCAAAATATCCAGTTTCACTAAACAATCATGAATAGAGTGATAGTCAAAGTGAGTAGTAATAACGCCGCTTTTTTTATCGTCTGCCGGGTGTTGCAACGGGGTGACGCTGTGAATATCGATCTCTTTGGGCACCACAACTTATACTAGATACCCCATCGTAGTAATTTTTCCCTATTTACTTAGTTGCTTACCAACGGCTGTCAGTTTCTTTTCTTCCTCGTCTCTTAACACTCGCCGCAATACTTTTCCGATTATGGACTTAGGAAGTTCTTTTCTGAACTCCACCTGTTTAGGAACTTTATAGGTAGCCAAGTTTTTCTTGCAATACTCAATAACTTCTTTTTTAGTTAAAGAACCATCTTCTTTGGGAATAATATAGGCTTTAATGGTTTCTCCCCGGTAGGGGTTGCGAAAACCTAACACTACAGCTTCCAGAATAGCAGGGTGAGCAAAAAGGACTTCCTCTACGTCCCGGGGATAGATATTAAAACCACCGGCAATAATCATATCTTTCTTTCTATCGACAATAAAAGTGAAACCATCTTCATCAATTTTAGCGATATCTCCTGTTTTAAGCCAACCGTCTGCCAAAGCGATTTTGGTTTCTTCAGGCATGTTTAAATAACCTCTCATAACTTGGGGTCCTTTCACGCAAAGTTCCCCTACTGTTCCTAACGGCAAGTCTTCTCCTGTAGCAACGTCAATTACTTTCATTACAGTGCCGGGACAAGGTAGCCCGATACTACCTACTTTTCTGAGACCGTTAACAGGATTGCAATGAGTCAGGGGAGAGGTTTCGGAAAGACCATAACCCTCCACGATTTTCCCACCAGATATTTTCTCAAATTGCTTTTGTACTTCCACGGGGAGGGAAGCTCCCCCACTGATGCATGCTCTAATAGAAGTTAAATCATATTTTTGAACATCAGGATAATTATTTAGAGCAATGTAGATAGCAGGGATTCCGGGGAAATAGTTTATTTTTTCTTTTTGAATAGTTTTTAAAACTATTTCAGCGTCAAATCGGGGTAAGAGAACTACTTTTCCGCCTGCAAGAATGGCTGTATTCATACCTACAGTCATACCAAAAGAGTGGAAAAGCGGTAAAACAACCAGGAAACTACTTTTATCAATGTCTCCCATCCAGAACTTGCATTGATGAGTGTTAGCTACAAGATTACGGTTGGTCAAGACCGCTCCTTTAGATTTTCCTGTAGTTCCGCCCGTATACAGGTAGATAGCCACATCATCAGGGGTAACGTTACTTGCGGGAATGGCGGCAGGATTACCCTTTTTTAGAAGATCTAAAAAACTATGATCTTCCTTCTCTTGGGTAACCCGATCACCTTCTTTTTTCTCTTTGAAAAAAGTGTAAAATAATTTTAACTCGTTAGGGAAATAATCTTTGATATTGGCAACAATAATGTTCTTTATTTGTGTTTCCTTTTGCAGACCTTTGATTATAGCATAGAAACGGGTTAAAGTAACAATATTTTCGACCCCAGAATTATTCAGCTGATATTTCATTTCCCGGGCCACATACATCGGATTACAGGGGACAACTATCGCTCTTAATTTTAAAGTAGCAAAATAGGTGATGATGAACTGAGGGCAGTTGGGTAGATGGATAGCTACTTTGTCTCCCTTTTTAACTCCTAAATCAGCCAGGGAACCAGCAAACTTAGCTATTAAATTTGCTGTTTCTTGATAAGTTAGGTTCAACCCCATAAATCTGATAAAAATATCTTCTCTGTATTTTTCGGCTGTTCTTTTGAACATTTCAAATAGACTTATATCAGGGTATTTAATATTCTCCGGCACTTCCTTATCATAGTGTTTTAACCAAATTTTATCCATGTTGTTTCCTCCTTTTAGAAAAATATGTTTTTTTAACATATATAGCCGACACACCCAGCATAAGTGGGATGTAAGAATTCCATAGAGTGACTGTAATTCCACTTGTACCCCGAATTCTGCACAAATAATACAAAAAAACATCTAAAAGAGAAACTAATAAACGTAGATTACTACGGAAGTAAGGTAAATAGGGGTGTCGTTTAGCTCCGGTGACCCCCTGCTTATTCACCCCACAGATAATCTCGAAACCAGTGTAACGTTTCTTTAATCGCTTCTTGATAAGAGGTAAACGTATAAAAAGGAAATGTTTCTCTCCATTTGCTTCCATTAAGTACAAGCGGTTTTTCAAATTGGTACAAAAGTTCGACCATTTCCCTCGCTTCCACATCAAAAATTCCAGCTATATACAATATTCTCTTGCTTAGACAGGATATGGGTATGCGCTGTTGACCGGCAGCATAAAAGACTTCCTTTACAAATTTCTTGCCTGTTATAGGACCAGCACCTGGCACATGCCATTCGCCCGATTTTTGTTCTGTGGCCAATAACACACAAGCACGTGCCGCATCACGAATATAAATCAGATCGTGTGGGTTGTGTAAATCACCCGGCCACCAAGCCCTTCTCCCTTTCAATGCTGACGTAAATATTGCTCCGAAAAGCCTGTTCGTCACGTTAGGTCCGTAATAGTCCGGAAACCTAGGGATAACCAATCGAAATTGACCTTTAAAAGTTTCTTGTAACATATACTCTAATTCATTACGCAACCGACCTTTTTTCGTGTGCGCCTGCTTTGGATGATCCTCGTTGACCGGGATGTACTGTAGCTTACCAAGTCCATACACATTTCCCGGGAAAACAAGCAGTGCTTGATCAGGCATACAATTGGCAATATTCTGCGTCACTTTAGGCATAACATCCGACCACTGCTGGTAAGGTACGTTAATACAATGGTAGACATACCTAGCCTCTCTTAATAAAAGACAAACTTGATCCTCATCCAGTGCATCACCCTCTACAATCGTTACCGATGCATCAAATTTATGCTGCAACTGATTTTTTTTGCGAACGACAGCCTTTACAGGCTCATTTTTTCGGATTAATTCTTCAACGATAGATAAACCAAGTGCTCCATTAGCCCCTAACACGACATGCACATCCCATACTCCTTTCCTACTGCCAATACCTTCATTCCTTCTGCGATACATTGTACGGTTTCAAAAATTTGTTCATCCGTATGATCTGCGGTTATAAAAAACCGCAGGCATGCAGCATCATCCGGTACAGCGGGGTATACTATCGGACAAACGTTGATCTTTTTCTCATATAAATAAGAACCCAACGCCAATGCTTGTTCGGAATTACCAATCTGGATAGGGATAATCGGTGTATCCTTACTCAATCCAGTATTTAACCTTTTATCAAAACATTGTTTCAGGAACAAGTTAGACTGGTCTTGAAGCCGCTTCACATAGGAGGAATCTTTATCCAAAAGCCGTACTGCTTCCAGTGCTGCTGCAGCATTGGCTGGTGTAATACCAGCACTGAAGATAAAACTGTCTGAAGTATATTTCAATAATTCAATCGCTTCTTTTCCGGCGGCGATATAACCTCCACAACTAGCCAAAGATTTGCTCAAAGTGCCCATCAGGAAGTCAACTTCTTGCGGATCAACCTCGGTATATTCACAAACCCCTCTTCCTGTTTTGCCAATCGTACCTATGGAATGAGCCTCATCTATCATCAACATAGCCTGGTGTTGCTTTTTTAATTCCACAAAACGCCGTAAATCCGGAATATCTCCATCCATACTGTATGCACCTTCCACAATAATGAGTACACGGCGATGTTTTGGACGTAGTTTAATCAAATGATCTTTAACCTCCTGCCAATCGTTATGTGAAAAAGGTTGGCGAACCGCCCCGGACAATAGACATCCCTGGACGATGCTGTTGTGTGACAATTCATCATGTAAAATTAAATCTGGTGGTCCAACAATACTGGCAATGGTGGAAACATTTGTCGCATGACCAGAAGTATATACCAGTGCATCATCTGCACCGATAAAAGAAGCAATTGCTTTTTCTAATTCCAGATGTAAAGGTATTTCACCAGATAACATACGGCTAGCCGAGACGGATGTGCCATACTGCAGGACCGCATCGACCACTGCCTTTTGCACACATTTATGTTCAGCAAAACCAAGGTAGTGTAACCGTCAAGTACTTTTGAACAAATTTCAACAAATAACTTTTAACACCTAC
>JAJOKO010000137.1 GCA_021129825.1 Desulfotomaculum sp. | reverse complement strand
TATTTTAAAATAAGTTCTTGTTTTTGAACCAATGTAATCATCTCCCATTTACCTCACTTCCGTAGTAATCTACGTCTATGAGTTTATCTTTTAATGGACTACTTTTCAATGACTACGCTGGTATACTTTTAGATTATCATATACAGTAATTAGTCTATTGTCGGGAAATATTTAAAGTTGTTCCCGTCATCGATTATGACTGGTTATCTTAGTTTTAACGACATATATGGGGATTGAAAACAGCCTATAATAAGATTCAAGAATTAAATGCTACAGACATTGAAGAATTCTTTGAAAATATTGAAGAAGCCCTTGATATAAGTGGACTTAGAGATGAAGTCAATGAATTGTCATCAAAAATCAAGAAGCTAGAAACTAAATCGCAGATATTATTAGATATGAGATTAGATGGTAAAATAGCTGAAGTAGATTACGACAGAAAATTCAATATAATAGAAGAAGAACTAAAATCACTAAGAGATGAAAGAAATCAAAAATACGATGCACTTCAAGGGGAAGAATCAATTACTACAAGAATAAATGAGTTTAGAAAAGTCCTTGCTGAAGATTTAGAGATTGCTGAGTTTGATCGTGACATTATGGACAGTTTGATTGAAAAAGTTGTCATTGGAGCAACAGATGAAGATGGAAATTCAAATCCTTATGTGATCACTTTTGTATTTAAAGCAGGGATGAAATTCAATGAGGAATTCTACGAGAAAATTGCTAATCCATCTGCTATAATTGAAGCAGGAAAAATGTCTACTTACGCAACAAACGACAAACAACTGGCGTGTACCTACGCCCCAAACAAGGCATGTGGAGACTATTTGCTTGCTTACTAGTAAAATTAAGGATTTTGAGTAATGAAAACATTTTGCAAAGAATATGAGAATGAGATTTAACATTTGACAGATAATCAAGAAAAGTATATAATTTTGGCTAAACAGATAATGACAATGGATATTAATAGGGTCATCATCTTATACTAAATAATTAACTAGGAAGAAGATGACAAATGCATGGTTATAATTCAACCAGTAATAGCTTATTGGGAAAAACTATCCAGCAGGATACCGTTTTTAGCTAATATGTATAGCTATTATTATCGGCAGGTAGTACAGAATGAAATAGAATTAGCGGAAATAAGTGAAAATGATGTAGTGTTAAACGTTGGGTGTGGCGCAATACCTTTTACTGCTATTCATGTGGCTAAAAAAACTAAAGCTAAGGTGTATGCTATCGATAAAGACAGGGAGGCCGTGGAGCGGGCGCGGGTTTGTTTTGAACAAAGGGGTTTATCAGGTTGTGCGCAGGTCATTGAATGCGATGGTGCTAAATATATACCGGTGAATTTCACTGTGGCGATAGTAGCGTTGCAGGCAGAGCCGAAAACAGTTCTTTTAGAGAATTTACTTAAGGCAGTAGCGCCGGGGGGGCGTTTGATATTTCGAAAACCCAGTAAGAGTGTTGAAAATCATTACGAAAATCTACCTACAAGCCCTGCTTTTGCTGGAGCGGTAAGGCAAAAGATGAAAACTTTCGATAGTTCAGTGTTGTACGTTAAATAGTCAGGTGACTGGCGATCGTTATTTTCAGGGCAGGTGAATAATGTGTCTGGCAAAAAAGTTTTTTTGTGGTTATTGAGTATTTTAGTGATAACGGTGATTGTGTTTTTTGCCGGTTGGGAAAGCATTAAAGCCACTTTCTTGAGGGTTAATATTTACTGGTTACTGGCTTTGTTTTTATTGCAAGTAGCTACTTTAGTGATTATTGCTTACAGGTGGCATTATTTAATTAAAAAGCTTTATAATAAAATTAGTTTTAGGGAAACCTTTAATATCTTTTTAGCAGGTAGTTTTGTAGAAAGTGTCACACCATCGAGTAAATTGGGTGGTGAAGCAGTAAGGATTTATCTTTTCCGCCGGCATACTGCTCTTTCTTACCGCCAGTTAACAGCAATATTATTATTAGATAAATACTTTACACTGTTACCATTTGCTTTATTATGTACTTTGGTTCTTTTGTGGTCAATATTTAGTATGCAGTTACCGTGGCAAGTGTATCTTTCTTTGCCGGTTTTAGTTATTTTTGTTTTAGCGATACTTAGGTTTTATCACCCTGAATATTGTAGAAGTGAAAATATAAACATTAAAGAAGCAGAAAAAGAAATACCCACCCCCAATTCCCCAAAAATGGGTTTAGAGGCATTGATAGCTCAAAAAATAAAGGATGTACAAGCATTTGTAGATTATTCGGCCCGTTATTCTCGCCAACTGGTTACTGTTGGCGAGCGTTACCGTTTGTTTTTATTGTCGTTATTTATCTGGGTGCTTTATCCTTTGAAAATTTATTTAGTAATCTATATGTTAGATTTTAATGTCAGCATTATTTCGGTGGCTATGGTGACTTATATTGCGTATTTGGTCAGTACGATCCCGTTGCTACCCGGTGGATTAGGTTCATTTGAGGGTGCGATGGCTTTTATGTTCACTTATGTTGGTCTTTCATTTGCAGAAGGTTTAGCGATAGCTCTTTTAGCAAGGTTGGTAACTTTTTGGTTTCCTTTATGTTTATCTGCCGGGGCAACCGCTTATTTAACTTGGAAGTGTGGTAAAATTACTGAAGCGCAGGTTAAATATTAGTTTTCTTGAATTAATTATTTTATAAAGTAATCCTTATTTGAGCATAATAATAAAAATCTATTTTTGTTAATAGTAGCTAACTTGATAACTTGAAATAAGGAGTAATGTAGTTTTGGAAAATAACGGTAAAGCTCAATATAAAAATAAACGTTTTTTAGCATTTTTTAGGATAGATTATTTGACGGCACTAGTGCTCAAAAGTTTTGAAAAAATGGGCAGTTGGGTTATTTTCGGTAAAATTTATAACTATATTTTTTACCGGAAGATGATTTTCAAAGAAATTACTGCTGCTGAATTAAAACCGGGTGCTAAAGTATTACATATTGGTAGCGGGCCGTTGCCTTTAACATCGCTCTGTTTGGCAGATAGTGGTTTTATAGTGGATGCGATTGATAATGACGGGGAGACTATTTTTGCAGCAGTTAAAACAACTAAAAAACTGGGTCTGGATAAGGCCATAACCTTTAAAAAAACGGATGGTGTAGAAATAAACTGTTTGAATTACGATGCTGTCTGGATCTCTTTTATTGTTCAACCTAAAGAAGAAGTGGTGAAAAAAGTACTTGCTACTATGAATGATGGTGGAAAAGTGATTTACCGTAACCCGCGTGGTTGGTTGGCGTGGTTTTACCAACGGGTAGATACTCAAAAGTTAATTTCTTGGCATCATCATACTAAAATTAAACAAGTTTTGGGTAAGGAATCAATTATTATCACTAAAAAATCAAATTGTACTGAATTTTTTTTATAAGAGGTGAAGGATATGCCGGGTAAACATGGCCGCGGAAAAAGACGAGGTAAGCAAAAGGGTGCTGGTTGTATTGGTCGGGAGTGCACTATGGAACAGATGACGAAAGATCAGGAAGCGATAGTAGACTTTATTCCGCCGGAGGCTCTTTTGCCATCGTTAGGAATTAGGCAAGGTAAAAAAATAAAGATAATGGCCTTTTCATCTTTTGGCGGACCGGTAATAGTGGCGGTAGGTGGTCGTAGTATTGCTATCGGACGTTCACTAGCTAGTAAAATCAAACTGATTGGAGCAGAAGATGCCGCCACAAGTTAAAGATGCTATTTTAATTATGGGTACTCCTAATATTGGCAAAAGTGCTATTTTCAATAATTTTACCGGTATGGATGTATCTGTTGCTAATTATGTGGGTACTACGGTAGATTTTACTATTGGTAGTGCTGATTTAAAGGGGACAAAATTTTGGCTGGTGGATGTTCCGGGAACGTATACTCTGGATGCTACTAACGAGGCTGAGAAAGTGGCTACAGAAATGCTAGCCGGGGAATCTGCTTATAAGGGTGAAGCATTAGCTAAAAAGCCAGTTGTAGTGATTTGTGTGTTGGATGCTAATGATTTGGAAACAGGGATGTATTTGTTGCTACAAATATTAGAACAAGGTTTACCGGTTGTGGTAGCCATCAATCGGATTGATTTATTGCGTCAAAAAGGACAAGATGTTAATACAGCCCTTCTTGCCAGTGAATTAGGTGTGCCTGTGACAGCTACCGTAGCAGTGACAGGGGAAGGCTTA
>JAJOKO010000062.1 GCA_021129825.1 Desulfotomaculum sp. | reverse complement strand
TTAGCCTGTAGATAAACTAAAGCTACCAGTAATAACATTATGCCGGTAATAATGTAACCAAAGTATTGTTGGTTAGCAGATGACTTGCGGGCGGGATATAATAAAAATATTAAACCCAACCCTAAAGCAAGGTGAAAACCACGTTGTTGGTTAGAAGGCAAAGTACCAAATATAGCGGTGTATAAATGAAATACACTTAATGTGACCGCCATAGTAAAGATAAACCAAAACCAAAAAGCAGGCATTTTTTTACGGTTACTGCTACCAGCATCATATTTTTCCAATATTGCTTGCACATCAACATCAGGTTCACTTGGTAATGGTGGTTTGTTTGGTGGAGATTTTTTTTGCAAATCTATCATTTTTTTAGACATAAAAAGATGTACCTTTCATAAAAACAAAATTTATTCCAGTAATGACTGCACATAAAATTCTACATGAGTTCCCCCGGCAACTAAATCTAAAAAGCGTAATTTAGTGCCGTCAGCAAAAACTAAAGTATGGTTTGGAATTATTTTACCTACTCGCAATGATATTTCATCGAAGGTGTGATCCGTATAAGTTACTTTATAATAACCGTCTTTTATTGTAAAATAAGTAGTTTGATCGTTAAATTGTTCAGGACCTGCTGGCAGATTAGCACCAAAGGAATCGAAACGCATTTCTCTTAAAGCTAAAGTATTTTTGTCGTGAATTGTAAAAACTTCATAAACGGGCCGGTTAGTGACCGAGTGAATATAGCTGAGAGTAAAATCAGTACCTATTTTTATTCTTTTTTCAAATATTATTTTACTGGTAGTGATATCTTTAACTTGAAAAACAGTATAATTAGTTACAGCATAGATTACCGTAGCCAGTATTATAATGACCAAACCAGAAATAATTATAAAAAAACGAGTGCCGTTGTCGGCACTCGTTTTTTGAGGCCTCACCCGTTACTTCAAACCTTGTTCTTGGAAGTATCTGATAGCACCCGGGTGAAATGGTACTGGGTAAATACCTTTAAGGGCATTGTCGATAGAAATTTGGTTACCGCGAGCATGTGCAGCGGCAATCTTTTCGGTTTGTTCATACATTGCTTTAGTGATGTTAAAAACTAATTCTTCCGGTAAATCTTTTCGAACATAAAGCACCGCCCACTGGGATACAGTTTGCACTGCTTCATCTTGACCATCATAGGTACCGGCCGGAATTTCAAAAGTTGAAAAAGCTGGAGCGATTTCCAGCAACTTCTCTAATGCTGCTCCTTCAATACTCACAATAGTAACTGGAGTAGAGATAGAAATATCTATAATACTAGCTGCTGGAACAGCCATTACTGCAAAAGAAGCATCTAACTGACCATCTTTAATTTTTCTGGCTGCATCAGCAAAAGTATCTTGAAATTTATTAATATCTTGATCCGGATCAAGACCATGAGCTTCTAGGATTTTCAAAGCTGCCGAAGCAGTACCGCTTCCGGGTGGACCAACAGAAACCCGCTTGCCTTTTAAATCAGCAACAGTGACAATGCCGGAATCTTTAGGTGCTACAATTTGCATTATCTCTGGATAAATTACCCCGATAGCAGCAATATTATCAACCGGTTTACCTTCCCATTCACCGGTACCGCTAACAGCGCGAATAGCTGGACCATTCATCGCCATAGCTAACTCTGTTTCGCCAGCAGCTAACAAGCGGATATTTTCCACAGATGCCCCGGTAGATTGCACCGTAACATTTAAGTTGGCAATAGTATCGTTCCAAACATTAGCCATACCACCACCCAGTGGATAGTAAGTACCGCCTGTACCACCGGTAGCCATCAGCAATTTAGTAGTTTCAACTTGCGCTTCTTCTTGTGGTGCCGGATCATCTTGACCACAACCAACAGCAAATGCAGAAACAGAAAGAACCAGCAACATTACTAACATCAAATTTAATCTTCTTTTAATTCCAAACGCCCCCTTATAATTTATCAATCAACTACACAACTACTACAGGGTACAGTTTATCATAAAAAAATAAAAGTTGTCAACAATGCCTGATTTTAAAAATCCTTTGCTTGACAATCAATTTTCTTGTGATAAAATAATGTGATGCAATGGTTTATCTGTTTTTTTGCCGCACGGGATGGGTTTTTTATAAAAATGGCTGGGCCTACCTAATTATCCGGCGAGTTTTGTAAGGGGAGGTGTAGATTTAATGTATGTAATTATGGAAACCGGTGGCAAGCAGTACCGGGTTCAAGAAGGCGACATCCTAGATATTGAAAAATTATCAATAGCAGCAGGTCAAACTCTTGATGTAGAACGAGTGTTGATGATAAATCAAGATGGGCAAGTGCAGTTTGGTACCCCGTATGTGAGTGGTGCAAAAGTGGTTTTGGAAGTGGCGCACCACGGTAAAGGTCGTAAAATTATTGTCTTTAAATATAAAGCTAAGAAAAATTACCGTCGTAAACAGGGGCACCGTCAGCAGTTTACTAAGGTAATTGTAAAAAGCATTGAATTTGATGCTCAGAAACCAGAATTGAATTTAAAAAAGGAGGTGAGCTAAATGGCTCATAAGAAGGGGATGGGTAGTTCCCGTAATGGTCGGGACTCAGAATCTAAACGGCTGGGAGTGAAAACCGGCGATGGTCAATTTGTCACGACCGGCAGTATTTTAGTTCGCCAGCGCGGCACTAAAATACACCCGGGCACAAACGTAGGCAAAGGTGGAGATGATACCTTGTTTGCAATGATAGACGGGGTGGTTAAGTTTGGTCGTAAAAGTAGAGATAAAAAGCAAGTCAGTATTGTTAAACAGGATGTAGCTGTGGCGCTGTAAACTTGACCGGCCTTGAATAAGGTCGGTTTTTGTATATTAAAAATAAAACAATTAGGTGATGAAATGTTTTATGATCAGGCTAAAATATTTGTAAAAGCTGGTGATGGTGGTAACGGTTGTGTGGCTATGCGCCGTGAAAAATATGTGCCGGATGGTGGACCGTGGGGTGGTGACGGTGGTCGGGGCGGCGATGTGATTTTTGAAGCAGATGAAGGTCTTAGTACGCTGGCGGATTTTTGTTACCAACGCCATTATCAAGCAGAACGTGGTCGGCATGGTTTGGGCAAAGGGATGCACGGCGCCGGTGGTGGAGATTTAGTAATTCGGGTGCCGGTGGGTACTATGGTTTACAATAATAGCGGTGGTTTGATTGTTGATATCACCGGGCATGGTCAACAAGTGGTAGTAGCCAAGGGCGGCCGGGGTGGTCGGGGCAACATGCGTTTTGCCAGTGCTAAAAACAAAGCACCGACTATGGCAGAAAATGGCGAACCGGGGGCAGAATATTGGTTGAGTTTAGAGTTGAAATTGATTGCAGATGTGGGCTTGGTTGGCTTTCCTAATGCCGGAAAATCTACGATTATAGCGCATGTTTCAGCAGCTAAACCTAAAATAGCAAACTATCCTTTTACCACTATCGTGCCTAATTTGGGTGTTGTGCGGGTAGCTGAAGGGGAAAGTTTTGTGATGGCAGATATCCCGGGATTAATTGAAGGCGCTCATACCGGTATTGGTTTAGGGCATCAATTTCTAAGACATGTGGAACGAACTAAAATATTGGTACAGGTAATCGATATGGCGGGCACAGAAGACCGGGATCCGGTGCAGGATTTTCAGATTATTAACCAAGAATTAGCTCAATATAGCCCCAAACTGGCCCAAAAACCACTTTTGATTGCTGCTAATAAAACAGATTTACCGGCAGCGTCAGCAAACATTGCAATTCTAAAGCAACAATTGGCCGGAAAATATGAAGTTTTTCCGATATCTGCCGTTACCGGTCAAGGTTTAGAGCAATTGATTTTTAGAATAGCCCAATTATTAAAAGAACTACCGTTGGAAACAGAAGCAGTAGTTGATCCGGCAGAACAGCTAATTACTTACAAACCAGAAATGCGTTTTACCTTAAATAAAGAACAGCATGTTTTTGTGCTTGGCGGGAAAGAAATAACCCGTCATTTGGCGATGACGGATTTAAATAATGAGCAGGCGTTAGAGCGACTGGTGCGGATTATGGATAAAATGGGTATTGACCGGGCGTTGAGAGATGCCGGTGCTGTTACCGGTGATACAGTGCGGGTAGCAGATTTTAATTTTGAATTTGAGTACATAGAGTAGACTAAGAGGTTAAAAGACTAAGAGGTTAAAGTGCGTGTTCGAAAAGGGTACTA
>JAJOKO010000067.1 GCA_021129825.1 Desulfotomaculum sp. | reverse complement strand
CAGTTATCAGTTATCAGTTATCAGTTATTGATTGATTTTGTTAGTTTAAAAAGGTGGTGTTATTATGCGTATTAAAATGATGCTTTTAACTTGCTTGATGACTTCATTAATGCTTTTGAGTGCTTGCGGCTGATAAAATAATTAATGCTCCGTGTGAGCATTTGGATAAATTATGCAGTTTGCGGTTACCAGTTAATTTTGATAATAACCGTAAACCATTAAAAAGCGGGTTCGAAAAGGAGTACGATAGACTCAAGAAGTTCAAGGCAACTTGGTAATAGTGGGGTGAAGCGTATAAATAATACGTAAGCGTCGCCATTACCAAGTCAACGCAGAAATTCGCAGAGTATCTCGCACGGACTTTTCGAACATCCTTTAAAAGAAGGTGAGTAACAGTGACGCAATACCCGGTATGGGCAGAGATAGATTTGGCAGCAATCAGGCATAATTTGCTGGAAGTAAAGCGTTTAATCAAACCAGAAGTTATAATTATGGCAGTGCTGAAAGCCAATGCCTATGGTCACGGGTTGCTACCATTGGCTAAAGCAGTTTTAGCCAATGGGGCAGGGCGATTAGCGGTAGCGCGCTTGGATGAAGCGCTGGAACTGCGCCGGCATGGTATCGGTTGCCCGATATTAATAGCGGGTTACACTAATCCCCACCGCTACCGGGAAGTAATTAAAAATAACCTGACGCAAACAGTTTATAACTTAGAAATGGCCCGGGATTTAAATGCTGTTGCCCGCTTATTAGGTCGCAAGGCAAAAGTGCACCTGGAAGTAGATACCGGTATGGGTCGGTTGGGTTTTATACCTAATGAACAAGCTTTAAAGCAAATTGAAAAAATTATGACTTTGCCTAAGCTGGAATGCGAAGGTATCTACACTCATTTTGCTGATGCTGATAATACGGATAAAACCTATACTAATAAACAGTTTAGACTATTCACAGATTTCCTACATGAATTAGCACAACGGGGGATCACTTTTAAAATCAAGCATGCCGCTAACAGTGCGGCAGTGCTAGACTACCCGGAAACTCACTTGGATATGGTGCGAGTGGGCATCATGCTCTATGGTTTATACCCATCAGCAGAGTGCCAAAAAAAAGTTAATTTAAAACCGGCGATGACTTTTAAAGCCCGGGTAAGCAATGTAAAAAAGATACCGGCTGGCGCCTGTGTCAGTTATGGTTGTGATTATCGTGCTGAAAAAGAAACAGTAGTGGCTACAATTACCTTGGGCTATGCCGATGGTTATACCCGGATATTATCTAATAAAGCTGCCGGTGGTGAAGTATTAATCCACCAGCAACGTGCACCGGTATTAGGGCGTATTTGTATGGACCAGTGTATAGTAGATGTGAGTGCAATAGATAATGTGCAAATTGGAGACGAAGTAGGGATATTTGGCTGCCAAAATCAGGGTTATATACCGGTAGAAGAAATTGCTAAAAAACTAGACACTATCAACTACGAGTTAGTGTGTATGGTAGCAGCCAGAGTACCGAGGATTTATTTTTAGAAGGCGAAAAACAAGGAACTAGGAACTAGGAACTAGGAACTAGGAACGAGGATAAAGGAACTAGGAAAAGAAAAACCTAGAACCTTGTTTTTCGCATTTGAAAAAGGGGTGCTATTGATATTGAAGATGTTTGCCATCAGTGATTTACATTTATCTTTTAGTACCCCTGTGGACCCGGAAAATTGGGATGCGGTAGTAGATCATAAACCGATGGATGTTTGCGATCCGATTTGGAAACAGCATTACAAAAAAATTTACTACAATTGGCATCAATTAATCACAGATCAGGATATTATCTTTATGCCCGGTGATATATCTTGGGCGATGCACATAGCAGAAACAGTACACGATATGCAATATTTAAAGATGCTGCCTGGCAAGATTATGGCGATACCGGGTAACCATGACTACTGGTGGCATAGTATCTCTAAAGTGCGTAAAATTATACCGCCAAATATGCAGGTAATCCAAAATGATCATATCATCATTGGTAATATAGCAGTATGTGGCACCCGGGGATGGATTTGTCCTAATAATGGCGGAAAATTTGATCAACATGATCAAAAAATTTATAAAAGAGAAATTCTCCGGCTGGAAAATTCACTTAGTAGCGTCAAAGAACCGGTAGACGAAATTATTGTAATGCTACACTATATGCCGACTAATCATCAACACGAGGTATCCGGTTTTATTGACATTCTGAAACAATATCCGGTGAGCACAGTGATCTACGGGCATTTACATGCGCAAGCCCAAAAATATCGTTTACCCGAAATAGCTTGGGATATAAAATTTCATTTAGTAAGTGCGGATTATCTGAATTTCAGACCGGTTTTAATTAGAGAATAATTGATAATTGATAATTAGCAATTCACAATTAATAATTGACCATCTAACCGTTAATTGTTGCCCAATAGGACTAGTTAAGCTTATAATTAGAGAGAATAAATAAAATAAGTTTGGAGGAAAAAAGATGCAATATTTAAGTACCCGTGGGCAGAATGAACCGGTAACAGCAGCGCAAGCGATTAAACAAGGTTTGGCATCAGACGGGGGGTTATTTGTCCCGGGGGAAATTGTTGCTGTTTCCCGTGAACAGTTAAATAACCTGCTCGGTGCTGATTATTCTCAAATAGCAACAACGATATTATCCCGTTATTTAGTAGATTATACTGCCGGGGAAGTGCAGCAATGTGTAACCGGTGCCTACAGTGTAGAAAAATTTGATCATCAGGATATTGCCCCACTGCACTCCTTAAGCGCAGATATACACGTGCTGGAACTATGGCGGGGGCCGACTTGTGCTTTTAAAGATATGGCTTTACAGATACTACCGCATCTTTTGACCATAGCAGCTAAAAAAACCGGCGAAAAAAATGAAATTGTGATTTTGGTAGCTACTTCCGGTGATACCGGTAAAGCTGCTTTAGAAGGTTTTAAAGATGTGCCGGGTATCCGGGTAGTAGTGTTTTTTCCAGAAAAGGGAGTTAGTGCGGTACAGCGCTTGCAAATGCTCACCCAGCAAGGTAATAATGTCAGTGTCATAGCGGTACAGGGTAATTTTGATGACTGCCAAAGCGGTGTCAAGCAGATTTTTGCTGATCTAGATTTCAACCGGCGTTTAAATGCCAACCAGTACCGTTTATCCTCAGCTAATTCGATTAACTGGGGTCGGTTAGTGCCGCAGATAGTATATTATTTTTCATCATATTTAAAATTAGTAGAAAAAAAGCAAATTAGGATGGGTGAAAAAATAAACTTTGTAGTACCCACCGGTAATTTTGGTAATATCTTGGCCGGTTATTATGCCCGGCAGATGGGTCTACCGGTTAACCGTTTGATTTGTGCTGCCAATGCCAACAACGTACTGACTGAATTTATTAAAACCGGCATCTACAACCGTAACCGGGATTTTCTAAAAACGATCTCCCCGTCCATGGATATTTTAATATCCAGTAATTTAGAACGCTTGTTATTTGAAATGTCCGGTCGTAGTGCCGGTAAAGTACGGGATTGGATGCAGCAATTACAAGAGCAAGGTCGGTATGAGGTAGACGATAATATTAAAAATCAGATTAAAAGCCTGTTTTGGTCAGATTCTGCCACTGATGAGGCCACTATCCAGACGATTAAAGCGGTATGGGAACAATATTACTACTTGATGGATACCCACACGGCGGTGGCTTTTAAAGTGTTTAATAACTATAAAAATGATACCGGTGATAGTACTAAAACAGTAGTTATTTCTACTGCCAGTCCCTTTAAATTTAATAACAGTGTCGCCCAGGCGGTATTGGGAACAGCAGCGGTAGCGGGTCAAAATGATTTTGAGTTGTTAGAAAAATTGTCCCGGCATACCGGGTGGCCGATTCCAGAGGGGTTGAGAAACTTGGATCAAAAAACAGTATTGCACTCCGGTAAAATACCGGGTGATGGGATTGGTCAGGCGGTGGCGGCTAGTTTGGGTATGGGGTAGAGTACTACAAAATATAGAGGATTTTCCAATTATCATAGAGAATAACAAGGTATGATTAAAAATTTGGTAGCACTGATAGCGGTCAAGCCCAATTTTGGTTGCGTTTAGATGCAGAAAAAAGGCCAGAGATAGAAAATAAAGGCAAAAGATGGCACGATAAAGGTAGTGCTTATTTGGGTTACGGGTTGAGCACTCTCGGAAACAGTTAAAAAGTTCCAAACACCCCCTCCCCCTAACCCC
>JAJOKO010000130.1 GCA_021129825.1 Desulfotomaculum sp. | reverse complement strand
CGTCAATTAGATTTTTGCTTAATTGTCTATGAATGTACATGTAGAAAGGAACGGTGTGGAATGTCCCCATCAATTCATAGTTGAAAAAAAGATCAACCGGTAACTGATTGATCTTTTTTAATTTAGCTACTAAAAGTGAGTGTTCGAAAAGGAGTCCATCGGATAGGTGACACACCTGCTTCACAGGAATGTCCCCATCAATCTATAGACCCAAGAAGTTCAAGGCGATTTGGTAATGGCGGGGTGAAGCGTATAAATAATACGTAAGCGTCGTCATTACCAAATCAACGCAGAAATTCGCTGGGTATTTCGCACGGACTTTTCGAACTTCCCCTAAAAATTCACTTTGGACAAGGTGCTATCTATTCGTGTATAATTAATTAAAAGTATTTAAAATTAAGGGTGAAACCGGTGGTTAGAGTTAGAGGATTGTCTGATAGTAAAAAACATAATTTTTTGCAAGCTGTTTTTTTTATATTATTGGCTTGTTTAGCAATGTATGTTTTTTTACAATCACCAGTTTTTGAGGTGCATGAAATAAAAATTTTTGTTAATAATGATCAATTAAACTTGCAGCAGGTCTCAGCTCAAAGTTATATTGCACTGTCCGGAGTAATATTGGGAAATAATATCTTTAAATTAAATCTAAATAGCGGGGAAGAAGAAATAAGCTTATTACCAATGGTAAAAGAAGTAAAGATTACTCGCCGGTTTCCTGCTACTGTCATTATTGCAGTTGTTGAAAGAAAACCAGTGGCATTATTACCAACTAACAAAGGTTTTATAGAGTTGGATAAAGAAGGGATATATTTAAGAAAAGGTCAATTTTCCGAAATTTATTTACCTGTGATTACTGGTTCTGGTATACTAGAAGACAATAAAAAAATTAATAGCAGTTTTCTGGATTTGCAACCAGGACAAAAAATGTCTGGAAAAAGCATCACTGTTGCTTTGCAGGTAATTGACGAATTACCACCGGCACTACTGAATAACCTTTCGGAGATCCACATTGATGTTCAAAATAGAATTACTATTTACACTATTGACGGTATTCAAGGACGTTTTGGTTTGCCGGAAGAACTTTATCAAAAAGGCGATATTTTTTTACAAGTATTACAACAAGTACACCACGGTCAAGAGATAAAATATATAGATATAAATTCGTTTAAGGCACCGGTAGTTAAATATATGGAAACCAGTGGTCAGTAGTCAGTGGTCAGTCAAAACTGCAAACCGTTTTTTGGGAGGTTTTTTTATGAAAATAAAGGGATATCACTTAGTAATAGTGTTTATAGCCGCTATCATTGGCGTAATGATGGCAGTACAGTTTAAAGCCAGCACTCCGCCGGCGGATCTTACTATGGAAAGAACTGACAAAGAAAGAACTGAAAAACTAGTTGCACAAATAGAACACAAGAAAAAACAAATAGAAGAACGGCAAATTGAAGTGGAACAAATGCGTCGGGAACTAAAAGAAGTAGCAATTCAGCCGGGAATGAAGGTGTTGCAGGAACGACTGATTACGATTGGTATTTTAGCGGGCACGACAGCGGTTAACGGTCCGGGGATAGAAGTTATTTTAAAGGACAGTGAGGAAATTTTAAAACCGGATCAAAATCCTAATTTGTATGTGCTGCATGATGAAGATGTACTTAAAGTATTAAATGAATTAAAGGCAGCGGGTGCTGAAGCGCTGGCTATTAATGATCAACGCTTAGTAGCTACCAGTGAAATTCGTTGTATTGGTCCCACCATTTTAGTGAACAGAAACAAACGCTTAGCAACTCCTTTTGTGATTACGGCTATCGGTCACCCGGAAACCCTCTATAACTCGCTATTTATGAAAGGCGGGGTAGCGGAACGGTTAAAATTTTGGGGTATTCAAATTTCGGCTCAAAAGGTTGAAGAAATAATTATTCCTAGTTACGGAAAATCAATCCAACTTGAAGCACGCCGGGGGGGGAGTGGCAGTGGGTAAAAATTTAGCACTTTCTTTTTTAGTAGTAAGTTTAATATTAGGGATCATGCTGGGTCTGCAATTTCGTGGTAGTTACATGGAAGTGCCAGCTGAAGCGGTACCCGAACGCCCCCATGCTTTGACCGGTGAACTGGCTCAATTAGAAACTGATTATCAAAATTTACAGGCGGATGCGGCAGACTTGCAACATAAATTACTGCAAGCGGAGCAGGGTACTAGAGAACTATACGCAGTTTTGCAAGATGAACTGCAAAAAATTAAATTTGCAGCCGGGTTGCTACCTGCTACCGGACCGGGAATAGTAGTAGTACTAGATAATATACCGGATGATGAAGGATTTGATTCCGATAGCACGATGTTTGCTATCGGGCATGAAGATATTTTAAAAATGGTTAATGAATTACGGGCGGCAGGGGCAACGGCGATAGCGGTTAATGATCAACGCTTGTTAGCAACCAGTGAAATACGCAGTGCTGGTAGATTTATAGTGGTAAATTTACATCGTCTTACTGCCCCGTATACCATCAAAGCAGTTGGTGTTCCAGAAAGATTAGAAAGTGGTTTAAAAATCAAAGGCGGCTTGGTAGAAACCCTTAAAGAATGGAATATTGAGGTTATCGTAACCTCGTATGAAGAATTAACGGTACCAGCTTATACCGGACCGGTTAACTTTCATTATGCTAAACCCGTAGAAGAAGGTGAGGATAAATAATGTGGCTGGGAATTATTTTGGCGGTAGTCGGTTTATTCATGGGTGTTTTTTTAGGACTAAAAATACCAATAAATTTACCGGAAGGATACACGCTATATTTGGGTTTAGCAGTACTGGCGGCACTGGATTCAGTTTTTGGTGGTGTTAGAGCTAGTTTGGAAGATAAATTTGATAATAAAATATTTTTAACCGGATTTTTTAGTAATATCCTACTGGCGGTGGGGTTGACTTATCTAGGCGAACAGTTGGATATAGCATTTTCTATTGCAGTGGTAGTAGCATTTGGAGTGCGCTTATTTCATAATTTAGCTTTTATCAGGCGTTATTTATTGAAAAAATGGTGGCCTTAGTTATTTGAAGAATTATTATAAAAGGAAATTTCGTTTTAATGTTGAAGTTACTCAATAAGGACGTTTGACGACCGAAATACATAGGGGGATTACTGTATGCTTGATTTTGAAATAGATGTGGAACAATATGCTAACATTAAAGTGATTGGTGTCGGGGGTGGTGGCAACAATGCTGTTAACCGGATGATTATTGCCGGTTTAAAAGGTGTAGAATTTATTTCGGTAAATACTGATGCTCAAGCATTAAATCTTTCTCAAAGCACTCATAAAATCCAAATTGGTAATAAGCTGACTAAGGGGTTGGGAGCTGGTGCTAATCCGGAGATTGGCCAGAAAGCGGCTGAAGAAAGCAGAGAAGAAATTCATGAAATGTTAAAGGGTTCGGATATGGTATTTGTTACTGCCGGAATGGGTGGTGGTACCGGTACCGGGGCGGCACCGGTGGTAGCTGAAGTGGCTAAAGAACTGGGAGCACTGACGGTGGGTGTGGTTACTAAACCATTTACATTCGAAGGACGGAAACGCTTAAATCAGGCTGAAACAGGGATAGAAGATCTGAAAAGCAAAGTGGATACCTTGATTACTATTCCCAATGACAGATTATTACAAGTAATTGATAAACATACGTCTATTGTAGAAGCTTTTCGGATTGCAGACGATGTATTGCGTCAAGGTGTACAGGGGATTTCTGACTTGATTGCGGTGCCGGGATTAATTAACTTAGATTTTGCGGACGTAAAAACGATTATGAAAGATACCGGTTCGGCTTTGATGGGTATCGGTGCTGCCAGTGGCGAAAATCGGGCTAAAGACGCCGCTCAAGGAGCAATATCCAGCCCGCTTTTGGAGACTTCTATCGAAGGGGCACGGGGCGTATTATTAAATATTACCGGTGGCTCTTCTCTGGGGTTATTTGAAGTCAATGAAGCAGCCGAAATTATTGCTCAAGCGGCTGATCCAGAAGCTAATATTATTTTTGGGGCGGTGATTGACGAAGCGATGAATGAAGATGTTAGAGTAACGGTAATAGCTACCGGTTTTGATAAACGTCCTATTGCTTCTAAGGAACGTTTAAGATCCGACTTAGGCATTAAGCCTTCTGTTGATCATCGTGATTTAGATATCCCGGTGTTTTTGCGGCGTCGAAGTTGAAAAGAAAAGGTAAAGAGGTAAAGAGGTAAAGAGGTAAAGAGGTAAAGAGGTAAAGAGGTAAAG
>JAJOKO010000163.1:4102-4286 GCA_021129825.1 Desulfotomaculum sp. | reverse complement strand
GCAAAGGCTTTGCAGTAGTAGCCGAAGAAGTGCGTAAACTAGCGGAAAGCTCCTCCCAATCAGCCGGTGAAATCAAGCGAATCATTGCCGAAGTACAACAGCAATCGCAAGCAGCCACAGCAGATATGACTGCCGGGCGGGAGCAAGTTACTGTCGGCGATCAGGTAGTTAATCAAGTAGCCCA
>JAJOKO010000163.1:0-4092 GCA_021129825.1 Desulfotomaculum sp. | reverse complement strand
GCTAAACGGTATTATCGAACTAGTGCAAGATTTAAGCCAAAAAACCAAAGAGGTGGCCGCTGCTGCCGGTGAAGTATCCGAAGCGGTGCAAAACGTAGCTGCTACCACCGAACAGCAAACGGCCACTATGGAAGAAGTATCCGCCTCTGCCGGCGAGCTAAGCAGCACCGCCGCCGAAATGGATCAGGCCTTGGGTAAATACCGGTAAATTTGGTTGAGAGCAAGTGGGGACGGTTCTTACTTGCTCTTTTTGACATGACCCTTGTCGCTTCTCGGTTGACTTAGTCGTTGACTTAGTCTAAAATAATAGCTAAAGGAGTGAAGGGATATGAGTTTACAAGTGAATATTCATGAAGCCAAAACCCATTTTTCGCAGTTGCTGGCTCAAGTGCGTGAGGGCGAGGAAATTATTATTGCTAAAGCCGGTACACCGGTTGCCCGGTTGGTGCCAGTAGAGAAATGTTTGCCGCAGCGAATTCCGGGCAGCGCCAAAGGAAAGGTGTGTATTGCCGCTGATTTTGATACACCGCTACCGGAAACTATTTTGAGTGATTTTGAGCAATGAGATTTTTATTAGATACCCATACTTTTTTGTGGTGGATTACCAATGACCAGCGGTTATCTGCTCGTGCCCATGAAGTTATAGGCACTGGTAAAAATAAGTTATTTTTCAGTGCTGCCAGCGGTTGGGAGATAGCTATTAAAGCTAAGTTAGGGCGATTACAATTACCGGACGATTGGAAAAGGTTTATTTCGGACCAATTGGCTGATAATGCTATTGAAAGTTTAGCAATTCAAATGCGACATGCTTTACATGTCCATACTTTACCGACTTTTCATCAAGATCCTTTTGACCGGATGCTAGTGGCGCAAAGTCAATTAGAAGTTATGCCAATTATAACAGCGGATGCCCAAATTAATCGTTATCCGGTGCAAGTGGTTTGGTGATTTGATTTTTACTGGTTATATTCCCAAAACAGCTCTTGTTTTAGAAAACAAATTATGCTATTATATTTGTTGGTGCTAAATACACACGCTGGGGGATTTTAATAAGGGTGCCATTATTAAATAATGGTCTTATAAAAGATGATTACAGCGGAGGAAAAAACCATTGCGGGGAGGAGGGATACTAGTGGGGATAATTTCTATGAAACAACTTTTAGAAGCTGGGGTACATTTCGGACACCAAACCAGACGTTGGAATCCTAAAATGGCTAAATATATTTTCACTGATCGTAACGGTATTTATATTATTGATTTACAAAAAACAGTGCGTAAAGTGGGCGAAGCATACCGGTTTGTTAAAGAAACGGTGGCAAATGGTGGTACAGTATTGTTTGTGGGCACTAAAAAGCAAGCGCAAGAAGCGGTGCGGGTGGAAGCCGAGCGTTGTGGGATGTATTATGTTAACCAGCGTTGGTTAGGCGGTATGTTGACTAACTTTCAAACCATCCGCAAACGTATTGACCGTTTGCATGCATTAGAACGAATGGAAGAAGAAGGCACTTTTGAAGTTTTGCCTAAAAAAGAAGTAGCAGCACTTTTGCATGAAAAAGAGCGCTTAAACAAATTTTTAAGTGGGATTAAAGAGATGCAGCGAGTGCCGGATGTTTTGTTTATCGTTGACCCGCGTAAAGAGCGGATTGCGGTAGCGGAAGCGCACAAGCTAAAGATTCCGATTGTGGCTATTGTGGATACTAACTGCGATCCGGATGAAATAGATTATGTGATACCTGGTAATGATGATGCGATCCGGGCGGTGAAATTATTTAATAATAAAATAGCGGAAGCTGTTTTAGAAGGTAAGCAAGGCGAACAAATGAAGGAGCAATAAGGAAGGAGCCAAAGGGACGGTTTTTCGTGGTTTTCAAACCACAAGAACTGTCTCCTTGGTTCTTTTTATAAGGAACAGGAGGGATTTTAATGGCAGATATTGCTGCTAAATTGGTTAAAGAATTGCGAGAACGTACCGGAGTAGGGATGATGGAATGTAAGAAGGCTTTGACGGAAGTCAACGGAGATGTGGCAAAAGCAGTTGATTTTTTGCGTGAAAAAGGCTTATCAGCTACTGCTAAAAAATCTGGTCGGATAACCGCAGAAGGCCTTGTGGGATCGTATATCCATGGTGGTGGTCGTATTGGTGTATTGATTGAAGTTAACTGTGAAACAGATTTTGTAGCGAAGACTGATGATTTTAAAGAAATGGTGAAAGATATTGCGATGCAGGTAGCGGCAGTTAATCCAGAATATGTTAGCCGGGAAGAAGTACCGGTTGAACAGGTGAAAAAAGAAAAAGAAGTATTGAAAGCCCAGGCACTAAATGAAGGAAAACCGGAACATATTGTAGAAAAGATGATTTTAGGGCGGATTGATAAATATTTTAAAGAAATTTGTTTATTAGAACAACCGTTTATTAAAAACACTGATTTAACAGTAAAACAACTTATTAGCGAAAAAATTTCTAAAATTGGTGAGAACATTACAGTGCGCCGCTTTGTGCGTTTTGAACTTGGTGCTGGTCTGGAAAAGAGACAAGATGATTTTGCGACTGAGGTAATGGCGCAAATGAAGAAATAAGGATTATTTAAATAGAACAAATTATAATCTTAGGATGGGAGGGCGCACCGACGCATGACACCTAAATACAGAAGGGCTATTTTAAAACTTTCCGGTGAGGCGTTAGCGGGTTCCAAGGGATATGGGATCGACCCGACAGTAGCATATTCTATTGCTCAACAAATTAAAGAAGTGATAGAAATGCGCGTGCAATTAGCGATAGTAGTTGGTGGCGGTAATATTTGGCGAGGTGTTGCTGGTAGTGCTAAGGGTATGGACCGGGCTACTGCAGATTATATGGGCATGTTGGCCACGGTATTAAATGCTTTAGCCTTACAAGATGCGTTAGAAAATCTTGATGTCGATACTAGGGTGCAGACTGCTATTGAAATGCAGGCGGTAGCTGAAACCTATATCAGGCGGCGGGCGATGCGTCATTTAGAAAAAGGGCGGGTAGTAATCTTTGCTGCTGGCACTGGTAATCCTTATTTTTCGACAGATACTGCTGCTGCATTACGGGCGGCAGAAATAGAAGCACAAGTGATCTTAATGGCCAAGTTGGTGGAAGGAGTCTATTCGGCTGACCCGCTTAAAGACAGTGCTGCTAAAAAATTTGAAACACTGAACTATATTGAAGTATTGAACAAAGAGTTGAAAGTGATGGATGCTACTGCGGCTTCGCTGTGTATGGATAATCAAATACCATCGATTGTTTTTAATATTACTCAAAATGGCAATATCAAAAAAGCAATATTAGGTGAAAAAATAGGTACTTATATAGGGGGGGTAAAAGGTGACTGACGATATTATTAAAGAAGCGGCAGCACAGATGAAAAAAAGGGTAACAGATACCCAGAATGCTTTTAATACCTTAAGAACCGGTCGGGCTACCCCGGCTTTGCTGGATAAAATTCAGGTGAATTGTTATGGAGCGGCGACACCGGTAAACCAATTAGCCAATATTACTGTACCGGAAGCCCGGTTGCTAGTGATTAAACCTTGGGACAAGTCTCTTATTCCGGAAATAGAAAAAGCGATTATGAAATCAGACTTGGGAATTAATCCGGCCAGTGATGGCGAATTGGTGAGGTTAGCTATTCCGCAATTAACTGAAGAGCGCCGGGTAGAACTGGTGAAAGCGGTTAAGAAAAAGACAGAAGAGGGCCGGGTAGCGGTGCGTAATGTGCGCCGGGAAGCTAATGATGATTTAAAAGCAGCGCAAAAAGAAAAAATGATTTCCGAAGATGAACTTAAGAGCGATCAAGATGAGGTGCAAAAATTAACTGATAAATATGTAAAAGAAATTGATCAATTGTTTATTGCCAAAGAAAAAGATATTATGCAGATTTAGTGTTCAGCGATTAGCTAAAACCAAAAAAGAATTTGAACTTATTTTTTAGCTGACCGCTGACCGCTAATTAATTAAAAACACAAAACTTCGAAATCACCCCCTATCCGCTGAACCACGAGGGGGTTATCAGCAGCAGGTAGATTTGCTTGACAAACGTAAAAAAACATAGTACAATATACCCACTA
>JAJOKO010000060.1 GCA_021129825.1 Desulfotomaculum sp. | reverse complement strand
TCAATCCCCCCTCCCCTCGTGGGAGGGGCGGGTACCCGCCCGAAGGGAAGGGTGCAGGGAGGGGGGGATTTTTACCACAAACATACTTTTCGAACATGCACTTAAAAGAAATCTTTTTTACCTCTTTGCCTCTTTGCCTTTTGATCTTTATACCTCTTTATATATTTATTTCAAATTAATTACTGGCTGATTTTTTGAAAGGGAGTTTTTGGCATGAAGGAACAGCCACTTTTAAAAGTGCGTAATTTAAATAAAGTTTATGGCCGGGGATGTACCCAGTGTTTAGCATTAACCGGCCCGGCAGTGGATAGCAATATTTGCCCGGCATGCAATACCATCATAGCCTGTGCCGGTATTGATTTAGATGTTTATGCCGGTGAAATTATTGGTATTGTTGGGGAAAGCGGTTCCGGCAAGAGTACTTTGATCAAGTGTTTATGTTTTGATGAAATGCCGGATGCGGGGGAAGCTTATTTGCAAAATTTTGCAGCCGGTCAAACTAATATTTTTGCTGTCAGCAGCCAAAAAAAAAGGTGGTTGCGTAATCACCGTTTAGGGATTGTGTACCAAAATCCGCATCTAGGATTACGTTTGGATTCTTCTTGTGGTGGTAACATTGCCGAAAAACTAATTGCGGCAGATTGGTATCATGTCGGTAAAATTCGCACCCGGGCTAAAGAGTTATTGAAAAAAACAAAATTACCGCTAGAACGCTTAGATGATCTGCCTAAAAATTTTAGCGGTGGGATGCAGCAAAGGGTGCAAATTGCGAAAGCGTTAGCTAATAATCCACCGTTACTATTATTGGATGAAGTGACTACCGGGCTGGATGTTTCGGTGCAGGCACAAATTTTAGATTTAATCCGGCAAATTCAACAACGACTGGGTATTGCCATGATTGTAGTTTCACACGATTTCGCCGTAATCCGGATGTTAACAGAACGTACTTTAGTAATGAAAAACGGCCGGGTAGTGGAAAGTGGTTTAACAGATCAAGTGATGGAAGATCCACAGCACGCCTACACGCAATTACTGATTAATTCGATGCTTTGAAAGGATGTTCGAAAAGAGGATGGTGGGACGATGAGGGTTATTTTAAAAGTAACTGATTTATGTAAAACTTTTACTTTACACCGGCTAAATCAAAGAAAAATTATTGGTTGTCAAAATATTAACTTCACGGTACAGCAAGGTCAATTTATTGGGATTACCGGTAAAAGTGGCGCCGGTAAAACGACGGTATTAAAATGTATTTATCGCACTTATTTACCTAGCAGTGGTAGCATTGTTTTTAACTCGGCCTTGCAGGGAGAGATTGATTTGGCGCAAAGCGATGTCCAGCAAATCATTACGGTGCGGCGGCAGGAAATCGGTTATATTGCCCAATTTTTAAGAGTATTACCGCAAATGACTGCTTTGGATTTAGTGGTAGAAACCCTGTTAGCGAAAGGTGATCATCAAGAGCAGGCGGTGCAGCAAGCGCGGGCAATGCTACGGCACTTTCAAATTCCGGCAAAACTTTGGGATGCTTACCCGCACACTTTTAGTGGTGGTGAAAAATTACGGCTTAATTTGGCGCAGGCGATGATTAAACGTCCCAGATTGTTGCTTTTAGATGAACCGACCGCCGCGTTGGACGAACAATCTAAAGCACCGGTGCAAGAGATGATTATAGAATTAAAAAAATCAGGTACTACCATGGTCGGCATTTTCCATGATTTAGCATTTATGAAAGATGTGGTAGACAGCAATTATCAAATCAGCCAAGGTTGTTTTAAGGAGGTGGGCATAGCGTGAGTAGTAAGTCTATCTTAATTCTTAATGCCCGGATGGTGTTACCGAATACAGTACAAACCGGCGATTTATTGATTACCGACCGGCGGATTGAACAGATTATCCCGGCTGGTGATCAACCGGTACAATTAGGCAGCGATTGGGAAGTAATTGATGCGGCTGGTAAGTACTTGCTACCGGGTATTATTGACATGCACAGTGATGCTATTGAAAAAGAAATATCGCCGCGGGCTAAAACTTATTTTCCGGTAGAGGCCTCTTTTTATGAATTAGACAAAAAAGTGGCCGCCAGCGGCATCACCACTATTTACCACTCTCTTTCTTTGAGTGGTGAAGCTGGTTTGACAGTGCGTAATGATCAGATGGTATTAGAAATTATTGAAAAGATTAACCGTAATAATAGTTTTCGCTCGCTGGTGCGTAATTTAGTCCACTTGCGTTATGAAATAGCTAACTTGTCTGGTTTAGAAATGGTGCGAAAAATATTGCAGCAGCGGCAAGTGCAATTGCTTTCCTTTATGGATCATACCCCGGGTCAAGGGCAGTTTGCCGCCTTAGGTTCTTACGAGCAATATATCACCAGTAATTGTGGTTTTAATCTAGCAGAAGCCCGGGCGATAGTAGCGCAAGCTAAATTAAACAAAGAGCAGGTAGACGCTGGGGCGTTGCAAGTAATTGCTGATTTAGCCCGCCAGCAAGGGATAGTACTGGCGTCACATGATGATGATACCCCGGCTAAAGTGGACATAATCCAGAGTTGGGGCGTAACGATCAGTGAATTTCCGATCAATCTAGAGACAGCGCATTATGCTAAATCTAAAAATATGCAGGTAGCGGTAGGGGCGCCGAATGTGGTGCGCGGTGGTTCTCATGGTAATAATTTGCGGGCAATTGAAGCAATTAAAGCCGGTGCGGCAGATCTGCTTTGTTCTGATTATTACCCGCCATCGATGCTGGCAGCAGTTTTTAAATTAACAGCAGCCGGTTTTGATTTACCACTGGCGGTGCGCATGGTTTCATTAAATCCGGCCCGGGCTTTGAAGTTAGAACAGCGGTATGGTTCTATTGAAGTAGGTAAAATTGCAGATTTGGTGCTGGTAGAGTTGTATCAAGACCATCCCTTTGTGTGTAAAACGTTGGTAGGCGGTCAGGTGATTTATCAAACAGAATATCCAGCGTACCAGCAACAAAGAGAGGATCGCTGGCAGCGAGGAGAATTGGTTTGTTAATCCGGGTGCGGATTATCGCCGGCAGGGTATTGGCAAAGAAATGATGTTGAAAGCGATGGACTTGGCAAAAGAAAAACAGTGTTATAAAATAATGTTATCTAGCAATAAAAACCGGTTGCAAGCCCACCAGTTTTATCGCCAAATGGGTTTTGAACAGCATGGTTTTAGCTTTATGACCGGGCTTTTATAAAAAAGGTGGCTGACAATGGCTAAAATAATTGTGGATCTACACTGTCATACCAATGTTTCAGATAATTCTATGAGCATTAAGCAGGTATTAACTGAGGCTAAAAAAAGAGGGGTAACCCACTTAGCGATTACCGATCACGATACTACTTTAGGGATTGAAAAAGCACTGGCAGTCGGGGCGAAGTTAGGGATAGCGGTTATTCCCGGTATTGAAATATCTGCTTATGATTTTGAGCGAGAGCAGCGTTTACATATTTTGGGTTATTATGTGCAACCGGGACACCCGGCTATTAAAAAGTTATGCGACCCGTTAATTGCCCAGCGGCAAGCGGCATCCCGGCAGATGTTTGAAATTATAATTAAGGCTGGTTATAAGATCACTTGGGAACAGGTGAGCGGTTATGCTGGTGCTACCGGGGTATTTAAGCAGCATATTAGCCATGCTCTGCTGGTAGCCGGTTATTGCCAAAATATTTTTGGCAGTCTTTACAAGCAATTATTTGCTCGTGGTCAGCAAGGGCAACCAAATGGTTTGGCTTATGTACCGTTAGAATATGTAGATGCGTCAGCAGCTATTGAAGCGATTCTGGCTGCCGGCGGGGTGCCGGTGCTGGCCCACCCGGCCCAATTTAATAGCTTTCCGGCAGTGCCTGGATTGGTGCAGGCTGGTTTGGCCGGGATAGAAGTAAAACACCCGCAGCATAATCAGCAAGCGGAAGCACAGGCGTTACAATTGGCCGGTCAGTTTAATTTAATTACCACTGGCGGTTCAGACTTTCACGGTTTCTACAATAATCATCCCTTTCCTTTAGGTTCTAAAAACCCGGGTATAGCTGCTCTACGAAATTTACAACAAAAATAAAAATTGTTTTTTTGGTAAAAAAACTATATAATGTGCGTAGATATTGACTGGTTAAAAGTGGTTGACGGTTACTGGTTAACGGCAAAAAACCGTGAACTGTGAGCTGTAAACTGTTTTTAAGGGAGGTTTTTTAGATGTTAGCTATTATCGGCGGTACCGGGGTATATAACCCGGATTTACTTGCTAATGAGCGGGATATAAGTGTCAGTACCCCGTATGGTGATATTACTGTAAAATCAGGTGATTATCAGGGGCAA
>JAJOKO010000147.1 GCA_021129825.1 Desulfotomaculum sp. | reverse complement strand
ACAGCAAGGGTAGAAATATTAGTTATTGCCCCTGATACTGGTTCCTTACCACAACCACTGCCTTATCAACTACACCCTGTAGCAGGTGTTGACTTTCCGGTCTACCCGGAGCTGAAGATACCATTACCCAATTACGGCGAAATTGCCAAAAAACTAAAACAATTTCAACCGGATTTAATTCATTTAGTAACCCCTTTTGTTATTGGTCTTTGTGGTTTAAAATATGCCAAAGATCAACAGATCCCCTTAGTAGCTTCATATCACACTAATATTCCGCAGTATCTAAAGTATTATAACTCCAGACTATTTAACAGGATCTTGTGGCATTTTTTGTGCTGGGTGCATAATCAATGCCAAGTAAATTATTGCCCGTCTCAAGATACTTTGAAATTATTAAATAACCGGGGAATCAGGCATTTAGAAATTTGGGACCGGGGTATTGATTGCACGGAGTTTAATCCGCGCTATCGCAATGAGCAATTACGCAATCATTTGGCTAAAGGTAAAGAAACTTTGTTATTATATGTGGGACGTTTGGCTCAAGAAAAAGATTTAGATATATTAATGAAGGCGATGCAGAGATTGCGTTGGCAAACGGATAATGTTCAGTTAGTGCTGGTTGGTGATGGGCCAATGGCGTCTAGTTTAAAGAAAAATGCCCCGGATAATGTTACTTTTACTGGTTATAAACATGGGAGAGAGCTGGCAGAAATATATGCTTCGGGGGATATTTTTGTCTTTCCTTCTACCACGGAAACTTTTGGCAATGTGGTGTTAGAAGCAATGGCTTCGGGATTACCGGTGATAGCAGCATTAGCGGGCGGGGTGAAAGAGAACTTAATTAACGATTACAACGGGCTAGGTTGTAAACCACGTAATTCTGGGGATATGACCAATGCCATTATCAAACTGATTAAAGATAAAACTTATCGCCAACAGTTAAGCGGGCAGGCCCGGGAGTGCGCTTTAACTAAATCTTGGGAGGCCGTTTTTAACCGGTTATTAAATAGTTACCAAAAAGCAATGGCTGGTGATCCGCTTTCCAGCAGCAAAAGGCAAACAGGTTGATAACTTTTTTTGACATTGGTAGTATTAAGTGGTATTATTTAGGCAATGATATAAATGTTAAAATAACAAAATGATCAGAAATAGGCTAATGATAATATAGAAGGAGAAATTTAAAGCTAGATGCCCATAATTAGCTAATTTGATTAATTTGAGGGTTGAGTTTCCTTTAGAGATAGTTGCTTTTAATTTCTCCATTCTGTATTATAGTACTTGAGTGTTAGCACTCAATAAGTATGAGTGCTAACAAAAGAAAAAACATTTCTTAAATTTGAAGGAGGGGTATTGGTGGCAATTCAACCACTAGGCGACAGATTAGTAGTAAAAGCATTACCCAGTGAAGAGCGTACAAAAAGCGGTATTGTATTACCGGATACAGCTCAAGAAAAACCGCAACAAGCAGAAGTAATTGCAGTTGGTCCGGGTCGGGTGTTAGACAACGGTCAGCGTCAAGCATTGGAAGTAAAAGCAGGCGATAAAGTGCTGTATTCTAAATATGGCGGTAATGAAGTGAAAATTGATGGTGAAGAATATCTTATTTTGCGCGAAGTAGATGTTTTAGCAGTAGTATCATAAATAAGTTGGTTTTAGAGGATCAGTCCGAGTATAATTAAAAACATGAGGAGGTCAAATATTTTGGCAGGTAAAGATATTATCTTCGGTGAAGAAGCGCGTAAAGCACTAGAAAAAGGTGTAAATGCTTTAGCCGAAACAGTAAAAGTAACTGTAGGTCCTAAAGGACGCAATGTGGTATTAGATAAAAAATTTGGCTCACCGTTAATCACTAATGATGGGGTAACTATTGCCAGAGAAGTGGAACTAACCGATAATTTTGAAAACATGGGCGCGCAACTGGTAAAGGAAGTGGCTACTAAAACTAATGATATTGCCGGTGACGGCACCACTACGGCTACTATACTGGCACAAGCATTAGTTAAAGCAGGTTTGAAAAACGTAGCTGCCGGGGCGAACCCGATGATTTTAAAACAAGGTATTGAGCTTGCTGTAACCAAAGTAGTAACAGAAATTAAAGCTAAGGTTAAAAGCATTGAAAGCAAAAATGATATTGCTCAAGTTGCTTCAATTTCAGCTAACGATAAAGTGATTGGTGATTTAATTGCCGATGCTATGGATAAAGTGGGCAAAGACGGCGTGATTACCGTAGAAGAATCTCAAAGTATCGATACTTATTTAGAAACAGTAGAAGGCATGAACTTTGACCGGGGCTATGTTTCGCCATATATGATTACGGATACGGATAAAATGGAAGCTAATTTAAAAGACCCTTATATCTTACTCACTGACAAAAAAATCAGTGCAGTAGCAGATATATTGCCGATTTTAGAGAAAGTAATGCAGGCCGGAAAACAGTTGATGATTATTTGCGAAGACTTAGAAGGGGAAGCATTGGCTACTTTAGTGTTAAATAAATTACGCGGTACATTTGTTTGCGTAGCGGTAAAAGCACCTGGTTTTGGTGATCGTCGTAAAGCGATGTTGGAAGATATCACTACCCTAACCGGCGGTACTTTGGTTACCGAAGAAGTAGGTTTAAAATTAGAAAACGCTACCTTGGATATGATGGGTACAGCCAATCAAGTACGGATCAAGAAAGAAGAAACTATTATTGTTGGTGGTCGGGGCAAGCAAGAAGATATCAATGCTCGCGTTAATCAAATCAAAAAGCAAGTGGAAGAAAGCACCTCCGATTTTGACAAAGAAAAATTACAAGAGCGCTTGGCTAAATTGGCCGGTGGCGTAGCGGTAATTAATATTGGAGCGGCTACTGAAGTAGAAATGAAAGAGAAAAAAATGCGTTTAGAAGATGCTTTAAGTGCTACCCGGGCCGCTGTAGAAGAAGGGATTGTACCTGGTGGCGGCACTTGTTATGTAGATATTATTCCGGCGTTGGACAGCGTTACTGCTGAGGAGCATGATGCTCAAACCGGTATTGCTATTGTTAAACGGGCATTGGAAGAACCTTTGCGTCAAATTGCTAATAATGCCGGCGCAGAAGGTTCTGTTATTGTAGAAAAAGTGCGTAATATGACAGCAGGAGAGGGTTATAATGCCCTGACCGGTGAAATGGTAGATATGGTAGCCAGCGGTATTGTTGACCCGGCTAAAGTAGTTCGTTTTGCTTTGCAAAATGCAGCTAGTGTAGCAGCGATGATTTTAACTACCGAAACATTAATTACTGATGCCCCTGATGAAGGTGGCGGCGGCGATCCGATGGGCGGTATGGGTGGTATGGGTGGCGGCGGTATGCCCCCGATGATGTAACTGTAATTTAAGC
Organism: Desulfotomaculum sp.; assembly: GCA_021129825.1. Classification (GTDB taxonomy): domain Bacteria; phylum Bacillota; class Desulfotomaculia; order Desulfotomaculales; family Desulfohalotomaculaceae; genus JAJOKO01. Next base: position 975 of record JAJOKO010000147.1, on the reverse strand, counting down.
TTATATATTAATAAAAACCCTCTGGCATTTTAATGTCAGGGGGTTTTTAGGTTATAATTTACATGCGAACTGCTGATTCCTAGCAGTTCTTTTAATTTGCGAGCATTTTGCACGGCGATCATTTTTTTATCAAAAGACAACAAACTATCTTGGTTTATCTAGCAAAAAATTTATCATTTGTAAATGCTCCTTCTGTGTCCGATTCTTAATATCACTATGTTTTCATTATCAATATCAAATATCATTCTATAATCTCCTATTCTGAATCGATATGTTCCTATCCTGAGATGTATTAATTTTCTGGCATATCTAAGCGGTTCTTTAGCATATTCCTTTAGTTTCAGAGCAATTCTATTCTGTATCTTTTTATCAATATTCTCTAAGTCTTTTAACGCCTGCCGGGTAAATACGATCTTATACATCAAAAACTTCCTCAAAACATTTTACTTTACCCTCTTTGTAGTCGTTTCTGGCCTCTTTGATCGATTTTAAATACTGATCACTTGAAAGTGCTAATATATCTTCGCTATGATCTTCCATAGCTATTCTAACTGCATCCGATATCAAAGACTGTAATTCCTCAATGGTTAAATCCTTTACTTTTGCTTCCATTGCCAAACACCTCTTTTTATAAAATTGGAAATCAGAGCGTTGCCTCATGCCTCTTATATTATAGCGCAAGCATAGCACTGTCAACAACTTTTTCCACATTACTAACTGCTGATTCCTAGCAGTTCTTTTAATTTGCGAGCATTTTGCACGGCGATCACTTTTTTATCAAAAGACAACAAACCATCTTGACTCATTTGGCGTAATTCGCGAGCAAGAGAAGTGCGGGAAACATTCATATATTCGGCCCAAGCAGTTTTAGAAAAAGGTAATTGGATCAATTTTGAGGATTTTTGCCGGCTTAATTCTTTAAGTGCGTGTTCGAAAAGGGTACACTTTGGCAAATTCCAAATTTACATATTAATC
>JAJOKO010000031.1 GCA_021129825.1 Desulfotomaculum sp. | reverse complement strand
ATTCTATTATTGCTTGGGTTCGGTATTTTGTATATATATTGTAGCTACTCCACTTATATGTTTTTACCATCCCTGCTTTTACCGGATTATTGTGGATATATTTGCTTACTTGCAGCAAATAATTATCATCGATAATCAACTCGCTTTTAAATCCATCTTGAAACAAGTGACCACTTCTTTTATAGGTATTATTAAAATAATACCTATAGCTTATATTGATGCTTTTTATTAATTTCGATATATCATTGCCGTTATCATAAATAATTAAATGAGTATGGTTATCCATCAAACAATACCCGTATACCAAAAAGTTATATTTTTTCTTTCATTCCCGCGTTGAATTATGTGATATGTGCTAAATTCACCTTTAGTTCTCGCTTATAAGAAGATGATAGCATATTTTAAATGCGCAAGTCAAGAACCGTCCCCGCTTGCTTGAGTAATACTGCCAGCCGTTATTTGGTGAGTGATTTTAGCAGCATCCCGGATGTAAACAACTACTGTTCTTATTTTTTGCCGGTATTTCTTATGTAACCGGACATCATATGTTAAAAAACGGTAAGTATCTTCGCCGGTATAGCCGATTTGAAATTCTAAATGCAGCAGACTCTCATCTGCTAAACGAAATATAAAGTCGGTGTGTTTAACATTTGCTTCTATTGCTGGTAGTTCTGTTGGCAGTATTTCTGTAATTTCTGGGGCGTCTACACCCAAAAAGTGTAGCATTTTATGTTTAAATGCCTCTGAGGCCATTTTAAATATTAAATCGTAATTTTTATCAGTAATTTCTTTTTTTCATTTACTGCTCACCTCTGGATCATTAATTTGATTTTTAACGGTTAACCGTTAACCGGTAACTATAAACCGATTTTACCATAAACCCCCGCCAGCTTTTCCCCCTGCACCCGCGCATCAAACTTCGTTTCTATCTGTTTTCGCCCTGCCTGCAACATATCCTGCCATTTTTCTGGATTTTTTACCAACCATAACAAGTGTTTCACCAGCCCGTCCACATCCCGTTCCTGTGCCAGCAAACCGGTCACCCCGGCTTTTTTTACCGCTCTCAGGTCGGCCCAGCCAATATTGCCGAAATGGGAGTGCACTACTTGAACCTGGTGTTTTTTTATTTGGGCTGTCAAAAAACCTAAATGCCGGCGCACACGCAACCGGCGTAACCCTTTATCCCAATAGTAACGCCATCGTGCCGCCTGGTGTAGCGAGTGGATATGCGGTACTGTAAATTGATCAAGATTTTGGGTTCTTTCGCAAACAATATGCGATTCTATCATTTTAGGTAAATATTTAACCTGGTTGTACATCCAAGTCTGAGTTTGGGGCAGCCAAACCGGGTGACTGTGGATCATTTTTTAACACAGTGTAACCAAAAACAGAAAATACAACTTGAAGTATCGCCAGTGCTACGGCCACACCGGCAGCTTCGCCAATAACTGCCCCGGCATAGACTGCTGGTACCTGAAAGCTAAGTTCCATTTGAAACCCCAATCGGCCCGACCTTTAGCTAGTAGTAATGAGCCAATAGGATTTCCCGTCGATCGCAATAATCCGACAACACAAAGAATTTGCATTAACAGGATACTAGGCAACCACTGCATACCAAAGACAACCGGGACAAGTAGCGGTGCTACTACCGCCAGTCCGAAAAAATACGGAAAGTTCATAGCCGATAAAATATTTAGAGTGCTCATATAGCCTCTTTTTAAACGAGCATTATCATCTTGTAATTTAGCAAATACCGGAAAGGCTACCCGGGTAATAATGGGATTTAGTTTTTGCAACGGCTGGATAATCAGGTTCCAAGCCAAAGTGTAAAACCCTAAAGCTTGTGCCCCCAGCAGCGAGCCGATTAAAATAGTATCCAGCTTGCTATTAAGAAAATTAATGGTCCGTTCTCCCAGTTGATAAAGACCAAAGCTCACAAAACTACGAATATCGCTGATTTTAAACCGCCAAGCCGGTCGCCAGTTTTTTAAGCCTACCACCAATAAAAACAAAGTTCTGGCAGCGGCATTGGCCAGTGCCCCCCATACCAGCGCAAAAACTCCTTGCCCGATCAATGCAGTGCTAATTGCCGTTATTACACCAATTACTGCTGCCGCAACTTCAATCTTAGCCAGTGCATTAAATCTTAATTCTTTAATGGCAAGCTGACTGTCTGGCGTCCGATGCGCAGGGCATGAGGATAATCCTCCGGTTTCCAGCCAAATGTTTGCTGATAATAGGGCTGTTCCGGAATGCTGAGATAATGCACACCAGTACCGATGTTTTGCGCAGTCATGGCATTGAGAAAATCATCCCGGCTGATGCCCACCTGCCGCTGATCTACTAAGATAGTATAAAGATGGTAAGCATGGCGTGTATTTTTCTCAACAGGTGCCGGCACACCAATAGGAAGATCTGCAAAAGCCCAGGTATACCGCCGCCAAATTTCCTGCCGGCGCAGCCAGTTTTGTTCTACCCGTGCCAATTGATGGATGCCAATAGCAGCTTGCAAGTCCATCATATTATATTTAAAACCACACTCCACCACTTGGTAGTGTTTAAACCCTGCGTCACTAAAACGCTTCCAGGCATCTTTGCTCATGCCGTGCAAGCCTAAAACTTTAATACGGGCAATGTCTTCTTCGCACTTGGTGAGCACCATGCCGCCTTCACCGGATAATGGCATTGACAGTGGCACAAAAAGTCAGCGGCGTGGTAATTACTTCATCCCCCGGCTGAATACCCGCTGCTAAAATGCTTAAATGCCGGGCAGCAGTACAAGAATTAAGCGCCGCCGCATATTGCACTCCTTTATAAGCAGCAAAATCACGCTCAAACCGGGCTACCTTCGGACCGGTACCCAGCCAGCCTGTTTGCATGCTGGCAATAACTTCTTGTATTTCAGCATCTGCGATAGCAGGAGCACCGAATATTAAAAAAACGTTCTTTGGAGCGGATGGGGTTGTTGGTCATTAAATAGGCCTCCTAAGTTCGGTTAACTGTTAACTGCCTTTGCTTTATCAATGATTTTTAATAAGTTCCCATTCTACGAGTTTTTCATAAGTATGTTCAATATCTGTCATTTTAAATTTGGGATATTTAGCTTTTTTTACTTCTTTAATAACATTTTCTCTGCTTGTTGACCAGCCAAATATTCCTTGTATTTTCCAAACGAAATGTGCAGTTGAATAAATCTCCAGTTCCCGTGGAGACATTTCCCCAAATTTTTGTAAAAGATCTGTTAGTATTTCTTGATTTTCCTGAATTTCTTTTTGACCATTTACCATCGCTTTTTCTAGCCCTTTACCTGGAATATAAATATACTGATTGTCTTTTTCTTTATCTATAATGTTTTTAAAATAAGCATCTTCAAACTCTTCCGCAACAGCATCACTGTAGGGACCGTAATAGTACATTTCATAGGAATAATTCATCGGAATTCCCATAGCTTTGGCTAAATATAGCAGTTTTTGAAATGCTTTTTTTCCTTTGATTTGATTTAAAGACTGTACCAAATATGCCGCAAATGTTCTAGCCTTCATAGTAACCACTTCCCTATCAAAATTTTATTTGTACTGCTCTTTACTTTGTTTCCTAGATCTTTCGTCTTGTTTAACTTCCTCACTTAGCTTCTCTATTTGTTGCTTTTTTTGTTCAATATTAGCCAGGTACTGATCATAACCTTTTTCAAACATATCATTGCAAAAAACCTTAACTTCTTCCACTGTATTTTCATGAGCATACACTCTCAGTATGTTAATCTTCTTATCAGAAATATTCTTCACCGGTAAAGAATAATCCTGTATAGATTTAGTCTTTCCTGTTATTTTTTCCGTATAATTCTATCACTTGTATAATCTTGCTGTCGTTCCAAGAAAGATACTTGTCCAAATCTTTAGGATATGTATCAATATCGTCTTGCTCTAAAGCAAATTTAATGAATTTTGTCAGATAATAGTCATAAATACGGCGTGTTTTATGAAAATATACTTGAATAAACATCCAGTAACGTGCAAAAACAAATTCTTCCACCGCATGAACTCCATCCGATTCAACCCCTATCTGCCATTCTCTGGTAGCATCTCCATTCATATAACAAATACAAAGCGTATCTAAAAGCCGGTGTAAATCATATTTCCCATATTGAACTCCGCAATAATGACTATCTCTAAGCAAGTAATCCATCCGGTCTGCATCCAATTGACCGCTTATAAGGTCTTTTAAAAAATAATATCTACGATCAGTAACTAATCCAGCCATAAAACTTAAAACATCTTCTTTTTTAATTTTTTGACAATTAAAAGGAACAAAAACCTCGTTATTCTCTAATATATCCGTAACTTGATCTGATGATGA
>JAJOKO010000085.1 GCA_021129825.1 Desulfotomaculum sp. | reverse complement strand
AAAGCCCGCAAACCTTGATATACCTTACGTTATGAAGCATGAGTTCACAATTATAAAATGTAATCTGGTTAGAAACAATCTTTTTATTATAATATAATAGTTAATAAAGGGATTTATCTTCTAGATGTAGAAATAACGAGAAGTAATGATGGATATAAATAATTGAAGGGTGAGGGTTTAGGATGGCTAAAGAAGTTTCTTTTGATATTGTTTCTAAAATTGATATGCAGGAAGTGAATAATGCTTTAAATCAAACCAATAAAGAAATCAGCCAAAGATATGATTTTAAAAATAGCAAGTCCGAAGTAAGTATGGAGGAAGAAAACCTCGAAATCATGGCTGATTCTGATTTGCAATTAAAAAATGTTATTGATATTTTACAATCAAAATTGATTCGCCGCAATGTGGCTATTAAAAATTTAGAATATGGCGCAATAGAGGATGCTAGTGGTGGTTTGATACGCCAACAGATCAACATTAAACAGGGGATTGACTCTGACACAGCCAAGCGGATAGTGAAAGATATCAAGGGCTTAAAACTAAAGGTACAAGCTAAAATCATGAGTGATCAACTGCGTGTATCCGGTAAAAACAAAGATGATTTACAAGCAGTGATGCAGTTTTTGAAAGAAGCAGATTATGGGTTAGAATTACAATTTATTAACTACCGCTGAACGCTTTCTAGTAGCTAAAAGCATAAATGCTACTGCCGTCAATAGAGAGATAAAAGCACATATCCAATAAAGTGTTTGGGGACCAAAACCGTCCATAATCAATCCGCCTAGCAGTGAACCGGTTATGCCGGCTACCCCGCCACCGAATGTCGCTATTAGCCCCATGCCGCTACTGCGTAGTTCGGGTGAGGCAACTTTGCACAGGTATGAAACTGCTGAAATGTAAAGTAACCCAAAAGACAGCCCGTGTAAAAGTTGGATAATAATGATCATATCCGGATTGCCGGTGATAGCGAACAATAACCAGCGCACTGCGAATACTGCTGAGGCCAGTGCCAGTAAGATTATTTCGTTGTAACGCACTAAAAACGAGCTGGCTACGGCAAATACCACCATTTCACTAAGTGGTCCTACCATCCAAGCCCAACCCACAGCCGCTTCGTTGCCACCGATGCTTTGCATAAAAATACCAATAAAAGCATCATTAGCTTTATTAGTGCTACCTACAAGCGCAATTAGTAACAAGACAAATAATAATTCCCGGTTAGCAAGTAGTTTTTTGAAACTCGCAAAATTAGCCGGTTTACCGGCAAGGGGAGTATCATTGACCAGCAGTGCCAGCAACAAGGTCACCAATAATAAGCCTTGATAAAGATATTCTATCAACTCAATGCCGGCTAGGGAGATGATAGCACCGGCAGCGGCAGCAGTTAGCGCAAAACCAAGCGAACCCCAAAGGCGGTAACGACCAAAACTGATATTTGTTTCTTTAACAGCAGCCAATATTAAAGAATCTACCAAGGCAAACAAAGGTAAAGCAAAAATACAAAAAAAGAACATTACTAGTATTAGTAAATGAAATGAACCCAGATTAAATAATAAAACACTCAATAACAAAGTCATAAACAGTTGCAAAAGGATTATTTTTTTTACGGTTTGCCGGCGATCACTTAAATAACCCCAAGGGGATTGGACCAAAATAGATACAAAAGGTCCGATAGCCAGCAAGATACCAATCTGATATGAATCAAAGCCTTGGGACTTAAAAAACAGCGGTAAAAAGGGGATCAATATTCCGACGGTAGCATAATAAAAGAAAACCAGTAGTTTAATTTTCCACTTCAACGTTAACCTCTCGCTTCCCACATTACATTATTGCGGTATTGTAATGCTTCAGCCATATGCAGGTTGTTGATATTTTCACACCCGTCTAAATCGGCAATAGTACGGGCTACTTTTAGGATTTTATCATGGCTACGGGCTGAAAGTTGCAGTTGTTTAAAAGCAGTTTTTAAAAGTAATTTTGCTTCCACTGAAGCGATACAGTACTTGCGCACCAGCGCTACTGGCATATGGGCATTGCAGGAGACTGCTGCTTGATGTTTTTGCAGGCGCTGCCGTTGAATGTTCCGGGCTTGCTCTACTCTGGTTTTGATGATTGCCGAAGATTCTCCCGGTTGATTATTTTCTAAATCACTAAATTCTACCCGGGAAACTTCAATATGCATATCAATGCGATCTAAAAGCGGACCGGATAAACGCCGCAAGTAACGCTGGATTTGGTGCGGGGTGCAGCAGCAATCTTTTAATTTATCACCAAAATAGCCGCAAGGGCATGGATTAGCGGAAGATATTAACATAATTTGAGCTGGGTAAGTTAGCGAAGAATGCACTCTGGTAATAGATACAATCCCATCTTCCAGCGGTTGGCGTAATGCTTCTAAAGTATCTTTTTTGAACTCTAAAATTTCATCTAAAAACAGGACCCCTTGGTGGGCTAAGCTCACTTCACCCGGGCGGGGAATCCGCCCACCGCCAACGATGCTGGCAGTTGAAGCAGAGTGGTGGGGAGCGCGAAAAGGGCGTTCCGTAACCATTGCTTGATGGGGTTGCAGTAACCCGACCAGGCTGTGGATTTTGGTAACTGCTATCGCTTCGTCAAAAGTTAAATCAGGCATGATTCCCGGTACTCGCCGGGCGAGCATGGTTTTACCGGAACCAGGACTGCCTAACATCAAAATATTATGCCCGCCGGCAGCAGCTATTTCTAAAGCGCGTTTGCCGGCTAATTGACCTTTAACGTCAGCCAGATCTAAATTTGTCGGCGCATTATTTTGTAGCAAGGCAGCAATATCTACTTTGTAGGGGTTCAACTCTTGTTCTGCTTCTAATGCCGGCATTAATGTAGCTAAATTGCCGGCCGGATAAACATCCAGCTGTTGTACTAAGGCTGCTTCGGCCGCATTGGCTGCCGGCACGATCATTTTTTGGTAATTATTATTATGCGCTACCAAGGCTGCCGGTAGTAAACCGTTAACTTTGCGAATTGCCCCGTCTAACGAAAGCTCACCGGTGAAAATATATTCAGCACAATTATCAACATCTATTTGCCCGGAGGCAGCTAAGATGCCGATGGCAATAGGCAAGTCATACACCGGACCTTCTTTACGAATATCTGCCGGCGCCAAATTAATAGTAATGCGCTGTACTGGAAACTTAAAGCCGGAATTTTTAATAGCAGCCCGCACTCGTTCTTTCGATTCCCGTACTGCGGCATCCGGTAAACCAACTAAATCAAAAGCAGGCATACCGTTAGAGACATCCACTTCTACCTGAACAATCACCCCATCCAAACCTTGCAGGGCGACACTGTTTATAATTGCTAACATGCTAAAAAAAAACCTCCCATAACTAAAACATCATCCCTTTAAATCCTTGCTGGCGTAATGCTTCATACAATACCAGTGCTACTGCGTTAGATAAATTAAGCGAGCGTCCGGTTGAAAGCATCGGTATTTTAACCCACTGATTACGGTTAGCGGCTAAAAGTCCTTTAGATAAGCCGGTAGTTTCTTTGCCAAACACTAAAAAATCACCCGGTTGGTACTCAACTTCATGATAATAATAACTGCCACCGGTTTCTATATACCAAAATTTTTCTTTAGGGTGTTTTTGCTGCAATTCAGCAAAATTATCATAGTAATGCAAATCCAGTTTATGCCAGTAATCTAAACCAGCTCTCTTTAAATGTTTATCAGCGGTAGAAAAGCCCAGCGGTCTTATCAAATGTAAGCCCGCATCGGTTACAGCACAGGTACGGGATATATTGCCGGTATTAGCCGGTATTTCCGGTTCCACTAAAACAATGTGCATATTGTTACTCCTTATTTCAATAACTTAGCATGATCTATTTTAAGACAACGATCCATGATGATAGTAATCTGATTATCTTTAGCTAATTTAGCAGCAGCATCATTTTTGATACCCAATTGTAACCAGATTGCCTGCGGTTTTTTAGATAATGAATCTTCAACCACTGGCGGCGTATCAATGCTACGACGAAAAACGTTGATAATGTCTACTTGTTCGGGAATCTCACTCACTTTTCTATAGGCTTTTTCGCCGAGCACTGCATCTAATTTAGGATTTACCGGAATGATTTTGTAGCCTTTGTCTTGTAAATACTTTGCTACCTTATGACTATCACGCTCCGGTTTGTCAGAAAGACCTACTATTGCTATGGTGCGAGTTTGTTTCAACAATGTTTTAAGTTCATTATCAGCAGAATTTATAAACATGCTTTACCACCTAACTTCCTTGAGATTATTTTTATAAGTGCGTGTTCAAAAAGTCATTAAACAACAAATATTTTTCTGAAATAAGTAGGAAATGCACCATCGCAGGTTGAA
>JAJOKO010000168.1 GCA_021129825.1 Desulfotomaculum sp. | reverse complement strand
GGAGGGGATTAAGGGGAGGGGGGGTTTACCACAAACATACTTTTCGAACACGCACAAAAAGCAAGATATGAGTAGCTGATTATTTTTAGAATAGGCAAATTACTAATCCAGTGCTATAATGATAGCAAATAATAATGAAGACGGTGGTGGTGAATAATTAATGCCCAATTGGACTAAAGCACAACAGCAAGCTATTGATACCCGGGGTTGTAATTTGTTAGTAGCAGCGGCAGCCGGTTCGGGTAAAACAGCAGTGTTAGTAGCAAGAATAATTAAATATATCCGGGATGAAGAACAGTCGGTAGATATAGACCGCTTGTTAATAGTTACTTTTACTAATGCGGCAGCGGCGGAAATGAAAGCCAAAATTGGAGCGGCTATTAATGAAGCGCTGCTGGAAAAACCGCACTGCCGGCATTTACACCGCCAAAATCTTTTACTGAATAAAGCTTCGATTACTACGCTGCATTCTTTTTGTTTGGAAATTGTCCGCGAAAACTTTTATCGCTTAGGTCTTGACGCTAATTTTCGGATTACAGATGACACCGAAGGGAAATTGCTGCGTTTAGATGTGCTGGAAGATTTGCTGGAGCGGCATTACACTAATGCTCAAGAACAGGATGATTTTACCAGATTGATAGATGCCTATGGTGGTCAACGCGATGATAGTTTAATTCAAGGTTTGATTAACCAGTTATATCGCTTTTCACGCAGCACTCCTTGGCCGCAAGCATGGCTGGATAAGATGGTCGCTAATTTTGATGATTGGGCTTGGTCCGATCAATTACTGCCGGTGATTCAAGAGGATTTGCACGCCGGACGCCAGTTGTTAAAGCAGGCTTATGATTTAGCCCAAAGCCCGGGCGGTCCGGTAGCGTATAGCGAAAATTTAGCGTCTGAATTAGCATTTATTGATGATTTGATAGCGGCAGCCCGAGGATCTTGGCAGCAACTTTACGCTGTTTTTGCAGGGCTAGATTTTCAAAAACTGCCCCGGGTGAAGAAAGATGCTGTTGATGAAGAAATTCAACAAAGAGTAAAAAACCAACGAGATCAAGCCAAAAAGAAATTAAAAGATTTACGCGACAAGTACTTTCAAAGATCTCCTCAAGCATTAGCGGTGGATTTAACCAAGCTTAAACCGCATCTCAAGATGCTTTGCCAACTGGTGAGTGAGTTTGGATTAGCTTATCAGCAGCAAAAAGCAGCCCGCAATCTAGTGGATTTTAATGATTTAGAGCATTTTTGCCTACAATTATTGCTGGATCAGCAGGCGCAACCGGGGGAAATCAAGCCATCAACGCTCAGCGAGCACTTAAAGAAGCATTTTATAGAAGTTTTAGTAGATGAATACCAAGATATCAATGATTTACAAGAAACGATATTACAGTTAGTTTCTAAGGGGAATAATTTATTTATGGTCGGCGATATCAAACAGAGTATTTATCGTTTTCGACTGGCTCAACCGGAAATATTTTTAAAAAAATACCAAGCAGCTTCAGAGCAGACCGGGAAAACAATTGGCATAATAAATTTAGCCAGTAATTTTCGCTGCCGGTCAGCAATAGTAGAGGCGGTTAATTTTGTTTTTCGGCAAATAATGACGGTGAAAACCGGTGGCAGCAATTATGATCGCCAGACTGAATTAATCTACGGGGCTGATTACCCGAAAAAAGAATTATATGCTGCGGTTGAGCTACATATTATTGAAAAACCTGCCAAAAATAACAATTCTGAAAGTGATTCGGCAGAACCGCCGGATGACTTGAATGCGTTGGAGCGAGAAGCACGGGTGATTGGGCAGCGCATTCAAGCATTGGTGCAAGGTGGTTATCAAGTTTTTGATAAAAAAAAGCAGCAGTATCGCCCGCAACCTTTAACTTACCGGGATATTGTAATTTTGATGCGTTCGCCGGGGAGTATGGCCGCAGTATTTACAGAGCAATTTAAGTTATTGGAGATCCCGGTTTATTCAGAACGGGCTAGCGGTTACTTTGAGGCTACCGAAGTGCAAACGATGCTGGCTTTACTGAAGATTATTGATAATCCTCGCCAGGATATTCCGTTGGCAGCGGTGTTGCGTTCAATGGTGGTAGGGTTAACGGCAGCAGAATTAGCGACCATCAGGTTAAACAGTGTAGAAGGTGATTTTTATGATGCCGTGGTGAAAACTGCCGGGTTAATAGGACAGGGGACACCACCCTTCCCTTCGGGTGGGTACCCGAAAATCGTGGAATGTCCCCATCAATTAAAGTTACAAAAATTTCTAAAACAATTGACCGGTTGGCAGGTGTTCGCCCGACAGGGCAACTTGGCAAATTTAATCTGGGCGTTGTACCGGGAAACCGGTTATTTTGACTATGTAGGAGCAATGCCGGGCGGGCGTCAAAGGCAGGCTAATTTACGAGTGCTACACGACCGGGCGCGCCGTTACCAGCAAACCAGTTTGCGGGGATTATTTTTATTTTTACGATTTTTAGAGAAATTACAAATAAATAAAAATGATTTAGAACCGGCTAAAATTTTTAGTGAAAATGAAAACGTAGTGCGGATTATCAGTATTCACAAGAGCAAAGGCTTGGAATTCCCGGTAGTATTTATAGCCGGTTTAGGTCGGCAATTTAATTTAGCCGATTTAAAACAAGAAGTATTATTACACAAAGACTTGGGTTTAGGACCGGAGTATATTAACAGCGAAAAAAGAATTAAATATCCCACTATTGCTAAAATAGCTATTGCTGAACAGGTGCGGGCCGAAACTTTAGCAGAAGAAATGCGGATTTTATATGTAGCAATGACTAGAGCAGAGGAAAAGTTGATTTTGGTGGGGGCGGTTAGAGATTTGGCTAAAAGTGCTACCGGTTGGTGTCAGGATATTTCGGCAAGCACTATAATGCAGGCTAAAAGCTTACTGGACTGGTTGGGTCTGACTTTAGTGCGCCACAATGACGGGGCTGTTTTAAGGCGATTAGCGGGGTGTGAGGAACCAGGAGCAAAGAACGAGGAACGAGGAAATGATAACTCCCGCTGGGATTTAACTATTCATCAAGAAGATCAAGTTTATGTTAATGAAGAAAGTAAAGTTGAGCAGCAGTCAGTATCAAATGCGATTTTGTTAAAGCAGGTGAAAAACCTACAACCGGTGCAACCGGAAGGGTTAAATGATTCGTTACAAGCGAGGATTAATCAAGCTTTAAACTGGCAGTATCCGTTTGCTAACACAATCGGTAAAGCCGCTAAAGTGACGTTAGATGATTTAAAGTTAAAGGAACACCCTTCTTTAGCTGAGCTAAAGCGGGTACCCGGGGCGAGGGGCGAGGATAAAGGAGCGCGAAAAAACATTAATCTGGATGCTAGTAATCGCCCGGTGATTTTAAAACGCCCGCAGTTTTTACAACAAAAGACCGGGCTTTCAGCAACAGAACGCGGGACAGCTTTCCATTTGGTAATGCAGCATATTGATTTGAAACAAGCGGTGACTGGCCGATACTTGGCTGAATTGTTGGCTGATTTAGAAAAACGGGAAATTTTAACAGCAGAGCAGCGAGCGGTAATTAATCCTAATCAGATCTTGAAATTCTTTAACGGACCACTGGGGCAGCGTTTGTTAAAAGCAACCGGTTTACAAAGAGAACTAGCGTTTAGCTTGGCGTTGCCAGCCGGTACAGTATACCCTGATTTATTATTTACTGATGAAAAAGTATTAGTGCAAGGGGTGCTTGATTGCCTGTGGTATGAGGGGGATGGCTGGATTATTGTAGATTATAAGAGTGATTACGTTCTAGCGGAAGATATTAATGATTTTGTGGAACGCTACCGGGGACAGCTTAATTTATATAGCTTAGCGGTAGAGAAAATTCTAAAACAGCCAGTCAAAGAGCGGTATCTATATTTATTTGGTTTGGGTAGAGCGGTGTTGATTTGAGAGATGAGCGGTAATTCAGGAGAATCAGCCTTGCTTTTTTGGTAAAAGAGAATATATAATAAGAAAGTAAGAAATTCTAAGAAAAAGGAGTTAGCGAGATGATTACTCAGCTAAGATGTAAAGCCCAAGTGACTATTCCTAAAGATATAATTAGGAAGTTAGGATTAAAATCAGGCGATAACATAGATATATCTTTAGAAGACAATAGAATAGTAATAAAACCAGTTTTAATAATAGATAAAGAGCAAGCATGGTTTTGGTCGAAAGAATGGCAAAAGGATGAAAAAGAAGTTAATGAGGATATCAAGACTGGGAGAGTAAAAAGTTTTGATTCAGTAAATGAGTTGATGGCGGATTTAAATGATCAAAATTAAACGCACTATGTTATTTAAAGTGCGTGTTCGAAAAGGGTACACTTTGGCAAATTCCAAATTTACATATTAATC
>JAJOKO010000025.1 GCA_021129825.1 Desulfotomaculum sp. | reverse complement strand
GTGTTTTAAGATTAATTGGATTAATATGTAAATTTTAAATGTGCTAAATGGTACCTTTTTCGAACACGCACTTATAATTACTACTTCAAAACAAAGCTTACTTTAATTTCTATGTTTTTAGCCCTGTCTTTCAAATCATTAATTTGGTTATTCAATGCTTTAATATCTTTGATTACTTCATCAAGTTCTTGCTGTAATTGCACCCTGCTAGCCGGTTGAACTGCTGCTAGAGCCTCTGTTAATTCAGATTTTCTTTGGCTTTTTTCAAATAGTTGCTGCTCTATATTACGGTATTCTACCATCAAATCCTGATTAGTAGTTGTACTGGAAACCTCTTCTCCTAACGAACCCAGTTCCGCCAAAAGCTTCGATAGTTCCTGCTCACTTACTGTGAAGTGCACAGCATCACTTGTATCTGCCAGCAATACACCACGCTGCTCTGCTATAGCCAACACTTGTTGAGCTACATCCCCAGCGTCAACAGGTATAATTTGAATTGATAGCGATGTATTCAGTAACTTAACAGGAGCAACAGGCATATCAAACACTTGAGACCCACCGGAAACCCACTCCGGTAGACCACTGGGGTTAGCAACCGGCTCCGGTTCAACATTAACACCGCTATCTACAATCGGTAAGGCTGGTTCACTTGGCTCAACTTTATTTCCCGCACTTGGTTCAACCAGTACATTTATACTAGCATCACTTGCCGGAGGATTCTCTACTACTGGCGGCACCGCATTGTCACCAGTAACTTGCCCTTCTATAACTTCCGGCGAATCACCTGATTGTTCCGAATCTGATTGTTCCGGTACAGTAGCAACGATCACATCTGGTCCTGGCTGATTATTATTATTTTGAACATTTTGTGCTATTTCAGGGTGGTTAATAATATCAATATCCTCAATCCCACCATCACCCCACAAAGAAGCAACACCTATCGTCACGCTAAATACAGCAGCAACCGCCACCGCCTTATACCATGGCGTTTGCACCATTTTACGAATTTTTTTAGTAAACCGACCCTTGCCAGTATCAACCGGCACAGGCACCGCCGCCAGTTTGGCACTCAAGTCAGTTTGGAAATTATCCGGCAATTTTACTTCCGGTAGATTTTGTAATAGCAAACTAGTTTGTTGCAATTGCTCCCACTGGGTCCGGCAATAATGGCACGCCAATAAATGAGCAGCTACTTGACTCCTAGTGGCTAGATCAAGTTCTTTATCAATGTACGCCGATAAATTTTCACAAACACTCTGGCAATTCATTCTCACCATCCCCTTTCTACTTATATTGACGAGATTCCGGCGTCGAAAGTTCCAATAATACTTTCATTTTTTTCTTAAAAGATATTCTAGCCCTGTTTAATCTCGATTTAACAGTACCTAAAGAACAATCTAAAGTTACCGCAATTTCATCATAAGATAAACCTTGCATCTCTCTCATAATTAATACTAAGCGATATTCATCAGATAAGGTATTTAAACAATCTTGCACTTGCCCACACAATTCTTGGCGTTCCAGTTCTTCCGCCGGTCCAGGAGCAACGCTGGCAATATTGAAAACTGGTGCAGCGTTATCAGAAAATGTTTCATCCAAAGATACTGTTTGTTTGTTTTTGCGACGACGCAATTCATCGCGACACACGTTGGCCGTGATATGATACATCCAGGTCACAAATCCGGCGTCTCCTCTAAACTTTGCTAAAGATTGATAAGCTTTGATAAACGCTTCTTGAGCTAAATCACAAGCATCAGCATGATTACCCATAAAACGATAAGCAATATTATATACTTTGTTTTCATATTTACGAACCAGTTCTTCAAAAGCAAGGTAATCGCCGGCTTTACTTTTGTTGATTAGTTGTTGGTCGGTAGGAGACAACGAAAAACCCTCCTTTTTTTGTATCAATGCGTGCAGATTTACTCAATAATCATCTGATTTATCTTATCTCCAATCGCTATCTGATCTATAATTTCCATTCCTTGAGTAACTCTACCAAATACAGCATAATCACCATCCAACCAAGCCGCATCTTTTTTAAGAATATAAAACTGAGAACCGGCAGAATCCGGAGCGGCACTACGCGCCATGGCTACCATACCACGCCGGTTATTTAATTCCGGGTGAATTTCTAATTCGATCTGCCAGCCAGGACCACCCGTACCAGTACCCTGCGGGCATCCTCCTTGAATTACCCAATCCTCCACCCGGTGAAAAGTTAAGCCATTATAAAATTCTTCCTTGATTAATTTTTCAAAATTAGCTACCGTTACCGGCATTTTCTTAGGATACACCTCCAGCACTATATCTCCTCTGGCAGTGTTAATAACCACTTGTTTTGTTTCTAAGAGCGCTTCCTGATCGACTGGTTTTTCAATAACAGGTTGTTGTTCATCAATAGGTTGCTCAGTCTGTTGACTATTATTACTGGCAACCGAACCAATGCCAATAGCAAAAGCAACACCCACCATCAATACTGCTAAAATAATTACGTATACTTTAGTCTTCGGATCACTCCATTGAAGTTTACTGTTTTTCTTTTTCTTATTCTTGTTCACAAAAATGCCCCCTAATAAAAATGTTTTTTTAAGTTAATAACTATCTATTTAATTATGACTATTTTATAACATTTTGTCTATAGCTGTTTTAAACTAATTTTTGGGTATTTAAATAAATCCTTTTTGGTATTATTGACTTTATTCGCTCTCTATGCTATCATATCCTTTGTTAATGCCTTGTAAATAGATGCCGAAGTGGCGGAACTGGCAGACGCACTGGACTCAAAATCCAGCGGTGGTAACACCGTGTGGGTTCGACTCCCACCTTCGGCACCAACTTTTTTTTTGCAATATAGCCAGTGGTTAAAAAAACTCGCCTACCTCAGGTGAGCTTTTTATTTAAAGAGGATGTTCAAAACAGTTAGGATGATCAAAATGCCTATTATCGGATTAACCGGCGGTATTGGCAGCGGCAAAACAAAAGTAGCCAATTACCTACTGCAACTAGGGGCAGCTATTTTAGATGCAGACTTAATCGCCAGAGATATCGTGTTGCCCGGTAGTATTGCTCTTCAAGAAATTACAGCTGTTTTCGGTGCAGCTATTTTACACTCTAATGGCACTCTAAACAGGGCTAAACTGGCAACGCTTGTATTTAATGATCCAGTTGGTTTACAAAAGCTAAATGCAATTACCCACCCTAAAATTACTGAAGTTATATCTAATAAAATTACGGAATATACTCAAAAAACAAACCAACAACACCATCAGCAAGTATTAATCCTAGTAGCACCGCTACTTATTGAAACGAAACTACACCTTTTAGTAGACCAGGTTTGGGTGATCCATGTCGACCACCAAACTCAACTCCAGCGAGTGATGCAAAGAGATCAGCTCACAGCAACTTTGACTTTAAAACGCATCCGTTCCCAATTACCGGAGCAAGAACGTTTAAAGTATGCTGATGAAATCATTGATAATAGCGGTAGTTGGGAAAATACTAAAGAGCAACTTTTGCAGTTATGGGCTAAATACACCAGCGAATGAATTATCAAGTTAGCTGATAGCTATTATTAGGAGATGATCCAGTTTGATTTGGCGCATTTTAGTACTATTATTAGTAGTTTGGCTATTATTTAATATTGATGATCTCGGTAAAAAAATTTATCCTTTCCCCTACCGGGAAACCATCACTCACCAGGCCATAGCCCATAATATCGACCCTTTTCTACTAGTGGCTTTAATTAAAACAGAAAGCAGTTTTGATCCTAAAGCCACCTCACCCGCCGGGGCAATGGGATTATTGCAAATTATGCCAGATACCGGCTACTGGATAGCAGAAAATACCGCTATGTTAAACTTCACAGCAGAACAATTATATCAACCAAAAATAAATATCCGCATGGGCGCATGGTATTTAGCTGATTTAAATAATCAATTTAATCACGAATTAGTATTAGTGCTGGCAGCTTATAATGCCGGTCGGGGTAATGTGCAAAAATGGTTGGAAAATGGGTGTTGGACCGGCGAACAAAACACGCTAGATCAAATACCCTTTCCCGAAACCAGGAATTATATCCGAAAAGTAATGTGGCATTATCAAGTATATAAATTCCTTTACGACCAAACCTGATTATGGTATAATAACGTTTGTCAATAAAATGTGTCGGAGTGGCGGAATTGGCAGACGCGCACGCTTGAGGGGCGTGTCCGTAAGGGTACGGGTTCAAGTCCCGTCTCCGACACCAAATTTATCTGCGCCAACTCTAAATTCCCATTTTATCCCTAGCCGCTTGAATCGCTTTTTGCACCACCTACGCCAATAATAGCAACTTGATGAAACATATTTAAGGTGCGTGTTCGAAAAGTATGTTTGTGGTAAAAATCCCCCTCCCCGCACCCTTCCC
>JAJOKO010000115.1 GCA_021129825.1 Desulfotomaculum sp. | reverse complement strand
ATGCCAAGATCATTAAAGGTGAGACTAATGCTTAAAACTTACAAATACAGGTTGTATCCAAATAAAGAACAATCTCAAAAACTGCACCAAACTTGTTTTTTGTGCAGTCTGGTATATAATCAATTTTTAGAAGAACGCCGGGATGCTTGGGAAATAGGCAAGCGAAGTTTAACTACCTATGAACAAATTAACTCCTTGCCGTACAAAAAAGAAGAAGATAACCAGTTAAAAGAAGTGTTTTCCCAAGTACTGCAAGACGTTGGCTGCCGGGTAGATAAAACCTTTAAAGCTTTTTTTCGCAGGGTAAAAACAAGCGAAAAACCGGGCTATCCCAGGTTCAAACCTGCTCGTAGGTATGATAGTTTTACCTACCCACAAGCCGGTTTTGCTTTTAATGACAATAAACTGGTGCTATCTAAAATAGGCGAAGTCAAAATAAAACTACACCGACCATTAGATGGCGAAGTTAAAACCCTAACCATTCACCGGCAAAACGGTAAATGGTATGCTTGTTTTTCGGTAGAAGTAGAAATAAAAAAATTACCAACTATCAATAAAGCTTGCGGTATTGATGTAGGCTTAGAAAAGTTTGCCACTCTCTCCACCGGTGAAACATTTGAAAATCCTCGCAAATTGCGCAAAGCTGAAAAGAAATTAAAGAAACATCAACGCCAGCTATCTAAGAAGAAAAAAGGTTCTACTCGCCGCAAAAAAGCAGTATGGAAACTAGCCCGGTGTCATGAGAAAGTAGCAAACCAACGCCGGGATACACATCATAAAGTAGCCAGAAAATTAATTAACCAATATGACACAATAGCTGTAGAAGACTTGCAAATTAAAAACATGGTCAAAAACCATCATCTGGCCAAGAGTATTGGTGACGCTGGTTGGGGAAACTTTGTATTAATCTTGACGAGCAAGGCTGAAAGTGCCGGCCGCAAGGTAATCAAAGTAAACCCCAAAGGAACGTCACAAATATGCTCTGAATGTGGTACCGAAGTAAAAAAGAAACTATCTCAAAGGTGGCATAATTGCCCAACGTGCAAACTGTCTATTGACCGGGATATAAATGCCGCTATAAACATACTCAAACGAGCGATATAACAACTATTACGGGCCCGGACGGGGCCTTCGGGGACGAGGGAGGAATTACGAACTCGAATGAACCGAGAAGCCACGGAATTTATTCCGGGGAGTCGTCACGAAGTTATGGTTAACCTTAAAACAGTGCAACCATATCGGAAAGGATGATCAAACCAGTGCAAACTATGTTTTGGGCGGACGGGGTATTGCATATTTTAGATCAAACCAAACTGCCGGGGCAAACAGAATATATCCAAGCTGGGGATGTCGAGACGGTAGCGCAAGCTATTTGCCGTTTAAGTGTGCGTGGTGCGCCGGCTATTGGGGCAGCGGCGGCATATGGTTTGGTGATCGGGGCTTTAGCTGTAAGTACTACCGACAAAACATTATTTTTGACAGCATTGCAAAAAGTGAGTGTACAACTGGCGGCTACTCGCCCTACAGCGGTAAACTTAAACTGGGCTTTAAAGCGCCTGTTAACTGCGGTGAACAAACACAGCGATTTGGATGTTGACGGGATTAAACAACTGCTTTTAGCAGAGGCTGATCAAATTCTAGAGCAAGATATCGTAGCCAATCGCCAAATGGGTGAGCATGGCCAACAATTGGTGCCGCCAAATGCCAATATTTTAACCCATTGTAACGCCGGGGCCTTGGCTACCGCTGGTTTTGGCACGGCACTGGGCGTAATCCGAACAGCACACCGGCAGGGTAAAAATATTCAAGTTTATGCCGGTGAAACCCGGCCGTTACTGCAAGGAGCCCGGCTGACCACTTGGGAAATGATCCAAGATAATATTCCAGTAACTTTGATTACTGATAATATGGCTGGGTATTTAATGGCTCAAGGTAAAGTAGATTTAGTACTGGTAGGTGCTGACCGGATCGTTGCTAACGGTGATGTAGCTAATAAAATCGGGACATATAGTTTGGCGGTGTTGGCTCAAGCACATAATATCCCGTTTTATGTAGCTGCCCCTACTTCTACATTAGATTTTAGCTTGCCCACCGGCGAACAGATACCGGTGGAAGAAAGAGATGTTAATGAAGTTACTGCAATAGCGGGTCAACCAATAGCTCCGGCAGGGGTGCCGGTGTGGAATCCAGCCTTTGATATTACCCCCAACAAACTGGTTACCGCTATAATTACTGAACATGGTGTAATCCGGCAACCGTATGTTGATAATTTGAAGAGGATGTTTGAAAGGGGTTGAAAATAATGTCTGAATTACCGGTACTTCATAATACTTCTGCTAAAATTACAGATGAGCAAATGAAGTTAATGTTGGCAGAATTAAAAGAAAGAGTGATCGCTATATTTGGACAAAGATTAAAAAAAATAATTTTATTTGGTTCTCAGGCTAGAAAAACAGCGAGTAAAGATTCGGATGTAGATATTATTATTCTTGTTGATGAAGATGCTGAAACATTGAAAAAATATCATAATGAAATTGTTGATGTAATGTTTGATTTATCATTAAAGTACAATATTGTGTTGTCTATTATAGAGAAAAACCACACCCATTATTATCGATATAAAGAATTTGTTCCCTTCTTTGCTAATATTTCTATTGAAGGAGTGGAAATTTATAATTAATAATTATTTAGAATTATCGGATTATCGTTTCGCTAGAGCCGAAGAAGATTTAAAAAGTGCCCGCATATTATTTGAAAATTTTTTATACAAACAAGCGGTTAACCGCTCTTACTATGCTGTTTTTCATGCTACCAGAGCGATATTAGCTTTAGATAACTTTGATTCTAAAAAACATTCTGGTATAATAGCATACTTTAATCAAAATTATATAGCAACTGGGCGAATTGAAAGCAAATATTCAAAAATATTAATGAGTGCGCAAAAGGTAAGGAATAACAGTGATTATGATGATTTTTATGTTATAAATAAAGAAGAAGTAGCAACTCAATTAAGCAATGCAGCATTATTTTTACAAAGAGTCGAAAAGTTTTTAATTAAGTTATAATTTCTAATAATAAAATAAGGAGTGGATATTTTGGCTAACTATACTATCAAAGACATCAACTTAGCCCCAGAGGGACGGTTGAAAATTGACTGGGTGCGGGCGCATATGCCGGTACTCAATGCTATCCGGGCGGAATTTGAAAAAGAGCAGCCGTTTAAAGGGGTACGGGTGGCGGTGTGCATTCATCTAGAAGCTAAAACGGCTTACCTAGCCGAAGTGCTGGCTGCCGGCGGGGCGGATGTGTCTATCTCTGGTTCTAACCCGCTATCTACCCAAGATGATGTAGCGGCGGCACTGGCGCAGGCAGGAATGAAAGTACATTCTTGGTACCGGTCTACAGATGCAGAATACAAAGAGCACTTGCTCAAAGTGTTGGACCACCGGCCGGAAATAGTGATAGATGATGGTGGTGATTTGGTAGAGTTATTACATACCGAACGCCAAGATTTGTTGCAATATGTTCAAGGTGGTTGTGAAGAAACAACTACCGGGGTATTACGCTTAAAGGCATTAGAGAGCCAGGGAGGACTAAAATTCCCAATGATGGCGGTTAATGATGCCCTTTGCAAATATTTATTTGACAACCGCTATGGTACCGGTGAATCAGTTTTATCCGGAATTATGCGCACTACTAACCTGATTATGGCTGGCAAAACAATGGTGGTAATGGGTTACGGTTGGTGCGGTAAAGGGATTGCGATGCGCGCCAAAGGTTTGGGAGCTAAAATAATTGTAACTGAAATTGACCCGATTAAAGCGATCGAAGCACATATGGATGGGTTAAGTAATGAATAGTGTCAAAGCAGCCCGGCATGGAGATCTTTTTGTTACGGTTACCGGCTGCAAAGATGTGCTGACCGGGGCGCATTATGAAGTGATGAAAGACGGGGCGATTATGTGCAACGCCGGTCATTTTGATGTGGAAGTGAACAAGCTGGATTTACAGAAAATGGCCAGCGAAGTGCGGACAGTGCGGCGGGATATTGAAGAATTCACTTTAACTGATGGGCGCAAACTATACTTGTTGGCGGAAGGCCGGTTAGTGAACTTGGCCGCCGGTGACGGGCATCCGGCTGAAATTATGGATATGTCTTTTGCGTTACAAGCATTATCAGCGCAATATGTATTGCAAAATGCCGGGGCATTAAAAAATAAAGTTTATGATATTCCGGCAGATATTGACGCCCGGGTAGCGGATATTAAACTAAAATCACTACGAGTACAAATAGACCAATTAACACCGGAGCAAGAGCGATATCTCAACGCTTGGAAGCATGATTGAAATGATTAGCTATCAGCGGTCAGCTTTCAGCTATCAATGCGTGTTCGAAAAGTATGTTTGTGGTAAAAACCCCCCTCCCCGTACCCTTCCCTTCGGGTGGGTACCCGCCCCTCCCACGAGGGGAGGGGGGAC
>JAJOKO010000113.1 GCA_021129825.1 Desulfotomaculum sp. | reverse complement strand
GGGGATTAAGGGGAGGGGGGTTTTTACCACAAACATACTTTTCGAACATCCTCTTAAATTAGTATTTTTCAAGTGAGAACTAAAATACAACTGTTCAAAGCAATTTAATTGACGTTGTTTACATAGACATGTTAAAATTATGAATAAATATTTGAAAAATACAGGAGGTTAATATGGACAAGTTAAAAGTAGGAATTAAAGGTGAAGCGAAGACAACGGTAACTAAAGATAACACTGCCCTGGCTTATGGAAGTGGTAGTGTGGCAGTATTGGCTACCCCGGCCATGATTGGATTAATGG
This sequence comes from Desulfotomaculum sp., assembly GCA_021129825.1. Classification (GTDB taxonomy): domain Bacteria; phylum Bacillota; class Desulfotomaculia; order Desulfotomaculales; family Desulfohalotomaculaceae; genus JAJOKO01. Next base: position 4,184 of record JAJOKO010000113.1, on the reverse strand, counting down.
AAAAAGCAGCCTTAGCTTCTATTGAACCCTGTCTGGAAAAAGGTCAAAGCACAGTGGGTATTATGGTAAAAATAACCCATACAGCAGCTACTCCGGTAGGGATGACAGCGACAGCCAGTTCAGAATTGATTGAGATTGACAAGCGCAAGTTAGTGTTTAAAATAGAAGCAAGAGATGAACGGGAAGTAATTGGCGAAGGTACTCACGAACGTTTTATAATAGATGTAAATAAATTTTTAGCTAAAGTAGCGGCGAAGTAAAGAGGTAAAAGAGAGGATGAAGTAATTGAAACAGGTAGCTAGTGATTTAGAAATTGCTCAAGCGCATCAATTAATGCCGATAACAGCAGTTGCCGGAAATTTAGGCTTATCAGAAGATGATATTGAACTTTATGGTAAGTATAAAGCTAAAATCAACTTAAGTGTGCTGGATAAATTGGCAGAGCGTCCTAAAGGGAAACTAATTGATGTCACTGCTATTACGCCTACACCGTTGGGAGAAGGAAAAACCGTTACCACTATCGGCTTAGGGCAAGCCTTAGGCAAGATAGGCAAAAAACCGGTCATTACCCTGCGCCAACCTTCGATGGGTCCGGTATTCGGCATTAAAGGTGGTGCCGCCGGCGGTGGTTACTCCCAAGTAGTGCCGATGGAAGATATCAACATTCACTTTACCGGTGATCTGCATGCAGTGGCGGCAGCCAATAACTTGCTGGCGGCAATGATTGATACTTCAATTTTGCTTAAAAATCCTTTGAACATTGACCCGCTTACAGTAATATGGAACCGGGTGGTAGATATAAATGACCGGGCTTTGCGAGATATTGTGGTTGGTTTGGGTGGGGCGATTAACGGTTACCCGCGGCAGACTAGCTTTGATATGGCGGTGGCATCAGAAGTAATGGCGATATTGGCACTAGCCAGTAATTTACAAGATTTGCGCCAACGGTTAGGGCGTATAGTAGTCGCCCATACTTATGATGGTCAACCGGTTACCGCTGAAGATTTAAAAGCAGCCGGCTCCATGGCGGTAATCATGAAAGAAGCGATTAAGCCAAACTTAGTGCAAACACTAGAAGGGCAAGCGTGTATTATTCATGCCGGTCCCTTTGCTAACATAGCCCATGGCAATAGTTCAGTAATAGCGGACCGCGTAGCCCTGAAATTAGGGGATTATGTAGTAACCGAAAGTGGCTTTGGCGCAGATTTGGGTATGGAGAAATTCATGAATGTGAAATGCCGTCAATCGGGGTTGCGTCCAGACTGTGTGGTAATTACTTGTACGGTACGAGCCCTTAAAATGCACGGTGGTTTAGGTAAGGTAGTGGCCGGTAAACCTTTACCGGCAGAATTAACGGTTGAAAATCTGCCGGCTTTGGCAAAAGGATGTGCTAATTTAGCGCATCATATTAAAATAGCCCGTTATTACGGTGTGCCGGTAGTAGTAGCAGTAAACCGTTTTACGCCGGATACTGATGCTGAAGTAGCCCTGATTAGCAAAAAAGCAGTAGAGGCCGGAGCGCTAGGTGCTTATCCGATTACGGTTTGGCGCGATGGCGGCGCCGGGGCTGTTGATTTAGCGCAAGCAGTGGTCGCAGCTTGCGAACAACCGGCTGACTTTAAATTATTATATCCAGATGAAATGAGCATTAAAGAAAAAATTGAGGTACTGGCTACTAAAGTTTATAATGCAGCCGGTGTTTCTTATACGCCATTGGCAGAAAAGAAAATCAAACAATTTGAAGCAGCCGGTTGGGGTAACTTACCAATATGTATGGCCAAAACCCACCTGTCTATCTCGCATGACCCGGCTTTAAAGGGAGCGCCTACCGGGCATATCTTCCCGATTAGAGATATTCGGGCCTCAGTAGGGGCCGGTTTTTTATACCCGTTGGCTGGAACAATGCGCACTATGCCGGGCTTAGGCTCTAAGCCGTCAGCGCATAATGTGGATATAGATGCAGATGGAAAAACTGTCGGGTTGTTTTAAGGATTAAGAGATTAAGAGGCTAAGAGATTAAAGAATTAAAGTGCGTGTTCGAAAAGAGTACTATTTAGCACATTTGAAATTTATATATTAATCTAATTAATCTTAAAACACACCCCCACCTGCACCCTTCCCTTCGGGTGGGTACCTGCTCCCCCATCAAGGGGGAGGAGATTTAGTCACCCCCTCCCCCTCGTGGGAGGGGATTAAAGGGAGGGGGTGTTTGGAACTTTTTCACTGTTTCCGAGATTACTTGATTTAAATAATAGGAGGGAAACACTTGCCGCCTATCCGTTGTATAGAAATCAAAAATCGCCGGCAGGCAGAACAAGAATTAACTGCTATTGGTTGTGACCATTGGGGTATCAAGCACATGGCTGGTAAAGCAGTGTTCAAAATACTAAAGCTCAATAATATTACCCCCACCCAAGCTAATATCATTAAACAAGAAATACTTTCCCTTGGCGGTGAAGCAGCCGTAACCCGTGGCACTGTCAACCATTCTGTACCCAAAACCGCGATGTTGTTGATGGCTACCGAAAATCAATACCAGCAACTGGGTCAAAAGCTAAAGATACAACCATTCCAACTAAAAACACTGGTCCAAGCTATTGAAAAAACTATGGCTATTTTACAACCGCAAGCACCGCGCACAATGAACTGCCGGGGTCTTAATATCAAGTTAGGGCAACGCACTTTAGTAATGGGCATATTAAATGTAACCCCGGATTCTTTTTCTGATGGTGGTCAATTTGCTAGTGTTAACCAGGCCTTGCAACATGCCCGGCAGATGGTTGCAGACGGGGCAGATATCATTGATGTTGGTGGTGAATCTACCCGACCGGGGCATCAAGCGATACCGGCAGAGCAAGAAATAAGCAGAGTGATCCCGGTGATCGAAAAACTGGCTACTGAATTAACAGTGCCTTTAGCTGTAGATACATCTAAAGCCCAGGTAGCTAAATTGGCACTGCAAGCAGGTGCCCATATCGTTAACGATGTGTGGGCGGGACAAGTGGACGTAGACATGTTTCAAGTGGTAGCTGATTTTCAAGCACCGGTGATTTTAATGCACAACCAACACCATCACCAATATAGTGATTTAATGACAGATATCACCGGATATTTACAACAAACGGCGGCAATGGCTATTGCTACCGGGGTAGCACCGGCAAAAATAATTATAGATCCCGGTATTGGTTTCGGTAAAAATTTAGAGCAAAACATTGCGGTAATGAAAAGGCTGGGTGAATTTCAAAGTTTGGGTTACCCAGTGCTACTAGGTACCAGCCGTAAAGCAATGATTGGCAAAACATTAAATTTGCCTGTCAATCAACGGGTGGAAGGTACTGCCGCTACCGTAACTTATGGTATCACTAAAGGGGTAGAGATAGTGCGAGTCCATGATGTAAAAGCAATAGCACGGGTATGCCGTATGACTGATGCCTTAGTGAGAGAGGAGTGTTCCCATGAATAATACTGATAAGATTATCATGAAAGGGTTGCAATTTTATGCTTACCACGGGGCTTTGCCGCAAGAACAAGAATTAGGGCAAAAGTTTATTATAGACGTCGAAATGTTCTTAAACTTGCAACCAGCTGGTAGCACCGATAAACTAAAGAAAACCATAGACTACGCTACTGTTTATAACTTGGTGCACCAAATTGTAACCGGTCAAAAATATAAATTGATAGAAGCATTGGCAGAAAATATTGCCGCCATTATCATTGATAAGTTCCCGGTGCTAAAAGTACAAGTGCAAGTCAAAAAACCGCAAGCCCCGGTAGCAGGTAGTTTCGATTATCTGGCGGTGGCTATTGAACGTCAGAATTGATGAATTTTCAAAGAAAAACCAACCTCCGGGGCAAAAATCCCGGAGGTTGGTTTTTTGATTATTTATTGAATGATTTACTGCGGAAGTCTATTTCTCTAGTTTATTTTTCTAACAAACGCTTGAGTATGACCACACTCTCTGCTCTGGTAGCATTAGCCAGTGGGGCATATTCATTAGCAGAACGACCTATAATCAGCTCGTTTTTCACCCCTATAACAACCGCTTCTTTTGCCCATGCCGCTACTTGGTTGCGATCATGGAACTGTTGAAGTGCTGTACTAGCTTCATCAGCAGTTACCGTGGTTTTTACTCCTTTGTAAGCCAAAGCGCGACTAATCATCGCTGCCATTTCCTGACGAGTAA
>JAJOKO010000007.1 GCA_021129825.1 Desulfotomaculum sp. | reverse complement strand
ACTCCCAGATAAATACACTTACCAGTATCAATATTCTATACATCACAACTAATTACCTACTAGATTAACATAAAAATCCCCCTCAAAAATAGAACAAATTAATAATACGTTTCAGAATCGTAGCCGGATACATCTACACAAATACACCCAGCCACCTTACAACAACTACCAATTATACCAAATATCCACCAACTCACTGCAAAATAACACCATCCCGGTTTTTAATCTTCTGTCAATCTCAACAACTTTATCAAAATCAAAACCAGCATTCAAAATTTTTGATTGCCCCAGAAGAATGAAGTCGCAGTCTTGTTATGGGGAATCAATCTTTTGTTACGCTTGCCATAATATTTATTGACATTAATAAATAGCAGTCATATAATAGAAGATGATCATATATTAAAGGATATTCGAAAAGTCTGTGCGAAATACCTTGCCCAGAGGGCACCCAGAACTTCTTGGGTCTATAGGTTGATGGGGACATTCCTGTCGGGTACCCATCCGCAGGGAAGGGTGTAGTGTGTCACCTATCCGCTAAACTCCTTTTCGAACACGCACTATTAATCAAATATTCGAAAAGGAGAGTTAAATAGCAGCTTATGATTGATGTTGGACAAGTTTTAGTTAACTCGCTGGTTACATCCAGTATCTATTTACTGGCGGGCATTGGTTTGACACTGACCATTGCTTTATCCCGTTTTTCAAACTTTGCCTATGCCGAATTGGTTACTTTAGGAGCCTTTTTTGGGCTTTTCTTTTTGGGACACGCTGGCGGTAGTTTGATTTTAGCCTTGCTTTTGGCGTTTGTAGCGGTTGGTTTAGCTAGTGTTGTTTCCTATGCCTTTGTTTTTCAACCGTTAGTAGAGCGTAAAAGTACCTTAATTCATTTAATGGTCGCTTCTATTGCGCTTGGTTTTATATTTCGTTATAGTATTGGTGAAGCGTGGGGTTGGTCGGTGCTTTCTTACCAAACTATGTGGACGGTGTATAGTATTGGTACAGTTAAAATCAGTAGTTTATGGATGATTATGATTGCCACTGCTGTTTTAGTAGCAGTCTTTTTGCATTTTTTTCTTACCCGTACTAAAGGCGGTAAAGCGATCCGGGCAATTGCTTGCAACCCAGATTTAGCGGCGATTACCGGCATTAATAAGCAAAAAATCATTTATTTAGTTTGGTTTTGTGGTGCTGGTTTGGCAGCAGTAGCGGGTGTTTTTAGGGCAGCGGACACTAGGCTTTTTCCAATGATGGGTTGGGAAATAATCTTACCTATTTTTGCTACTGTTGTTTTGGGTGGTATTGGTAATTTTTATGGTTTAATTGTAGCCGCCTTGATTATCGGGTTGGTAGAAAATATTGGCGTGGCGTTACTTTTAAATTTTGGTCTTTCTACAGAGTACAGAATAGCACTGGTATTTTTAATACTTATCGTGGTACTTATTGTGCGACCTAAAGGATTGGCAGGGTGATCAGATTTGGATATTCTCATGTATTTAATGGATACTTTAGTTTTTATCAGTATTTTTGCATTGTTATCTATGAGTTTGAACGTAGAGTATGGCTATACTGGTTTAGCTAATTTTGGTAAAGTTGCTTTTTTTATGGCTGGTGCTTATACTTATGCTATTACCATTTCATTAGGGTTACCATTTTATATCAGTTTAATAATGGCTGCCTTGATTCCGGCTTTAATAGGTGGTTTGGTTTCTTTACCTGCTTTAAGGTTACGCGAGGATTATTTAGCTATTGTCACTTTGGCCATTGGAGAAATTTTGCGTATTTTTGTTAAAGCAGAGCAGTGGTTGACTGGGGGAGTTTGGGGTATTGCCATCCCTTCTATTTTCGGTGGACTAGGGCTTAGTATTGAAATGATGGCTTTAGCTAATGTATTATTTTCATGGGGCATTGTAATTATTATTTTTGTTCTTTTACGTTTAATCATCAATACCCCTTACGGTCGGGTTTTATTAAGTATTAGAGAAGATGATATTGCTGTGAAAACTTTAGGCAAGAATCCCATTTTATACAAAGCGCAGGCATTTATGTTAGGTTCGGCTATTGCTGGTATTGCCGGCGGTTTTTTTGCCCAGTATATTAGATATATTGACCCGTATATGTTTTTGCCTTTACTAACCTTTACGGTGTGGGTGATGTTGATTTTGGGTGGTACAGCTAATCATTGGGGTGCAGTTGCCGGGGCAATGATTGTAGAAATGTTTAACCGGGGTAGCAGAATTGCTAAAGATTATTTAGTATTGCCTTTTGATCCTCACAATGTGCAGTTTATTTTATTTGGGATATTAATAATATTATTTCTTCTATACCGGCCTTACGGGTTATTTCGTGAAAAGCCGTTAAAAACCGGAGCGGAGGTTGAGATTTTAAAATGGCAATCCTCGTCATCAACGAAGTAAGTAAAAGTTTTGGTAGTTTGCAGGTGTTAAAGAAAATTTCTTTAGAAGTACAGGCGGGTACTATTACTGGTTTGGTAGGACCAAACGGTAGTGGTAAAAGCACCTTATTGAGTACTGTTTTCGGTTTGCATAAAATTGACGGGGGTAGCGTTTATTTTCAAGATCAGCCGGTAACCGGTTTGCCCCCCCATCGAATGTATCAAAAAGGAATTGCCTTTTCTTTTCAGATTCCGCGGCTTTTTTTCCAATTAACAGTTTTAGATAATCTGTTGATGGCAGCCCGGGAACATATTGGCACAAAATTTTACGGGGCATTATTTTTAAGGCACCGGTGGCAACAACAAGAGACTCAGTTGGTTAAAAAGGCTGGGGAAATCTTGAAAATGCTAAATTTATTTAAATTGGTTAATCATAAAGCGGGTGAATTATCCGGTGGTCAAAGAAAATTATTAGAAATTGGCCGGGTTTTAATGTCTGATCCGGCGATGATTTTTTTAGATGAACCGGCTGCCGGGGTAAATCCGGTATTAAGCCGTGAAATATACCAAAAGTTACATTTGCTTTGCCAAAAAGGGTTGAGCATTTTACTGGTAGAGCATAAGTTAGAAATGTTGCTTGATTTTGCTGATTATGTTTACATGATGGACAGCGGGCAAATTTTGCTTGCTGGTAAACCCCAAGCAGTAATATCAGATCCTTTATTTTATCAAGTATACATAGGAGAGACCAAAAATGCCGCTGTTTCAAGCTAAAAACATTCGTGCCGGATATGGTGATGTAGTGATTATAGATGATGTGAGCATCAATGTGGCTAACGATCATTTAGTAGTTATCGTGGGTCCTAATGGTAGCGGCAAGTCTACTTTGCTAAAAAGTTTAATCGGGTTGGTGCATCGTTTTTCCGGGACAGTATTTTACGGGGAGCATGATTTGACCAAAACTGCCCCTTGGCAGGCAACCAGTTTAGGAATTGGTTATGTGCCCCAAGTCGATAATGTGTTTGCTAAATTAACAGTACATGAAAATTTGGAAATGGGTGCTTATTCCCGGCGAGATAAAGAGGGTATTCAAGCTGACTTGGCGAAGACTTATGAAAGGTTTCCGGAATTAGCAGCTCGCAAAAAAGCTTTAGCGGAAACATTAAGCGGTGGCGAAAAGCAAATGTTAGCTATTGCCCGGGCGATGATGCCGGAACCTAAAATTCTTTTATTAGATGAACCGCTAGCTTTTTTATCACCCAAATCTGCTGGAAAAGTATTAAATAAATTATTACAAATACAAAAAGACGGCACCGCCATTCTAATGGTAGAACAAAATGCCGTTAAAGCCTTGCAAAATGCTTCTTATGGTTATGTTCTTAATGAAGGTCGCTGTGTTATGGAAGGTACTGGTGCAGAACTGTTGGCGAATAAATCATTACGGGAAAAGTTTTTGGGCTTAGGTAATATCTAAAATTAGCGATCAGCGATCAGCTGAATGCTTATATTTTAATAATAAAAAGGGGGATTATGAATATGAACAGAAAAATGATGGTGCTTGTGGTAGTGCTGGCTATGTTGCCGGTAACTTTACTTGGTTGTGGGCAGGGTGATCAGCCTGCTACTGTGGAAGAAGAAGTAATTAAAATTGGTTGTGTGCTATCGATGAGTGGTGCTTTAGGGGCCATGGGCATTAAGATGGCGGATGCAGTGACAATGGCGGTAGCAGAAATTAATGCCGCTGGTGGCATTAACGGCAAGCAAATTGAATTGATAATAGAAGATGATGCTACAGATGCGGTACAAGCGTTAGCTGCTGTTAGAAAACTGGTTGAAATTAATGACGTTCAATTTATGATTGCCGGCATGACTAGTGGGGCAGCCAAGGTGATTGGACCTTATCTGGCTGAAAGACAGGTAATTGCTATTTCACCTTCAGCCACTTCACCAACTTTAACTGGTGAACCATGGCGAGATTATTTTTTTCGTACTGCTCCCAGTGATGCTTTTCAAGGGCAGGCTATTGCCCAGTTAGCTCTAGACAAAGGGTTAAAACGTTTAGTTGTTTTTGCGATGAATAATCCTTATGGTATGGGTTTAGGTGA
>JAJOKO010000114.1 GCA_021129825.1 Desulfotomaculum sp. | reverse complement strand
TGTGTGTAAAGGGTTTACGTTGTTTTTTTATGTTGTTCGCGCAGAATTCGGGTAATATTATCTACTAAAAAAATATTTTTAGAACTACTGCAAAGCTTTGTAGAAGCAGGTTGGACCAAACAAATAGACCCGAATGAACTAATAAGGGTAGATAAATCATATATATATTACCTGATTTCAAGAAAAAAAGAAGCAGATTTAGTCTACCAAGCTAAAATAAAAAATCAAAGAGTAATATTTTATGTACTAATGGAATTGCAATCAACAGTAGACTTTCAAATGCCTTACCGGCTATTATTATACCAAGTAGAAATTTGGCGGGACATCCTAAAAAATATTACCCAAAAAGAAGTTGGCAAAAAAGAATTCCAACTACCGGTAATAGTGCCAGTAGTACTGTATAACGGTAGCAACAACTGGACTACACCCCTCGAATACAAGAAAATATTAGCCGGGCACGATTTATTTGGCGAAGATATCCTAAATTTCAAATACATCTTGATAGATATAAACCGCTATCAAAAGCAATATTTGCTGAAAACAGCTAATTTAATCAGTATGGTGTTTTTGCTGGATCAAAAAATAAATACCGAAGAATTGATAAAACGACTATTGGAAATAAGCAAAGTAATCAAAAAGTTGGATGAAACCCATGGTAGATTATTTCGGATTTGGGTTGAAAAGATACCGGCAGAAGTAAAAGGGTTGTCTAAAGAGATGCAACAACAGATAACCCAAATAATAAAAGAATCTAACCCGGAGGAGGGCGAAAAAATGATTTCCAACATGGCTCAAACAATCCAAAGAGGCTTAGAAGAGAGAGAACAAAGAGGTGAACAAAGAGGTGAACAAAGAGGTGAACTTAAAAAAGCTGTTGAAATAGCCCGGAATTTATTGGCGAAAGATATGCATGTAGAAGAAATATCCCAAGTGACTGGTCTGTCCCAAAAAGAAATATTTAAATTAGTACATTAGATTATAGCTATAAGACCCCCAATTGGATGATGGCGGTTAGCCGGAAGCATTAGTGGTTTATCCAATTATTAGTGGTATCCCTTGTTTGAGAATTGAGAATGGTATTTTTGCCAGCAAGTATCAAGAAATAATTGAAAAAACAAAGTAAAAGTACTAGCGGTTTGCCTAGTAATTATTTGTTATTAATCAAGCTAGCTAGAAGGGGGAATGAGGATGAAAATACCTTATGGGATAGCCAACTTCAAAAAACTGCGAATCGGTAATTTTCTGTATATTGATAAAACTAAGTTCATAGAAACACTGGAAAACTTAAGCACAGAATATATTTTTTTCATCAGACCGCGCCGGTTTGGCAAAAGCCTGTTTTTATCAGTGCTGGATCATTATTATGATATTAATGCGGCATCAGAATTCAACAATTTATTCGGCGATTTATATATCGGACAAAACCCCACACCGCTTAAAAACAGCTATTTGATACTAAAATTGAACTTTTCCGGTTTAAATACAGCAAACAAAGAAAAACTGGAAAATTCATTTAGGCTAAGTATAATTAGCGATATCACTATGTTTTTGTCCAAATATAAGAATATTTTTGATAATGCTGATGAACTGGAGAAAGAAATAAAACAAATAAAAGATATCAAAGAAATAATCAGTTTTATATTCAAGCAGGTGCAAAATAAAGGCGAAAAAATCTACCTAATTATAGATGAATACGATCATTTTGCCAATGATATCATCGTCATGGGAGACGGTGATTTTTACAAAGGAACCATCAGAGCAACCGGTTTTGTGCGTGATTTTTACGAAGCACTAAAAATAGGTACGGAAAGTAGCATAGATCGTATTTTTATCACCGGCATCTCCCCGGTAATGTTGGATGATTTAACTAGTGGTTTCAACATTGCCAGCAACTTAACTATGCGACCGGAACTAAACGAAATGTTGGGCTTTACCGAAGCAGAAGTACTGGGTATTATAGACCGGTTAAACATTAAAGTAACTATGCCCAATAGTGGTCAGCCGCTAACTCAAAAGCAGTTAATGGTAGCATTAAAGAAAAACTACAACGGGTATTTATTTAATGAAGAAGCACAGCAAAGAGTATACAATCCCAGCATGACCCTGTACTTCTTCAACCAGTGCAAGTCAGGTAGTCAATATCCCAAAAACATTATCGATGACAACATCAAAACCGACTACGGCCGGTTAAATCGCTTGGCAGCCAACGAAGCCAACAAAAAAACGCTGGATAAAATTATCAAAAACGAAGGCATTACCGCTACCATAGCCACTCGTTTTTCATTTGACAATATGAACGATCGGGAATATTTTGTATCTCTGCTATTTTATATGGGCTTATTAACCATTGGCGGGATGCAGTACGGCAAAACTAGACTGGTGATGCCCAACTACATTACCAAAGAAATGTTTTGGGAATACTTCGAAAAAAGATTGCGCATAGATTTTGGTATTGAACCCCAGATGGAAGAACTGGCTAAAGTGATTTGGGATATAGCGACATACGGGGAAATTAAACCGTTTTTGGACTATATCAGCGAACACGTATTACAAGAACTATCTAACCGGGACTTAATTCAATTTGATGAAAAACACTTTAAAGTAATCATATTTGCTTATTTAACAACCAGCAGATTTTACCATATAATTAGCGAACGGGAAGTAAGCAGTGGTTACATCGATATCTACTTAGAAAAAGACTTGCGAGTACCGGATATAAAATACGAATGGGTAATAGAATTGAAATATCTGAAAGAAAGCGAGCGTGACCAGTTAGAGCAGGTTAAACAAAAAGGACTGGAGCAATTGCATAAATATATGGCAAGCAAAAGTTTAACAGCTAAAAAAGACTTGAAAAAAGCACTGGTGATATTTATAGGCAAAAAGGATTATGTGCTGGTGGAAGAGAAATGAACATCATCATCCGCACTGACTCATCAACCCCAATAGGCACCGGGCACCTGATGCGTTGCCTGACACTGGCAGATGAATTATGCCAAAAAAGCACGCAAATTTCTTTCATCTGCCGGGAACTGCCGGAAAATCTTTGTGACTTAGTTGAAGAAAAGGGTTACCCGGTGCACCGGCTGCCTTATGCAAAAGAACAGCTAAAGCATGCTGAACAGCACACCGCCCATTCCCACTGGCTGGGTGTCGATTGGCAAACCGATGTCAAACAGACCAAGGCTGTTATAATAAAAGAAGCGCAAAATATTGATTGGTTAATCGTTGACCACTATGCTTTGGATAAACAATGGGAAGTGCAAATGCGCCCGCACGTTAAGCATATTATGGTCATTGATGACCTGGCAGACCGGATGCACGACTGCGACTTGCTATTGGATCAAAACCTGCACCTGAACATGGCAGAACGCTATCAAGGCTTGCTGCCTAGCCATTGCCGCCACTTGCTGGGTCCCCGGTATGCCCTGTTGCGCCCGGAATTTACAGAAGTAAGAAAAAAACTGAGAAAGCGCGATGGCAAAGTCAAGCGGATACTGGTTTTCTTCGGCGGTTGCGACCCGACCAACGAAACAACCAAAGCCATTCAAGCCATCCGCTTGCTGGGCAGGCCGGACATAGCTATAGATGTGGTGGTGGGCAGCACCAACCCGCATCAAGAACAGGTTAAAAAACTGTGTTCCGAAACGCCGAGCATTACTTTTTACTGCCAAGTGCACAACATGGCAGAATTAATGGCCGCTGCCGATTTAGCGATAGGAGCGGGAGGAAGCACTACCTGGGAGCGGTGTTGTTTGGGGCTGCCGGCTATTACTTTGGTGACTGCGCAAAATCAACTGGAGACAACTACTGCGGTGGCAGAGGCGGGAGCAATAATAAACTTGTGCTGGCACTCCGGCGTTGATGTAAAGAAACTACATAATGCCATTGAATATGCTGTAAAAAACCCGGCAATGTTGGAAAGTATGAGCGAAAAGGCGATGCAGGTAACGGGTGGGAAGTTTGTAGAACACAAAAATGCTTTGCTGCGGAATATAATTGAAAAGTAATAATCTCCAAGCGTGGAGAACCAAGTAGGCACGAGTGGTATAATGAATAGTGTTAAAAGAAGGTGGGAGAGATAATGAAACTAATTAATTTTGTGAGCAAAACCGGAAATGATGGGCAATTGCATCTTAGCATTCCGCTGGAAGCTACTAACGTTATAGTTGAAATGACGAGGGGACGGGGTTATTGACACCACTCCTGAAATGACGAGGGGACGGGGTTATTGACACCACTCCTAATCGAAAAGCAAAGTGTCAACAACCCCGTCCCTTTGACAGTTCCTGTCCCTTTGACAGTTGCCTTGCCTTTGACAGTTGCCTTTGACAGTTGGACAGGAGCAGCTACGCCGCTATGCTCAAAGTCAGCAATTTGCCGGTAAAGATAACTTAAAGTGCGTGTTCGAAAAGGGTGCCATTTAGCACATTTAAAGTTTACATATTAATCCAATTAACCTTAAAGCACACCCCCACCCTAGCCCTCCCCCTTGATGGGGGAGGGCTAGGGTGGGGGTGATGTTTTAATACATGCATTCTTATTACTTCTAAAACCCCCATCAA
>JAJOKO010000063.1 GCA_021129825.1 Desulfotomaculum sp. | reverse complement strand
TTAGTAGCGCAGGCAACAGGTGGATTAGACCATAGTTATATTAATGAATTGGCCCCTTTTACTCCTGACGGACCAGAAGGCAATCCTACTGCTGAAAATTTATCTCGCTATATCTATAAACAGGTAAAAAAAGAACTGGCTAATGGAGAATACGGGGTAAAAATGTTAAAAGTGCGTTTATGGGAATCCCCCAATGCTGCTGTTACCTATTGGGAGGAATAATAGTGAAAAGTATTGTACTGCTTTCCGGCGGGCTTGATTCTACCGTTTGTTTAGCCCAAGCGTTAAGAACAAGTACAGTAGAATTATGTTTAACCTTTGATTATAACCAGCGGGCGGCGGCACGGGAAATAAGTCAGGCGGCAGCCTTAGCGCAACATTATGATCTAGCCCACAAAGTATTAAAATTAGATTTTTTTGAAAATTTTAATACCAGTGCTTTAACTAACAACAAGATAGCAGTGCCGCAGCCGCCAGAGCAATCACTGGATGACTGGCAAGTTGCCCGGCAGACCGCCGCTACAGTTTGGGTACCTAATCGCAATGGTATCTTTATCAATATTGCAGCCGCTTGGGCGGAAACTTTAAACTGTCAACTGGTAGTAACCGGTTTTAATGCGGAAGAGGCAGTTACGTTTCCGGATAACAGTGCCGCCTATGTTTTAGCTGTCAATGAAGCCTTGAGTTACAGCACTGCTAACGGTGTGCGGGTGGTTAGTTATACCCAGCGTTTAAATAAAATAGAAATTGTCCAATTAGGTCAACGTTTGGGAGTGCCTTGGCAGCATGTGTGGAGTTGTTATCACGGTGGTGAAAAGATGTGCGGTAAATGTGAAAGCTGTTGCCGTTATTTCCGGGCGTTAGAGGTGGGAATGCAAAATGATCAGTAAATTTATTAAGGAAGTTAACCATTATGACGGGAGTCAACTGAATTCATTATGGGCTTTGAGAAATTTTGGTTTGCAGGGGGACAGTATCATTAGCTTCCGGGGTTCTTGTGATATTCAACCGGTAAATATGGTGGATTTGGTTGATGTACGGGCTAAAGATAGCATCTTCAGTACAGATATGCTGCATTTTATCATTGAACACTTTGATTTGGATTTAGAAAAAACGATTACTCGCCAGCGTTTACTGATCTGTATTATTAAAGAAGTATTGGAAGAGCAGACCGGTTGCCGGTTAAAGCGCCAGGGAGATGACTTGTACAGGGACAAGTTGAAGCTTTCAATTTCCATTGCCACATTGAGCCCGGTATCAGCAATGATTCATACCGGCATAAATATTTCTGTCAAGAATACCCCGGTGCCGACGGTAAGTATTTCCGAACTGGGTTGGTCCAAACAGTGCTATTTGGAATTGGCCGTGGAAATAGCTAACCGTTACGGGGCTGAAATAGAAAGCATCAGAATGGCTCGCTGTAAAGTGCGGGGAGTTGATTAGCATGCCGGTGCCTTTGTTGGAGATATTCTCCAGTGCGCAAGGAGAAGGTCCGTTGGTTGGTTGCCGCCAATTATTTTTGCGTTTGGCTGGCTGTAATTTAACTTGTGCTTACTGCGATACTCCTGTTATTCTGGATAAGCGCGGGTGTAAGTTAGAGCTTATTCCCGGCAGCAACGAATTTACATATTTACCTGAACCGCTGGAAATACAACAAATAGCAGCTATTGTGCATCGCTATTACGATCTTTCCCGGCATCATGCTATCAGTATTACTGGTGGCGAACCCTTACAACATCATTTATTATTGAAAGAAATGTTGCCGCTGTTGAGTGGTACCAAGCAGGGAGTGTTTTTAGAAACAAACGGCATATTATACCAAGAATTGGAGCAGGTTATAGCTGATATTGATATAATTAGCATGGATATTAAATTACCCAGTGTAGCCGGTATTGAACCCTGTTGGGAGCAGCACCGCCGTTTTCTAAGAGTAGCTTTAGCCAAAAAGATATTTTTGTATATAAAAATTGTGGTATCCAGCAAAACAGCACCGGCAGAATTAGCAATAGCATGGCAATTAATTAAAGCAGAAGCTCCCGATGTGATCGTAATAATTCAACCGGTAACTGCATCCCCGGGGATAACAGCGCCAAATACACAGCAGCTTTTACATTGGCAACAGCAAGCTTTGGCAGATATTAACGATGTGCGCATAATAGCACAAACGCACCGGGTATTAGGTTTACTATAACTGACGACCGGTACAGGAGGGCATCTTTTGGATACAGAAAAAATAGAAAAAGCAGTAAGTATGATCTTAGAGGCTATTGGCGAAGATTCTAACCGGGAGGGCTTGCTGGAAACACCGCAACGGGTGGCCAGGATGTACCAAGAAATTTTTAGCGGTTTACAAGAAGACCCGGCCCAACATTTAGAAAAAGTTTTTTTTGAACAACACGAAGAAATGGTGTTAGTAAAAGAAATACCAATATATTCAATGTGCGAACATCATTTAATTCCTTTTTTGGGTCAAGCTCACCTTGCTTATGTGCCTAAAAATGGGCGAGTAACCGGTTTATCAAAACTAGCCCGGGTAGTAGACGGCTATGCCAGACGACCTCAACTACAAGAAAGATTGACTACTCAAATTGCTGATGCCATTATGAATAAACTGCAATCGCACGGGGTAGTAGTGGTAATAGAAGCGGAACATCTATGTATGAGTATGCGGGGAGTGCGCAAGCCCGGAACTAAAACAATCACTTCAGCGGTGCGAGGTGTTTTTCAAAAAAAACAATCTACCAGAGCAGAGGCTTTTGCGCTTATTTTCGGTAAATAACGGGAGGAGTGTATTAAAGTGCGTGTTCGAAAAGGAGTTTATCGGATAGGTGACACACCTGTTTCACAGGAATGTCCCCATCAATCTATAGATACAAGAAGTTCAAGGCGGCTTGGAAATGGTGGGGTGTAGCGTATAAATAATACGTAAGCGCCGCCATTTCCAAGCCAACGCAGAAATTCGCTGTATATTTCGCGCGGACTTTTCGAACAACCTCTTAAAATTGATAGCGCATAAGTCATTTAGCGGGTATAATGAGATGTATAAGAGAGGGGTACGGATTAGATGCGTTTTTTAGTATCAAATGATGATGGTATTTATGCTGATGGTATTAAAGCATTGCGGCGGGCTTTAGAACAAATTGGGGATGTGATTGTAGTGGCTCCAGACCGGGAACGTAGTGCCAGTGGTCATGGTATTACTATCCACCGGCCATTGCGTACCAAACTACTTAAATATAAAGGAAGTTCTTCTTTAGGATACGCAGTAGATGGCACACCGGCGGATTGTGTTAAATTAGGGTTAGAAGCGCTAGTAGAAGAACCGCCGGATTTGGTGCTATCCGGTATCAACTTAGGCCCTAATCTAGGTACGGATGTATTGTATTCAGGTACAGTATCGGCGGCATTTGAAGGAATTATCAATCATGTTCCGGCTATTGCCATCTCCCTGAACACCTGGGCAGAACCAAATTTTGCGGAGGCCGCTCAATTTATCACCGAATATATCCCGCATGTATTAAAACACCGGCCACCACCGGGCGTAATGTTGAATATTAATATCCCGCATGGTATCAAGCCTAAGGGGATCCGGGTGACTAAATTGGGTAACAGAAGATATATTGATGTAGTGGACCGGCGGACTGATCCTAGGGGACGGGTATATTTTTGGATGGCCGGTGAACCGGAAAATATAGACGAGCATGATCCGGAAACGGATGTAAATGCGATTAAAGAAGGCTACGTTTCGGTGACACCAGTTCAGATAGATGTCACTAATTATCAATATATCAAAAAATTAAAAGAATGGCCGATTAATAAGTAATTGATCACTGAAATAGGAGGCAGTTTAAGGGTGAAAAAAGAATATAGCAGTACTACCGCCGGTGGCAGAGCTTTTAGTGCCGAAATTTTACGTTTAATTGATGAAAGTGCTACCGAGGAAATCACTTCTTTAGAAGATTTAAACAGAGTATTAGAGCACCAGGATTGTTCTATCCCGGCCAACGTAATTGCTGTGGCTAAATTTATGATTAAGATTGGTTGGCAGGATAAAATGAAACTTTTTGCGCTCGCCGACCGAATTAATGCTAAAATAGCTCTTTTGCCCAGCGAGACTGAATACGGTGGGGAAGCTTTAAATAGGGCGATGAATGATGTAAAAGAAGATATTTTGTTAGAAGCTGAAATTCGTGAAAAATACTTGGGCGTGGTTAACGGCGAAGCAATTAAAGCACATTTTAACTATCCTTCAGGCTATGGTTGCTCTGAAGTAGCTGATGATGTTTTTGAGCAGTACTCATCCCAATCGCCGTTAATGTATAAGTTTAGGGTTAAAGACAAGGTTCCTTTTGGCATTATCATGTACGGGGAGGTCAACCGCCAGAATGAGCACCATATCGTGACGGTGGTCAATAAAAAGGTTTATGACCGGTTTATGGCAGTGGAACCAGTTCGCTGGCGTAAGTATGTCCGGATCCTGAATAGCATCAACCCGGGTGTGGTTTTTGATGTTGAGCAAGGTTCACCAAAATTGTAGCGAGAACCCGGGCAATCAGGAAAGTATTGCCCCCTGTGTTCAACTACCTGAGTACATTATACCCAAATTCTGCGTCGGCAAAATTAGACATCTACATCTACCATAAATTAGCAT
>JAJOKO010000066.1 GCA_021129825.1 Desulfotomaculum sp. | reverse complement strand
CAAGTTAACGCAGAAATTCGCCGGGTATTTCGCACGGACTTTTCGAACATCCTCTATAACTATAAAAGAAGGGGATCATTATGACAGTAGTAGCACATCGTGAACACGAAATGGTAGCTGATTTCATCAATGAAGATAAAATCTTGCAAGATTTAGAAAAAGTAGCAGTTACACCTAAAGAGCAAGTACTGGCAATAATTCAAAAAGCACGGCAAGCCAAGGGGTTGACGCCAATCGAAGTAGCCGCATTATTACAAGCAACAGATCAAGAATTACTGGACTTAATATTTGCGGCAGCTGAAGAAATCAAAGCAAAAATTTATGGTAAGCGCTTGGTATTATTTGCGCCCCTGTATGTGAGTAATTATTGTATTAATAACTGTGTTTATTGTGGTTATCGCCGGGATAATAAAATGATTCGCCGTAAATTGACTATGCCGGAACTGGTCGAAGAAGTAAAAGTGCTGGAGCAACTGGGGCACAAACGCTTAGCTTTAGAAGCCGGCGAACACCCGTCAAAATGTGCTATCAATTATATTTTAGAATGTATTGATACCATTTATAAAGTTAAATTGGCTAACGGCAGTATTCGCCGGGTTAATGTGAACATTGCGGCCACTACGGTAGCAAACTATGCCAAGTTAAAGAAAATTGGTATTGGCACCTATATTTTATTTCAAGAAACTTACCACCGGGAAACTTACCACCAAATGCACCCTAGCGGGCCCAAAGCTGACTATGATTGGCACACTACCGCTATGGACCGGGCGATGGAAGCAGGTATTGACGATGTAGGGGTGGGGGCACTATTTGGTCTTTATGATTATAAATTTGAAGTATTGGGTTTGATTTATCATGCTTTACATTTAGAAGCAAAGTTTGGTGTGGGACCACATACTATTTCGGTACCTAGAATGCGCCAAGCTTGGGGAGTAGCTATTGATAAATTCCCCCATTTAGTAAACGATCAAGATTTTGCTAAAATTGTTGCGATATTGCGACTAGCGGTTCCTTATGCCGGTCTGATCCTTTCTACTCGCGAAACTGCGGCCATGCGAGAAAAGTTAATCAAATACGGTGTTTCCCAAGTAAGTGCCGGTTCTTGTACCGGGGTTGGTGGTTATCAAAGAGAGGCTGAAAAAGCACAGTATCCTTGTGCTGGCGAAACAGAAAAACCGCAATTTGAAGTTGAAGATCACCGCAGTCCGGATGAAATATTGCGCGGTATTTGCCAAGCAGGCTATTTGCCCAGTTATTGTACCGCTTGCTACCGTCAAGGGCGTACCGGCGACCGGTTTATGTCTTTGGCAAAAACAGGTGAAATCCAGAATGTTTGTCAATCAAACGCTTTGTTAACTTTTAAAGAATATTTAATGGATTATGCTTCACCGGAAACTAAGGTAGTAGGTGAAGAAACGATTAAGAAACATGTCTTAGAAATACCTAAAGCAGGGATGCGGCAAGCAACTCTGAAAAAATTAAAATTAATTGAGCAAGGGCAACGAGATTTATATTTTTAAAGGAATTTTAGTTTAGTTGGCGAATTAAACCAGTGATCAGTTATCAGTGATCAGCTAAAACATTAAAAACCAAAGAGAGTTTTTGAACTTATTTTTTAGCTGACTGCTGACTGCTGAACGCTGAATGCTATTAGAGGTGATATTTAAATGGATCATATTAAAGAAGCGGCTTGGGAAATAATCCAAGCAGTTTTGCCGATTATTGCCTTAGTAATTATCCTGATATTAATTTTTATCTCCTCACCTTTACCGGTGATAGTCCAATTTTTAGCCGGGGCCTTTATGGTCACCACTGGTTTAGGGCTATTTTTGCTGGGGGTTAAAGTAGGACTGTTACCTTTAGGTGAAGCTATTGGTGCAGAATTACCCCAATGGGGTTCGATGCCGTTAATTTTATTTTTTGTAGCCATATTAGGGGTGGCCATTACTGTAGCGGAACCGGATGTGCGTGTTTTGGCGGCCAAAGTGGATATTGTTTCGGAGGGAGCAGTATCCCGGCATTTACTGATTGCAGCGGTGGCTATCGGGGTGGGGATTGCTTTGATAGTGGCGGTAGCGCGGGTGGTTTGGAGTGTGCCGCTGGGTTATATTTTAGTGGTCGGGTATCTAGCGGTGTTCGCCCTGTCTTATTTTGTGCCGCCGCACTTTGTGCCGATTTCTTTCGATTCCGGCGGGGTGACTACCGGTCCAATGACGGCACCATTTATATTAGCACTAGGCGTTGGGTTTGCTTCTGTTTTAGGCGGTAAAAGCTCGCTGGCAGATAGCTTTGGTTATGTGGCGTTAGCTTCTATTGGACCAGTACTGGCGGTAATGCTGTTGGGAGTGATATTTGGCTGATGACAGAAGCTTTAAAAGAATTAGTGATATTTAAAGGATTTGGGGCTATCTTTATAGAAATGTTTTGGGCGTTAGTTCCGTTACTGGCTATATTTATTGTTTTTCAAATATTTTTTCTTAAATTACCCCGCGAACGGGTAATTCAAATTCTCAGCGGCATGCTCCTTAGTTTAATTGGTTTAGCATTATTTTTACAAGGGGTTAAAGCGGGATTTTTTCCCACCGGGATGATTTTAGGGGAAACTATGGGAACGTTGCCCCACAAGTGGATTATTATTCCAGTCGGATTTGTGCTTGGTTTTGTAGCGACAATAGCAGAGCCGGCAGTACGCATATTAAGCTATGAAGTCAGCAAAGTTTCTGCCGGTTATATTCGAGAAAAAATAATGTTATATACTTTGTCTTTAGGGGTAGCAGTGGCGGTCGCTGTAGCGATGGTACGAGTTATTTACGGTTTCCCTTTAGTATACATCTTGTTGCCGGGATATATAATAGCATTACTATTGATTAAGTTTTCATCTCCTAAATTTGTAGCCATCGCTTTTGATTCTGGCGGGGTAGCTACCGGTCCGATGGCGGTCACTTTTGTGATGACTTTAGTAATCGGGGTGGCAACATCAATACCAGGTCGTGATCCCCTGTTAGATGGTTTTGGCATGATTGCTTTAGTGGCTTTAGCACCTATTTTAGCAGTACTTGTTTTAGGTTTAATGTATGGAGAAAGGGGTCAAAAAGAAGATGCTGGTGGGTAAAGAACATAAATTGATTGTGATTATAATCAAAAAAGGTTGGGCAGAGAGAGTAGTTACCGGCGCTCAAAAAGCCGGGGCACGCGGTGGTACCATCATTTGTGCCCGGGGGATCGGGGTGCATGAAACTAAAAGATTGTTAGGGATAATGATCGAACCCGAAAAAGAAATGGTGTTGATTTTAACGCATAAAGATAAAACCAAAAAAATTTTACAGGCTGTAGTAACAGCTGGGAAAATGGAACAGCCTGGTACTGGTATTGGTTTTGTGTTGGATGTAGAAGCGGTAGTCGGTATTGTGCATTTGTTGGAACAAATGGGGGTAGAATATGAAGTAGATGGATAATAAATAGCTATGAAGTAGTACAGAATACACGTTTTGGTTGCCGGTTATTAGTTAAAACCGTAAACTGTTTTTATTTAGTAGCCAATATTTTTTTTAATACAGGGGTTGAAAATAGATGCGATTTCTGTTAGAATAAATAATGTTGTTACGGGATTTAGCGCAGTTTGGTAGCGCGCCTGCCTTGGGAGCAGGAGGCCGGGGGTTCGAATCCCTCAATCCCGACCATTTTTTTGGGGCGTCGCCAAGCGGTAAGGCAGCGGTTTTTGGTACCGCCATGCGTTGGTTCGAATCCAGCCGCCCCAGCCAATTTTAAATGTAAAAAGCAAGCATAGAGAAACGGAGGAGATAATTAATTGTTATCTAAAAAAGCCAAATATAGTTTATTGTTAACCGGTGGAGTTGCGTTTGCTGCTAGTGTATTGTTAGATGTCAGTGAAACTTGGAAAATAATATTATTTGGTATTACTATCATCACGGTAGTGTTAGTATTAATAAAAAGTGGTGGATGCTGAGGGCGTTAAACTATGACGGGTCTGGTAGATCTGTCCGAAAAGCTTCTTTCACCTGACTGATAATAAAATTTAAATAGCATCTCAACCTGCACTATGAATAAATGCAATTTAGGGTTTTAGGCGGTGGTGGCGGAATTGGCAGACGCGCTAGATTCAGGTTCTAGTGAGTGTTACACTCGTGGAGGTTCAAGTCCTCTTCACCGCACCAAACAAAGCTATATTTCTTTTTTTGAGAGGGGTGACGTTCCGGTTGCTTGTGCAATGATAATGACAATATTAGTCATAGGATTATTGTTAAACCGGAAAGATAATGATAATAAAAGATAAAATAATAAAATGGCTACACAGTATTAAAGCCAAAATAGTGATGCTGCAAGTGGTGGTATTGATATTGGTGTTAGCGACAGGGACATATTCTATGGTGCAAGGTAATATTCAAAGGGAACAGCAACTTTATGATACTTTAGATAAAGTAGCGCAGGCTAACAGCGAACTTTTAAATACCATTATTGAAGCTAATATTAGCACCTTAAAAAACATTGCTATGGCTCCAGCGTTATTGGATGAAGATATGAATCAAGGGATAGTTTTTTTACAAGAAATTTTAGCGGATAAAGAGGGGCATATCCTGGGTTCGATGGCTTTAGTAGCACTTGATGGCCAAGGAATAGAGGCTTTAGACGGGCGCC
>JAJOKO010000092.1:1578-4693 GCA_021129825.1 Desulfotomaculum sp. | reverse complement strand
AAGGGTGCGGGGAGGGGGGTTTTTACCACAAACATACTTTTCGAACACGCACTTATAGTCTACTTCTCGCAATACTACTGTTTATCCTGCCTGAAAAAATTATATACCGCTTCAGCTACCACCCGGTTCATACTGGGCACATTTTGTAATTGAGCTAATGCCGCTTTTTCTATCCCCACAATGGTTTTAAATGCTTGGAGCAAAGCCCGCCTGCGAGCCGGACCTACTCCTTCTATTTCATCTAACAAAGATTTTAAATTGCGTTTAGTTCTCAAGTTGCGATGATAAGTAATCGCAAAGCGGTGGGCTTCATCCCTAATGCGCTGCACTAAATAAAGGGCCTGTGAATTTGAAGGCAGTACTATTGGTTCACTGCTAGCTTCATGAAACAAAAGTTCTTCTTTTTTGGCCAAACCAAAGGTGGGAATATTTGCTACACCCAGCGCTTTCATTACTGAGCGTACAGCAGATAATTGTCCTTTACCCCCGTCTATAATCACCAAATCCGGCAGTGGATAAAACTTAGCCTCTAAATTGATGGGGACATTCCGCCGGGTATCCACTTTCCCGAAGGGAAAGAAGGGTGTGGTGTGTCCCCTCTCCTCTAATCCACGAGAAAAACGCCGGTAGATTACCTCTTGCATGGCTGCAAAATCATTTGGACCCTCTACCGTCCGTATTTTAAAGCGGCGATATTGGTCGCTAGCAGGTTTACCGTCTTTAAACACTACCATAGCAGCTACTTGCTCTGCTCCTTGAATGTTAGAAATATCAAAACATTCCATACGACCAGGCGTTTTAGCTAACCCCAACTGCTTAACCAATTCTGCCAACGCCAGGTCTAAGCATTCTTGATTGGCCACCCCTAGCGAAAGGTGTTGTTGTAATACTAATAAGGCGTTTTTTGCTACCATTGCTACCAGTTTGGCTTTCTCACCGCGCACCGGCGTTTTCAATAACACTTTAGAACCCCGTTTTTGAGAAAGCCAGTCCGCAATGGCTCCTGCTTCTGTGGCGATATCTTCGGATAATAGCACCTGCCGGGGAATAAACTCGGCTTGATGATAATACTGCTTTAAAAATCCGCTAAGCAACTCGCCCGCACTAAACTCACCTAAATTGATGGGGACATTCCCGGCACTGACTGGACTTGTGGGATATAGCTTAGTATTATTGAATGAGTGCCGGGTGTGTCCCCTAACCTCTAATAAATAATGCTCCCGACCAATAAGCTTGCCACTGCGTACAAAAAACACCATGGCACAAACTTGACCCTCGCTGGAGGCCAAAGCAATCACATCCTGATCTTCCAACCCGGCAGAAACAATTTTCTGCCGCCCCGTCACCTTCTTTACCGCCAACATTTGATCACGTAGTTCCACCGCCAATTCAAAATTCAAATTTTCAGCCGCTAAGCGCATCCGCTCTGCCAAGCGTTTAATTAAATGATCTTGCCGCCCCTCTAAAAACAAAATAATTTCATTGATAGTACTGATATAGCGTTCTTGATCCACTTGATTAACACACGGTGCCAAACAACGTTTAATATGAAAATTTAAACACGACCGGTGGCGGGATTTGAATTGCCGTTCACTGCAAGTGCGAAAGGGAAACAGGTGCTTGATTAAACGTAGCGTTTCGTTCATCGCCCCCACTTGAGTATACGGACCAAAATAACGCGAACCATCCTTGACCCTTTGCCGGGTGCTGATTACCCGGGGATAATCTTCAGCCAGCGTCACCTTAATATAAGGGTAACTTTTATCATCTTTCAGTAACACATTATAGCGGGGACAATGTTCTTTAATCAGATTACATTCTAATATCAACGCTTCTACTTCGGTATCGGTCACAATATATTCGATCTGCTCAATATGGGCTACCATAGTCCGGGTTTTTATTGCTTGCCCAGTACCTCGCCCAAAATAGGAACGTACCCGGCTTTTTAGCGAAACCGCTTTACCTACATATATAACCGTCTTTTCGGTATTATAAAACAAATACACACCCGGTTTAGAGGGGATTTGTTTTGTTTTTTCCTGCCAGTTCAAAAAATGACCCTCCGTTATAATTACCTACTTTAGATTAGTCTAATTATGAATAGACTGCGCTTTTATCTGGCTTTTCCTGCACTTTCCATTAGCAACCTCACTGACTGCTTTTTGCATCATAGATGCTACCTCATCAACAGAATAACCTTTTTAACCCCCACCAAGCGTTAATGCCTGATACTTTCGCCTTAAAAAAATAGTTTCCTCCCCGGGGCATCCTTTGCCCACCGGGTGATCATTGATAGCTATTACCGGCATAATCCCCATTAAAGAATTACAGATAAAACATTGCTCGGCAGCAAATATTTCGGCAGTAGTTACCTTTTTCTCCTGAACGCTCCAACCTGCTGCTTTAGCGATAGCCATAATTTTAGCCCTGGTAATGCCCGGTAATATCCCGGATGCGGTGTCCGGTGTAACTAGCTGCCGGTCTTGGCTGAAAAAAATGTTGCTTTTTGTTCCTTCCGCCAAAAAGCCGACATTATTAAGCAATAATCCTTCCAGCCAACCATTTTTACGGGCTTGCTGTTGACCAAGAATGTTTTCTAAATAATTGCTGGTTTTATGCTTGACTAGCAGACTATTTTGGTTTTTGGTGAAATTTAATAACCCCACCCGGACACCTTGCTGGTACTGTTGGTCGCAATAAGGTAAACCATTTTCAGCAGTTATGATTAACTTAGTTGTTATTTCACTCGCCCCAATGCCACTATCAATAGCAGTTAATAAAATACGCATTCGTCCGGTGACAATCTCTTGGGTATTGATTAAAGCAGGCAGCCAGCACTTAATATCTGCCAGCGATGGCACCGCCAAGTTTAAAAATCTGGCTGAATTAGATAACCGTTCCAGATGCTCGTTTAAAAATACCGGTGCTTTACCGGTAATTAATATCGTTTCAAATAAACCATAGCCATATACCGTGCCGGCAGCCAATGGCGAAAACCCCTGGACATCTTTCGTAATGCAACCGTCTACCGATATTAAAGCCATTTTACCAACCCCTCTAAATTGATGGGGACATTCCGCAATTTTAGGGTGTTGCGGTGTGTCCCCTATCCTCT
>JAJOKO010000092.1:0-1568 GCA_021129825.1 Desulfotomaculum sp. | reverse complement strand
AGGGTGTTGCGGTGTGTCCCCTATCCTCTTAAACCTAACGCCTGCATTAATGCTTTAGCCTTATCTAAGGTTTCATAATATTCTGCTGCCGGATTAGAATCAGCCGTTAAACCGCCGCCTACTTGAAAATAATATTTGTTATTTTTTCTGACAATAGTTCTAATTACAATGTTTAAATCGGCCCGGCCGTCAAAACCAATATATCCCAGCGAGCCGGTATAAATCCCCCGGCGCACCGGTTCTAAACGCTCGATGATTTCCATTGCTTTGATTTTCGGAGCCCCGGTAATAGAACCACCGGGAAAAGCAGCTCTAATTAAGTCGAAAACATCTTTATCACTAGGCAATTGACCTTCAATTGTCGCTACCAAGTGATATACTGTCGGGTAGGTTTCGATTCTAAAACAATCGGCCACTTTGACCGAGCCGATTGTGCATAATTTACCTAAATCATTTCTGGCCAAATCAACAATCATAGTCAGTTCAGCCTGATCTTTTAAGCTGTTTTTAAGAGCCCGATAGTTAGCTAAATCAGTACTTTCACTGCTCCCTCTGGGTCTGGTACCCTTGATCGGACAGGTTTGTACTGCCCCATTACTGCCCAATCCTAAAAATCGCTCCATCGAAGAACAGATTATTTGCCAAGCATCAAAATTTAAATAAGCTGAAAACGGCGCCGGGTTAATCTCTTTTAACTTTTTAAACAATTGCCAGCTTTCAATTTTGGCTGCCATTTCAAAACGCTGGGATAGGTTAACCTGAAAGATATCCCCGCATAAAATATGCTCTATCGCTTGGGATACCGCATTTTGATACCCCGCTTTAGTAAAGTTAGCTTTAATGTCCTCAGTTTTCGCGATGTAATCACCGGGATGATCAGCGAACTGAACCTGATTATGTTTAAGAGTGATCATATTTTCCAGCCACTCTACTCGCTCGCCGGCTCTTTTAAGCGCTTGTTTACCCTGAGCTGGCAATCCAGTAGATATAATTTTTATTTCATTACTATTATTATCAATAGCTATTACTAAATCATAAAAACCAAATATAAAATCAGGCATCTGCAAGTCATCTTCAGCAATTTGAGGTATTTTTTCTAGCTGTCTGCCAAAATCATAACTAAAAAAACCCACCGCTCCACCGCCAAAAGGAATATCTGGAGCTGTTGTTTGATACCGCCGCATCAAATTTTTCAACACCTGCAACGGGTCCCCGGTTACCTGCTTAACTTGCTGCTGATCACCCGGACTGGCTATCCGATCACAAATTTCTGTAATCCCGTTTTTAGACCTAACTACTAAAAAAGGATCAGCACCCAAAAAAGTGAACTGACCCAATCCTTTAATTGGTAAACAGGTATCCAGCATAAAACTATAGGGTTGGTTTTTAAGATTTTCAAATAAGGCCCCGCTTGATTGGGGAGAGTTAACCGATTGGATTACCGGTAAAATATTCATTTTGAATGCCGCCTCTATTAAAATATATACAAACTTTTTTAAAAACCATCCACAAATAATTATATTACAATATGAACATTATGTAAATCATTATGTAAATCATTATGTAAA
>JAJOKO010000040.1 GCA_021129825.1 Desulfotomaculum sp. | reverse complement strand
AAATTTACATATTAATACAATTAACCTTGAAACACACCCCCACCCTAACCCTCCCCCATCAAGGGGGAGGAGATTTAGTCCCCCTCCCCTCGTGGGAGGGGCGGGTACCCACCCGAAGGGAAGGGTGCGGGGAGGGGGGTTTTTACCACAAACATACTTTTCGAACACGCACTTTCGGTATCATTATTTTAAATCTGTAAACAATAAATAAAGAGGTGATCAGTAAATATGGAGTGTACTTTGTATGTGGGTAATTTGCCTTGGAGTATCAAATCCGAAGAATTAACAACAGTTTTTTCCACTCATGGTGAGGTAATATCAAGCAGGGTGATTACAGATCGTGAAACCGGTCGTTCCAGAGGGTTTGGTTTTGTAGAAGTTAATAAAAATGATGCTCAAAAAATAATCAAGGCTTTGAACGGTACTGAATTAGAGGGACGGGTTATTACCGTCAATGAAGCTAAAAGTCGCGACTAATAATGTTTTTTATTAATTTTAATAAAACTGCATAAAATCTGTAGCAGATAAAGGTTTTGAAAATAAATATCCTTGGATGTGATCACATTTTAGTTTAAGCAACATATTCCTTTGCCGATCACGCTCTACACCTTCAGCAGTTGTTAAAATACTAGTATTATTGCAAAGTTCCAGAATTAGTCTAGTAATCTGGAAACTTGTTTGATTATCCAGCTTATTAATGAAAGATTTATCGATTTTCAAGATATCTATTGGTAATTTACTAATATAAGAAAGCGATGAATAGCCTGTGCCAAAATCATCTAACGCAATTAAAACTCCGAGAGTTTTAAGCCTATTAATTGCTATAACTGCTTCATCAATACTTTTTACAGCCACAGATTCGGTAATTTCTAAAACAATCCAGGCAGGATTTAATTTTAGTTCAGCAATGGTGGTTTTAATAAACGAATATAGTTTATGATGGTGCAATTGGTTTACTGAGAGGTTAATATGTATTTTCAAACCAGCTAATCCTTGCATTTTCCACTGCTTGTGCTGAGTGAGGGCGGTGCTTATTACCCACTCGCCAAGCGCGATTATTTGCCCAGTTTCTTCCGCTACCGGTATAAAAACGTTAGGCGGAATAAGTCCTTTAACAGGATGGAGCCACCTTACCAGTGCCTCAACGGCAACGATGGCACCCGTTTTATTGTCAACTATTGGCTGGTAATAAAGCACAAATTGATTATTAGATAAGGCAATCTGCAATTCATTTTTGATTACTAACCGCTCTCTATTTAATTTATTGATATCAGGATAATATTGGATATACTTATTGCCGCCGTTTTTCTTGGCAAGGTACATCGCCGCCTCAACATTTTGCATTAAGGTCGCTATGCTATCACCATGCTCTGGAAAATTGCCGACGCCAATGCTGGCAGTTACATGAAAATAATATTCATCTACAGCAATTGATGCACTAAATAATTGCAGCAGTTGGTTAGCTAGATTATCGGGACTAGTATCTGCTTCATAATTTTTCACAATCAGCATAAATTCATCGCCGCCAACTCTTGCTAAAAAGTGTTGCTTAATACCGCTAGCAAAATTTTTCAGAATAGCAGCTATTTTTTTTAAAAGCAAATCCCCTACCGGATGCCCCAGGGAATCATTGATTAATTTAAAGTTATCTAAATCTAAAATAAAAGCGGAAAAGTAGGCCGGTTGCTCTTGATTATTTACTATTGTTTCGTGTAAAAATTTTTTAAAAGCATTTTTATTGGGTAGTTCTGTCAGTGTATCTATAAAGGCAAGTTGCCGCAATTTTTCTTCACTTTTAACAAGCTTGCTTTTTTCAGTGGCGATTAACTGTGATTGCGTAGCTGCCATCTCTGTGTTAGATGCTGAAATTTCCTCTAAGAGCATTAATTGCTCTTCTTTTGCCTCGGTTACTTTTCTTAATTTAGTATCTAGGTTATTCGTTAGTGAAACAATATACTTAGCGACAATAGCAGTGGTAATCACAAAAGCAATAGTAATTATCACTACATTTACCTGCCCTTCAAACATGTTTAAAGGAACTTCCTGATAAATTACATCTTTAATTACTTTTGCTAGCACAGTGATCACTAGAAACCCGCCAAAAACCAGAATAGGCTTTAGGTTAGAGTAGAGCATGAAAGCTATCAGCAAGGGAAATAGCAGGGCAAAAGAGGTCAAAATATTGGTTGTTAAAAAAATAAAAAACCACAAACATGACAAAGGCACGGTTGCTATATATTTTACCACTTCGCTACGGCTATTGTTTTTATATACAAGCCACATAACCCCAGAAAGCAGGTGAAAAAATATCACTACAGCAATTACCAGTGTCCATGATCTCAGTCCGACTATCCCTGAGTAGACCAGAATCAAACTGGCAAAAAAAACATAAATAATATTAAAAAAAGTGTATACTCTATTGGCTTCTGAAATATTTTTTTGTCTTGTTTCCATAAAAAAGTTTAACCCCCCGGATTTTTGATAGATTTCATCAAGCTATTTTCAGTGAGATTAATTATTATCAACAAATTAAATTAATTCGACAATAAGTTTTTTTATCCTGCTTAATTTTTGCATTAGTTGCTTTAAATATTGCTATTTGATAAAATAAAAATAGTTTATAAGCATATCAATTGAAGAAAGTGTGTGTGTGCTATATTGGAAAATAACACTATTTTTGCTTTAGATATCGGTACGCGTAGCATTATTGGTGTAGTGGTTGAATTCTCAGAAAATAACCTGAAAATTAAAGCCCAGTACCGATTAGAACATACTAGCCGGGCTATGTATGATGGGCAAATTCATGATATTCCTCAAGTAGCTACCAGTGTGATCAAAGTTAAAGAAACCTTGGAAAAAAAGCTCCAATATAAATTAACCAAGGTAGCTATTGCCGCCGCCGGGCGTTCGTTGAAAACCGGGCATTGCCGGGTTAATCAAGATATTGATGCGCAGCTGGAAATTGATCAGGTGATTATTAGTAGTTTGGAGATGAGCGGGTTACAAAATATTCACCGCCAGTTAGATGATCAATTAAATGGTAAAGAACGTTTTTACTGTGTTGGTCATAGTGTGACCGGTTATTATTTAAATAACTACCCGATTGCTAATTTAACCGGTCACCGGGGTAGTAGTATCGGGGCAGATGTATTAGCTACATTTTTGCCGGATTCGGTAGTAAACAGCTTATATGCGGTGTTGCAGCGGGCTGGATTAGAGCCGGTTAGCTTAACATTAGAACCGATTGCCGCTATTGATATCGCTATTCCAGAGGATTTAAGGACTTTAAACTTAGCCTTGGTAGATATTGGGGCAGGCACCTCGGATATTGCGATTACCAGTGATGGTTCTATCAGTGCTTACGGGATGGTGCCGGTAGCCGGTGATAAAATTACCGAAGCGATAGTAGAGGCTTGTTTGGCTGATTTTAATACCGCCGAAGTGATTAAAAGACAGCTCAATCAAGGTCAAGAAATTACTTATAAGGATATTTTAGGCGTTGAAAACACGGTATTATGTCAGGATATTATCGAAACGATTACCCCAGTATTAGATCAATTGGCAGGTCAAATTGTAGCCGAAATATTAAAATTAAATGGCAGTAAATCACCTAAAACGGTTTTTTGTATTGGTGGGGGCGCCCAAGCGCCGCTATTAACTGAAAAGATTGCCGAAAGACTGGAACTACTTAAATCGCGGGTAGCAGTGCGCGGGCGGGACATGCTGAAAAATGTAGAAAAACTAACCAAAGACCCGGTGGGTGGTTCGGACGGAATAACAGTTTTAGGTATTGCCAGTGTAGCTTATAAAAAAGCCGGGCGTGATTTTATTACTATCAATATTAATAACAAAGACTATAATTTGTTTGATTCTAAAGAGTTGAAAGTAGCTAATGCCTTGGCATTAGTTGAATATAACCCGCGGGATTTAGTGCCGCATAATGGTCAGAACTTGTGTTTTATTTTAAATGGTGCTAAAAAACAAATTTATGGTGAGTTAGGTCAACCGGCGCAAATAGAAGTTAATCATCAACCAGCTAATGTGCAAACAATACTTAAAAATAAAGATAAAATCAAGGTTACGCCGGCTGTGCGTGGAGCCGATGCTAGTAGCACTTTAGGGGCATTAATCGTATCAGAAAATTTTGCTGGAGACCAGCAGCAAATACGCGTTAACGGAATAATGCAACCAGCAGATTATTTGATTCAGCCTGATGACGTAATCGAACTGGGGTTAAAAAAAAAGCGATTAGTGCCGGAGGTAGCAACTAAGGCGGCGTCAAAACAGTCCGCAATAACGGTTACTGTTAATGGTAAGCAGACGTTATTAACAAATTTAACAAAACCGATTTTAGTAGATATATTTAATTTTATTGACTTTGATTTGAGTAGCGGTAAGGGGATGTTAAGTCTAAAAATAAATGGTCAGCAGGCAGCATACACCAGTTTATTAGCGGATGGTGATGTGCTAGAATTGGGTTGGTTGAAGTAGCACTTGCCGGAGAAAATAATCGTTTTCAAATTAATAGATACTGATTTTAAAAGGCTAAGCGGCTAAGAGACTAAGAGACTAAGAGTGCGTGTTCGAAAAGGGTACCATTTAGCACATTTAAAATTTACATATTAATCCAATTAATCTCAAAACACACCCCCACCCTACCCTCCCCCATCAAGGGGGAGGAGATTTAGTCCCCC
>JAJOKO010000138.1 GCA_021129825.1 Desulfotomaculum sp. | reverse complement strand
AACCCCCGACCTCTTGCATGTCAATAACCAAATCGGTGACATCAGCCCGCTTGGCGGGTTAACTAGCCTGACTAAATTGATGCTGGTGAATAATCAAATCAGCAATATCAGCCCGCTAAGTGGGTTAACCAACCTGACCGAGCTTGGGCTTAGCAACAATCAAATAAGTAATATCAGTGCCCTTAGGGGGTTAACCAATCTGACTGATCTCAGGCTTAGTAAAAATCAAATAAGTAACCTCAGTCCGCTAGGCGGGTTAACTAATCTGACCGGGCTTGGGCTTAGTAGCAATCAAATCAGCGATATCAGTGCCCTTAGTGGGTTAACTAACCTAACCGAACTGATGCTGGTGAATAACCAAATCAGCGATATCGGCCCGCTCGGTAATTTGGTTAATTTAGATAATCTTGGTCTTCGGGACAACCCCTTATTCCAAGAACTTGACCACACTGTTATTTAACTTCCTTGGGATTCCTTTCATAGGGTTGTACTACTACTAACTGGCCAGCGTCTTCAAATGACAATACAAATGTTTCTCCGGAAGATCTGCCAATCAGAGTACTAAACGTGATATTGTGTTCCATCCGGGGCTCTCTACCGGTCCAAGCAACGCAAGCATCCGGGTCTACTTTGCACGGTGCTTCTAACATTATGGGGGCACCCATAGTTCTAACCGCTACTTTAGCCCCGTCCCCGTTATATGTAAACTTGGTCGTGAATAACCCTTTGCCTTGCATGCTGCCTGAGCCTAACATCACCACATCGCATTTGCACGTATCTGAAAAAGCCAAGATATCTGATGCCTCTACGCAGATACTTTGCCAAGCTCCACTAGGTTCTAAATCTATCACTGAGATATGACACGCCCGGTCTGCCAAATAGCATTTGCCGTTTCCTTCTACCATCATGGTATCCATTTTTTCACCGGTAACTGAACGCATCGCATGGCTGGCTACTTGTCCCAAAAAACCACCTACGCCACCACTGCTGCCACCAACACCAAAAGATTTCTTGGAATATTTGAAGTTGCCTTTGTCCGCTACCATGGCGCCTAATTTAGCATAAAACACACCCGTCCCTTCTACAATCAAAGTGTTCCCTTCTACGGTATACTCAAAGTTCCCTTTCAATTGCACCAACCCCTTTTTTAGTTATTAATTAAGGTAAGCAAGGATTGTCCTCGCTTGCCTTAAATTACTGCTTTCTCGCCACTACTGCCTGCACCGCACTGGTAATAGCATTGGCAGTAAGCCCGAAATGCTCCAGTAATTCTGCCGGTTTACCGGATTCACCAAACAGATCTGGCACACCTACTCGTTGGAGCGGTACTGGTTGGTGTTCACCTAATACTTCTGCTACCGCACTGCCCAATCCGCCGATAATGCTGTGCTCTTCGGCGGTAACCACTGCCCCGGTTTCCCGGGCGGCGGCTACTATTGCGACCACATCCAGCGGTTTAATAGTGTGCATGTCCAACACCCGGGCTTTAATACCTGCCTTTGATAAAACACCGGCCGCTTCTAAGGCTGCCGCTACCATGATGCCGGTAGCGATGATGGTAACATCATCACCAGTTTGTAATTGAATTGCTTTGCCGGGAGTAAATTTAAAGTTTTGATCATGAATTACCGGCACACCGGAACGCCCTAAACGAATATATACCGGTCCTACTATGGCTGCCGCCGCCCGGATTGCGGCCTCTGTTTCTCTGGCATCTGCCGGTACGAAGATAGTAAAACCGGGCAACGCCCGCATAATAGCAATATCTTCTATGGATTGGTGGGAACCACCATCTTCACCGACTGTCACCCCGGCATGGGTAGCGGCTATTTTTACATTTAAGTGCGGGTAAGCCACGCTGTTACGCACTTGGTCATAAGCCCGCCCGGTAGCAAATACCGCAAAAGTACTACAAAAAGGGATCTTGCCGGCAGTTGCTAAACCGGCGGCGGTAGCTACCATATTGGCTTCAGCTACTCCCATGTTAAAAAACCGCTCCGGGTATCGCTGGCTAAAATCATATGTTTTGGTAGACTTGGATAAATCGGCATCCAGCACTACAACATTGGGGTTTTCCTGCCCCAAAGCCAGTAGGGTTTGCCCGTATGCTTCTCTGGTTGCTATTTTCTGACTCAATTTTAAACCCTCCGTTAACTTTTTCCTAATTATACGCACAACAGGAACAAAAGTCAATTGCTGGTTTACGGTTTTAACCGGCAACTGGTAACCGGGTCACGCCAATTCTCGCAACGCCTGCTCCACTTGTTCAGCGTCAGGGGCTTTACCGTGCCAACCGACCTGTCCTTGCATGTAAGATACGCCTTGACCTTTAACGGTTTTAGCCACAATCATAGTTGGTTTACCGCTGGTTTGTTTAGCTTGGTCCACAGCCTGCACTATTTGTGCTAAATCATGACCATCTATTTCTAAAACTTGCCAACCAAACGCCCGCCATTTTTCCGCCACCGGTTCCGGTGACATCACTTCCTTAGTACAACCGTCTATCTGTAGACCATTGTGATCTAAAAAGGCAGTAACATTATCCAGTTTGTAGTGGGCTGCCGCCATCGTTGCTTCCCACACCTGACCTTCTTGAATTTCACCATCACCCAGCAGTACATACACCTGATAATCTTTGTGATCAATTTTACCGGCCAGCGCCATGCCGTTAGCTACTGATAATCCCTGTCCCAGTGAGCCGGTAGACATTTCTACCCCCGGTAGTTTTTGCATATCCGGGTGACCTTGTAACTTGCTGCCTAATTTACGCAAGGTCATCAACCAAGCTACATCAAAGTAGCCCTTTTCCGCCAAAGCAGCGTAAAGCACCGGGGCGGCATGACCTTTGCTCAATACGAAGCGATCCCGCTCCGACCATTTAGGTTCATTAGGATTGATTTTCATCACTTCAAAGTACAGTGCGGTCACAATATCCGCAGCTGACAATGAACCACCGGGATGACCGGAACCGGATGCCCCCAGCATGCTAATAATGTGCCGGCGAATAACCTTTGCCTGAGTTTGCAATTGCTGTAATTTATCACTATGCATAAATTATAATCCCCCTTTTAGAATATTTTTTATTATAATTAGTAAATATTACGGCGATGACCAACATGTAACACAGTAATAGTACACTTAACATCATCAATTTCGTAAATTATCCGGTGTTTTCCTAAGCGCACCCGCCAACCTTCTCTACCTACTAGCTTTTTACATCCAACAGGTCTTGGTTCTTGACTTAGTTTCAATATAGTTGTCTTGGCTCGCTCGTATATATCAACAGGCAACTTAGCCAGTTCTTTCTGAGCACGTCGTAGTATTAGTATAGAATAATTCATTTTTAGCTATGCTCAATTTCGTTAATCGCTTGCTCAAAAGAAATCGCTTCATTTTTTGATGCTTTAGCAACATCAAAAGCACGAATAGCATCTAATTCTTCTAATTCTTCTAGCATTTTTTTGTATTTCACTATATCAAGTAATACCCCTACCCGTTTCCCTTTTTCATTTACTAAGTACTTTTCATTAATTTGATTCAATATACGCCCCTCCCAAATAATGTTTTTTCTTAATGCTTATTTAATTGGTTTAAAACCTTCACCCAGCACCTCACGTACATCTGCCAAAATCACAAACGCTGCCGGGTCGGCTTGGTAAATGATTTCTTTTAGCTTAGTGACTTCACCTTGGTGGACTACCGAAAGTAGCACGTGTTTTTCACTACCAGTAAACATGCCTTGCGCCTGCCAAGCAGTAGCCCCCCGGTTCATATCTTTGAGGATTGCTGTCGCTACTACTTTTGGTTGCGCAGTAATAATCATAAATGCTTTATCATAAGCAAATCCTTCTTGCACTATATCAATCACCCAACTGCTGATAAAAATGGTGATCATGGCGTACATCGCCAATTCCCACGATTGAAAAGCAATCCCAGCAGCTACTACTATAATAGCATCAACTACAAATAATAATTGACCGATATTCATGCCGGTGTAAGAACGCAAAATAGCTGCTAATATCGTGGTGCCCCCGGTCGAACCTTGGCAGCGAAATACTAGCCCCAAACCCAAACCGGTCACTACCCCGCCAAAAATACTGGCTAACAATAAATCTTTGGTTAATACTGGTAAAAAAGGAGCGGAACCATCAATTGCTACCGTCAACATGATTGTCCCAAACAAAGAATAAAATGCAAAAGACCAGCCCAGCCGGATAATCCCCCAAATAAATAACGGTACGTTTAAAGCCAACATTACTAAACCCACCGGGGTATTGATGAGATGGTGTAAAATGATCGCAATACCGCTAACTCCACCAGCAGCGATTTTATGCGGTACTAAAAATAAATTTAAACCAAGGGCGGTGATCACCACCCCGGCAAATACGCCTACATATCGAATAAAAATCCTCAGCACTGGTTTACCTCCTGTAACCACAGGGAATTTATTAGCCACGAAACAGCACGAAATACACGAAATAAAAAACTTTAACCACAGAGGGCACAGAGTTTTTAAGTGTGTGTTCGAAAAGGGTACCATTTAGCACATTTAAAATTTACATATTAATCCAATTAATCTTAAAACACACCCCCACCCTACCCTCCCCCATCAAGGGCTAGTCTTTACCCATAAGTCGATTGACTGGACACAACTAACGATGTTCAAACGTTTGTTCCCCTCCCCCTTGATGGGGGAGCGGGTACCCACCCGAAGGGAAGGGTGCAGGTGGGGGTGATGTTTTAATACATGCATTCTTATTACTTCTAAAACCCCCATCAA
>JAJOKO010000139.1 GCA_021129825.1 Desulfotomaculum sp. | reverse complement strand
CTGTTTTCATTGCTCTTAATTACTATTCGGTATTTTCAACCAATAACTTTATACTATTTGCACAATTTCTTGGGCAATTTTTGTTCTTGGTAATACTTTACTAACTGCACCTAGGTCTATTGCGGCTTTGGGCATCCCAAATACCACACAACTGCTTTTGTCCTCGGCAATAGTAATACCACCGGAATTTTTGATTTTCAACATCCCTTGAGCGCCATCACGCCCCATGCCGGTTAACAATACCCCTAATATTTTATTACTGTATACTGTTGTAGCAGCAGTGATCACTTGATCTACTGAGGGTCTAAAAGTTGCCGGTGGCACCGGTTCACCGCTTTTAGCTGTCTTAAGGGTCACCCGGTTGCCAATTTTATTAAAATGCAACTCGCAACCAGCCGGAGCAACAATCACCCGCCCCGGTCGCACTTCATCTCCTGCTTTACCATGGATTACTTCCACAGCACTGCGCCGGTTAAGATGCTCTGCCAAAGACTGGGAAAAGCCAGGTGGAATATGCTGTACTAAAATCATGCCTACCGGTAAGTTGGCCGGTAATTGAGGGATTATTCCTTGTAACGCTGCCGGTCCACCGGTAGAACTGCCAATAATTACTATTGCTATTTTGCCACCTGATGCCCGGCGCATTGGCACCATTGTTGGTCTTAATTTTGGCATCGTTGGCACCATATTAGATATTGAAGCACCGGCTACTGCCCGTATTTTGGCAGTTAAATCTGCCACCATCGCCGTTAACTGCCCCGCCCGGGATGGTTTAGCTACAAAATCTACTGCCCCAGCAGCTAACGCTTCCATAGT
This sequence comes from Desulfotomaculum sp., assembly GCA_021129825.1. Taxonomy (GTDB): domain Bacteria; phylum Bacillota; class Desulfotomaculia; order Desulfotomaculales; family Desulfohalotomaculaceae; genus JAJOKO01. Next base: position 4,010 of record JAJOKO010000139.1, on the reverse strand, counting down.
AGCCTTAGCCCCAGCAGTAGTATGGGCACTAAGCATGATCACCGGCACTGGGCATTCTTTCATCACCCGGCGTAGCGAGGCAATACCATCCAATTTAGGCATCTCTACATCCATCGTCACTACTTGCGGACGCAGGCGCTTGATTTGTAGTAGCGCTTCTAAACCATCCGCCGCCTGACCAATCACTTGAATATCTCTTTCTGTACCTAAAGTACGCGTAATCAATTGCCTGATTAAGGCCGAATCATCTACTACTAAAACTTTAACTGGCATACTGTTCTTCTACCACGCCTTCTAATAATCCACCGGTTGCTCCAGTTTGTTTGATTAATCCCCGGGAATCTATAATTAAAGCTACACCACCATCGCCTAAAATAGTAGCCCCAGATAAACCATCTACCTCGCCTAGGTAATCACCCAATGATTTAATCACAATTTCTTGCTCACCCAATAATTTATCTACCACTACCGCTACTTGTTTTTCCGCAGAAGCAATCACTACTACAAACAATTTTTCATTTTCATCAATAACCGGATTATCAAAATCATTGATACCAAAATGTGCTCTTAAACGTAGTAACGGCATAATGCGATCACGTACCACAATTACTTCGCTATTGCCAATACTGCGAATTTCACTGCTGTCTATTCGTAGCGTTTCTTGCACATTAGCCATGGGGAAAGAATAAATTTGCCGACCTAAATTCACCATTAAAGCCCGGATTATCGCTAGTGTTAACGGCAAACGAATCACAATTTTTGTACCGATATCCACCTTAGAACTTAATTCTAACGTCCCATTAATTTGTTCCACGCCTTTATTCACCACGTCCATGCCCACACCACGCCCGGATAAATCACTTACTGCTTGCTTAGTAGAAAACCCGGCCCGGAAAATTAAATCTAACGCTTCCCGGTCAGAAAGTCGCGTTGCACTATCTTGATCATATAATCCTAATTGCACCGCTTTTTGCCGCATTTTATCCGCATCAATACCTTTACCATCATCTTCTATCGTAATAATGATATGGCTTTCATGATAAGCAGCCTTTAAAAATAATTTACCTTTGGATGGTTTTCCTTTTTTAAGACGCTCCTGCGGTGTTTCTATCCCGTGATCAACAGAATTTCTAATTAAGTGGATTAAGGGGTCGCCAATAGTTTCAATCACATTACGATCTAATTCTGTTTCTTTCCCTTCGATCACAAAATCAATTTCTTTAGCTAGTTTTTGAGCCGTGTCCCGTACCATCCGCGGAAACCGGTTAAATACTTGCGCTATTGGCAACATCCGCGCTTTCATAATTTGTTCTTGCAAATCTCCGGTAACCTGCCCTAAATGGTTAGACATTTCGTTAATAGACTCAGCTAGTTCACCGGAACCATATTTATCTTCAAAAATTTCTGTGAAACGGTTTAGGCGAGTGCGATCAATAACTAACTCTCCTACTAAATTCATCAAATTATCTAATTTTTGCACATCTACCCGTACCGTTTTAACCGTTTTAACCGCTTCCGGTAAAGCGGATTTAGCTTCTTGTTTTGGCGATACTATATTTTCTAGAGCAATATCTTGCTGTTCTATGTCTGCTGCCGGCATATCCGAAACTCTTGATTTTGTTGCCGTGTCCTCCCTTACTGCCGCTGGAGTAGTCGATAATATTTGTATTTCTGCCGTTTGCACTTCTGCAATACTCATTAATATATTTTCGATTTGATCTTGATCTTCTTGGGTCAAAAATACTATTTCAAAATTCAAATCAAAATTACCCGCTTGTAATTCTTCAGCTGCCGGTACACTTCGAACAATTTCACCTGCTTGCTGCAACATCTCAAAAATCAAAAAAGCACGTACACTCTTCATTTGACAACCCGAATCAAGAATCACTTTAATTTTATAAGCTAAAAACCCTTTTAATTCCGCTTCAATAATAACACTTTGCAGTGTTTCATCAATAGCTTCATCAACCATATTCCCAGCACTGGCAAGTTCAGATGCAGCCGCCTGCTCTTTTTGAACCACCCCCTCTAACGAGCGAGGTTCCCCCTTCGTTAGAGGGGGTGGTGTTTCTTTAACTACCTTGCCAGCAGCACCTTGAACGTAATTAGTTAGTTTGACAATAATATCACTGATATCTACCTCTATACTAGTATCTGTTATTTCATCTTTCAGTAATTTCAATGTGTCTGATGCTTCAAAAAATACGTTAATCATTTCTGAGTTAACAGTAATTTCGCCATTGCGAATTTTATCAAATAAACTTTCTATTTCATGCGTTAATTTTGTCATTTTTTCATAACCCATAATTCCGGAAGAACCCTTGATAGTATGGGCAGCCCGGAAAATTTCTTGCAATACTTCTTGATTACTGGTTTCTTGCTCCAAAATTAATAAATTATCATTTATGATTTGCACTTTTTCTTCCAACTCATCCATAAAAACACCAATTTCAACATCTGAAAACATAAGTCAAACACCGCCTTTTATTATAATATAATATAATGCGTTAGCTAAAAACTGACTGCTAATAGCTATTTTATTACCCGGCCACTTGTTGTAGTTCTTCGGTTTCATGCTCAAAAAGTATCTTGTTATGATTTAATAAAATTATCAATTTTTTATCCAATTTAGCAATACCATTTAAATAAGCAGCATCAATTTGCCTACCGGTGTTTCCTAGCGTACCAGTGACTACTTTAGGTGGCGGTTCAATAATATCCACCGGTATTCGCAATACTTCGTGCACTGAATCTACTATTACCCCAAAAACAGTAGCCTTTACTTGTAAAACTATAATGCGAGTATTAGTATTTTCAACCTCTTGATTGGAATTTTCAGTCCCAATACCAAAACGCCGGCTCAAATCTATTACCGGTATAATGTTACCACGCAAATTAATAATTCCTGCTATAAAGTCTGGAGCAGCCGGTATTTTAGTAATATTTTCAGTATGAATAATTTCCTGTACCGCCAGAATATCTAAACCATAAGTTTGTTCACCCAATTCAAAAATTACAACCTGTTCTTCCCCACTATCTGAACCGCTTTTCATAAATAACCACGTCCTTTAAATTGATGGGGACATTCCGTGAAACGGTGTGTCCCCTCTCCTATAATTGATGGGGACATTCCGTGAAACGGTGTGTCCCCTCTCCTATAATTGATGGGGACATTCCGTGAAACGGTGTGTCCCCTCTCCTATAATTGACGACCTTTCACGGCACTCTTTGGTAATAACCTGGATCCGTTTCTTCAAAAGTTTGCCTTAGTATTATTAAATCTACCCGCCGGTTTAGTTGCCTATTTGCAGCAGTATCATTCGGTCTTACCGGTCGATATTCACCATAACCAGTAGCTGAAAGTCGTTGTGGAGCTATTTTGCTTTTTTCATGGAGTTTTCTTAATACTTGAGTTGCCCGGGCTAATGACAACTCCCAATTAGACGGAAATCTAATAGTTCTAATCGGTATATTATCAGTATGCCCTTCCACCCGGATGTGATTATTTTCCCTAGCTAACATCTCGCCAATACCAGTTATTATCTCCACAGATGCCGGGTGCATCCGGTCCGAACCGGATGGAAACAAAGCTGCATCCATAAAACTAACGATTAAACCACGTTCTTCTAAGTTTACTATCACTTGATCTTGTAGTTTTTGTTCATATAAATATGCTTCCAAACGCTCTTTTAGTTTTAATAATTTAGCTGTTTCTGCCGCTTCTTGCTGCTTGGCTAACTCTGCTACATCTGTAGGTTCAATTTCACCTGGCGTCATCGCCGGACCGGCTTGATCAAAAATATCACCTTCTGCCCCACCCATTTCTTGCTGCACCGCTACTATAATAGTTTCAAAACGTTCTATGTCCACCTCAATCATCGCATAGAGCATGATGAAAAAAATTACCAATATCGTCACTAAATCTGCATAAGTAAGTAACCATTTATCTTTTTTTACCAGTTTGATTCTAGGTAAGTTTTTTTTGGCCATCCTTACTCATCCTCATCATC
>JAJOKO010000044.1 GCA_021129825.1 Desulfotomaculum sp. | reverse complement strand
AGCGTATAAATAATACGTAAGCGTCGCCATTACCAAGTCAACGCGGAAATTCGCTGGGTATTTCGCACGGAATTTTCGAACTTCCTCTTAAAAGCTAAATAGGAGTTTTTTGATAATGACCGGATTAAAACGGTACAAAAAATATCTTTTACCCACGTTGATTTTTGTATTACTAATGTGGGGCGGTTTGATAGTCTGCCAGGCAGATTTACATAGTCTAATTGCCGGCATACCGCGGGGCTGGGACTTGTTGGGGCATATGTTACCACCGGATTGGGGGGTTTTTCCTTATCTGCTGGCTCCTGCTTTGGAAACGGTGCAGATTGCTTTTGTGGGTACGGTTTTAGGAGCGGTACTGGCTTTACTTATTGGTTTTTTTGCGGCTAGCAACCTGACTCCGAATAAACCGGTGCGTGAAGTAGCCCGCGGGGTATTGATGCTGGAAAGAGCGCTACCAGACTTGATCATTATTTTACTTTTTGTGGCTATTGTCGGGTTAGGGCCGTTTCCGGGTGTGATGGCGTTAGCGGTCTGTTCTATTGGGATGTTAGGTAAATTGTATGCCGACTCTTTTGAAGAAATAGATCCCAAGCCGTTGGAAGCAATGGCAACAGTGGGGGCAAATAAAGTACAGATAATCCGTTATGCGGTGTTACCGCAAGTATTACCGGCTTTAATTGCCAATACTTTATACCGGTTTGATGTTAACATTCGTTTGTCTGTTTTTTTGGGCGTAGTGGGTGCCGGTGGTATTGGTTTCAACTTGATTATGTCCATGAGGTTAATGCAGTATTCAGAAGCAATGACTGCGATCATCATTATTTTATTGTTAGTCATTAGTTGTGAAAAAATATCAGACTTTTTAAGACAACGAATAATCGGTCAAGAGGTATTAAAATAATGGCTAAAGTAGCAGTGGATAGGCTTAAAGAAAAACCGCTTTACCAAAGATATTATCAAAAATATCTTGGGGTAGGGATTGTTTTTAGCTTGATTTTAGTTTGGAGTATCGTTGATTTAGGGATTAAACCGCAGCATCTTTGGGAAGGATTACCGCATTTTTTCAGATTATTACTGGAGATGATGCCGCCTAACTGGCAGATATTAATTAGTATTGACATTTGGTGGGCGGTATTAGAAACGTTATCGATGGCTTTTGTGGGGACGGTATTCGGGGCTTTAATGTCTTTTGGTCTGGCTTTATTAGCAGCCAATAACGTAACTTCTTGCCGGGTGGTGCGAGAATTTTCTAAAGGATTGCTGGCTACCGAACGGGCGGTGCCGACGCTGGTTATCATTTTACTTTTAGTGGTAGTGGTTGGTCTGGGTCCCTTTGCCGGCATGATTGCTATTGCCATTGGCTCAATAGGGATGTTGGGTAAATTATTCGCAGAAGCGATAGAAAACACAGATCCTAAAGCCCCGGAATCATTAGAGTCAGTTGGCGCTGGTGGTTTACAGGTAATTCGTTATGCAGTATTGCCCCAAGTGTTACCTTCTTTGATAGCGAATACTTTGTACCGGTTTGATATTAATATCCGGGTGGCAATTTTTTTAGGGATAGTCGGTGGCGGTGGTATTGGTTTTGATTTGCATTTAGCAATGAGTTTATTTAGATACCCGGATGCTTTAGCGATAACCGCAATTATATTAATAGTGGTATGCGGGGCGGAAAAATTTTCGGATTTTCTGCGAAAAAAAATCATCGGTAAAGAGTTATTGGAATAATTATAGTTTGAGGTGAAATTTTTGGATAGTAAACAACGCACTAAAGTATTAGTACAATCTTCTTTAGCAAATTTACTACCTTGGGTAGCTAAAATTAAAGTAACCGGGGTGGTTAAAATAATCAAACCGGTTAAAACGGCTTTGGTAATGATGCGGGCCAAAGATGCCGTGGCCGGGCAAATCTTTAATTTGGGTGAAGTGCTGGTTTCAGATTGTACCGTTACGGTAGATGAGCAAACCGGTTATGGTGCAGTAACCGGTGATCAACCGGAGCGTGCGGAAGCAATCGCTATTTTAGATGCAGTATTTTTCTTTAAAAATAAAAATTTAACAGCAAAGTGGTCTGGTTTACTTACTGCTATCCAACTATGGCTAAAAGAAGAAGCGCAAGAGCAGCAAAAAGAGCAGCAAAAAGAATTTCAATTAGTAGAGCGCAGCAAAGTAAACTTTGACACTATGGAATAAAGTCGGGGTATAAAGTTGGGGAATAAGCGAGGGATGACGCTGATGACAGGTAGTTGCAATTTAAAAAATGAAATAATAGCCAGTGAAATAACCGGTACGCAAATTACTTTTCGTGCTTTGCTGGATTGTATGGCTAGACCGGGTAAAATAGCTAGTTTAAAAATGTTTAACGGTCATTTTGAATTTTGTTTTAACCGCTATACTTTAGGGGTAGCGATCACTTTACTGGACCAAGAAGTAACTTTTCACTTGCCAGATCACCAGGGCGATTCTGCCCAGCAACTGCAAATGTATACTTTAGCTCGTCCGGCTGAATTAGTAGATTGTGATTATTTGTTGGTAAATGGCAAAGAAAATTTTGCTGTCCAGCAACTAAAAACAGGTCACCTGAAATATCCTGATGAAAGTGCTACCATTATCTGCCAAGTGGCGCAATTGGCAGCGGATCAAAGTGGGCTGGAGCAGTCAGCGCCCACAGATATAGTTAAACTACAATTACAAGGTCCGGGTATTTTGAAGATGTGTCAAGTATACATAAGCGGTTTAAACCGGCAGTTACTAGCACCTTGGCAGCAGTGTAACCAAGAATTCCCTTTAGGGTTGGATTGGATTTTTATAGACCAGGCCGGTCAAGTGTGTTGTATTCCACGTAGTACTAAATTTACTTGGGTGTAAATCAGCTATCAGCTATTAGCCAAAACATTAAAAACAAAAAAATAGCTACGAAAACACAAGAAAAAGGGGGCTTGGTTTTAATGGCTTATGTAGCGGTAAAAGGTGGTCAGAAAGCGATTAATGCGGCGGAACAATTAGTTAATTACTACCGCTGTAAAGGTGGTAGCACCCCTTTACAGGTGCAACAAATTTTAGACCAAATGCGTTTGGCTGTTGACCGGGTGATGAGCGAAGGTGCTCTCTACGCCCCGGAGTTAGCAGCTTTGGCGCTAAAGCAATCAGAAGGTGATTCGTTGGAAGCGGCCTTTTTGTTAAGGGCTTTTCGTTCTACTTTAGCTCGCAATTATTACTCTTTGCCGGCCAATACTACTGCTATGCGAGCTATCCGGCGAATTTCAGCTGCTTTTAAAGATATTCCCGGTGGTCAATACTTAGGTCCGACCAGAGATTATATTAAGCGTTTGTTAGACTTTAAATTAGTAACAGAAAACGAACAAAACATGCAAGATTTTATCCATAAATATTTACCGGCAGTTGAGGCAGAAATGCCGACAGAGCTGCCCACTTTCCCTAAAGTAATTGATCTGTTACGTGAGCAGGGCTTATTGGTCGAGCCGGAATTTAAACCTGGTGATCAAAATATTGACGATATTACCCGCCAGTCTTTGCGATTTCCGGCTTCGCGGGCGATGTGTTTGCAAACATTAACCCGGGGGGAAACAGGCGCTAAGATGGCTTTGGCTTATTCCAGTATGCGTGGTTACGGTGCGGTGCATCCTTGTTTGGCGGAATTAAAAGTAGGTTATGTAGAATTGGTGATCGCCCATCCTTTGCAAACAGAAGCAGAGCTTACTTTGGGTGAAGTGCTGATTACCGAGGTAGAATTAGTAGCCCGGCTGTCAGAACAAGCCAGTGCTGGTAGTGCCCAGTTTACTTTAGGTTACGGTATTTGTTTTGGGCATAACGAGGTTAAGGCTATTGCCATGGCTACCTTAGACCGGGCGATGAAACCGGAAAACCCTTTAGCCCCGGCAGAGGATCAAGAGTTTGTGTTGTATCATATTGATGGCATTGAAGCTGCTGGATTTGTGTCGCACTGGAAGTTGCCGCATTATGTAGATTTTCAAGCGGATTTAAACCGCCTGCGTTCTGTACAACAAAGTAAAGCCCCGGCAGCAAAGGAGCAGGATAATGGAATTGTATAACTATGCTTTTTTGGATGAACAAACTAAAAAAGAAATCCGGCGTAAACTCTTAAAAGCGGTAGCTATTCCCGGTTACCAAGTGCCTTTTGGCTCGCGGGAAATGCCGGTTGCCAGTGGCTGGGGAACCGGTGGTTTGCAAATTACGCTCGCTATTATCGGAGTGCAAGATATCTTAAAAGTGATTGATCAAGGCTGTGATGATAGTGTTAACGCTTGCAATCTCAGAAATTTTATGGCGACTAGCAGTAAAGTTGAGACCACAGTGGATACTTTGGCTGCTAGCATTATTCAAACCCGCCACCGTATTCCGGAAGAAAAAATGAAGGCCGCTCAAATTTTAGTATTGCAAGTACCGTATCCGGAAATATTGCGTTGGGTAGAACCCAGTGAACAAAAAACACGCCGGATGCACGCTGAAAAAGATTACAGTAAAATGTGGGTATTTTTATACGAAGATATTGTGAATTGGGGTGAAATCACGCTATCTTATCGTTATCCGGTGACGGTAAACGGGTGTTACATCATGGATCCTTCACCGGTACCGCGTTTTGATGTACCTAAGCTACATCAAGCAGAAACGCTTTTTTTGTTTGGTGCCGGGCGGGAAAAACGTATTTATGCCGTGCCGCCGTACACAGATGTAGAACCGCTACAGTTTGAGGATTATAGTTTTAAGGTAGAGGATTTTCAAGGACAGCATTGTAAACTTTGCGGCAGTACTAGTTCATATTTAGATGAAATTTATAATAACGAGGCTACTGAGCAATATTACATTTGTTCTGATACTAGTTATTGCCAGAAACGCCAAAAGGCTAAATATTAAGAGATAAAGAG
>JAJOKO010000111.1 GCA_021129825.1 Desulfotomaculum sp. | reverse complement strand
GGGATGAGTGGTAGTCCGATTATTCAATATCAAGAGAACGGTGAACCGGCCTTGGTTGGTGCTGTCACTCATGTTTTAATAAACGATCCTACTCGTGGTTACGGGGTACCGCTAGAATGGATGTTACAAGAAATAAAAAATGCTATTATGATAGACGAAAAATATTTCGAAAAACAGGCTATTTAGTAATAATAATAATAATAATTATTAAATAATTAACAAAAAATTAATAATTTTTTACAGTTTTTAAAAGGACTTTATAATTCAGCTGTCGAATAGTTAAACTAGAGATAGATACAATTTTTGGTAAAAAAAGAGAGGCGGGTTTATTATTGTGAGTATTAAAGTGCTTATTGCGGACGACAACCGGGAATTTTGTGAATTATTAAAAGAGTTTATCAATTCCCAAGAAGATTTGATATTAGTAGGAGTAGCGCATAATGGCTTGGAGGTTTTAGAAATAATAGACAAACAAAAACCAGATGTTGTTGTTTTGGATATTATTATGCCTCATTTAGATGGTATTGGTGTGTTGGAAAAAATATCTGCCAATGCTAAAGTTGTAAAACCAAAGGTAATTATGTTAACTGCTTTTGGGCAAGAAAATGTCACTCAACGGGCGATGGAGTTAGGGGCAGATTATTATATTTTAAAACCTTTTGATTTCTCGGTATTAGTAGCTAGAATAAGAGAATTGATTCAAGGGGTGCCGGTAGTTCAATATGTTTCTCCGGTGAAAGTAAAAAATTTAGAGCTAGTTGTAACTAACATTATTCATGAAATGGGAATACCGGCACATGTTAAAGGTTATCATTATTTAAGAGCCGCTATTTTAATGGTTGTTGATGAAATCAACTTATTGGGAGCAATTACAAAAGAGCTGTACCCATTAATTGCTAAAACACATGATACTACGCCTAGTAGAGTAGAGCGGGCTATCCGGCATGCGATAGAATTGGCTTGGAACCGGGGCAATGTAGAAATGATGACTAAGTTTTTTGGTTACACTATTAATTTACAACGTGGGAAACCGACTAATAGTGAATTTATTGCGATGGTGGCAGATAAATTACGGATCGAAGCTAAAGCCGGGTGATTTTTTTAAAAAATACTTATGTACAAAGTGCATATAGTATAGTATAATCTAACCAGTATTATAATAGATTTTAAATTAATTTATAAGGGGGAATAGTTAATGAAAGTTTTAGTGCCGACAGATGGTTCGAAATCTGCCCAAAATGCTATTAAGCATGCTTTAGCATTAGCTAAAGATCATAGTAAGATGGAGGTTACGGTTATAACTGTTATTAATCTTTCTGATTTTCATCGTGCTAGGGATTTTATGTCTAGTCCTGAAAACATCATCGCTGCTGCTAAAGAAAATTATCTAACCATTTTAGATGATGTGGAGAAAATTTTTAAAGCAGAGGGGGTTCCGGTTAAGACTGCTTTGATTGAATCCGGTGATGCAGCGGAAGCTATCATTAGTACTGTAAAACAACAGGGTTTTGAAAAAGTAATTATGGGTACCAGAGGGTTAACGGGTTTGGAAGGCTTTATTTTAGGAAGTGTGGTTAATAAAGTAATAGCTCATGTTAGGGTGCCAATTACACTGGTACATTAGTTAATTAAGCGTTTATAGTTAGCCAATAAAAAAGGATCTGGTATTTCTCAGGTTCTTTTTTATTGGTAGATATCTAATAGTAAAGGGGATTGAGTGATGAGTGTGAATTTTCAGGTGACTGGCGAAATTATTCAGGAAATGGTAAATGTGATTGTGGAAGAGGTTCAACCGACTTCTATTATTCTTTTTGGTTCCTATGCCCGGGAGGATGCTCGTTCCGGTTCAGATATAGATTTTTTGGTAGTCACAAGAGAGCCTTTTGGTTCAGAACGAAGCAGGCGCAAAGAAGCTGCCAAACTTTGGAAAGCATTGGCTCGTTTTCGGGTTTCAAAGGATATTTTGCTTTTTAGTCAAGATGAGGTTGAGACATGGAGTAGAACGCCTAATCATATTGTGATGCAGGCATTGCGGGAAGGGAAAACTTTCTATGAGAGTGCTTAAGCACGCCCGCAGGCTTTTAACCATGGCTAGAAAAGACTTGAGATCAGCGCATATCTTAGCTCAAGCGGAAGTTGTAGATGATGAAATAGTCGGGTTTCATCTTCAACAAGCTGCTGAAAAAGGTTTAAAAGTTTGGCTTGATTTGTGTGGGGAGATCTATCCACGAACACATGACTTGAGCTTGCTTTTGAAGAAACTAGAAGATATTGGTCAAGAAGTAGAATCATTTTGGATATTACTAGAATTAAATTCATTTGCCGTGCAGTTTCGCTATGATATTTATGATGAAGAATCGTTTGAATGGGAAGAATTCTACCACATTGTAAGCTGCGTGCTGATTTTAGCAGAGAAAAAGTTACAGAAAATGGAAATAACAGAATAAAGTGAGACTTTAAACCATGGATACCAAAAACAACAGTTTATTTGATAACCAAAAAGAAGTCAATCAACCGGTAACTTGTTTGGGTAAGAAATTTGCTAATGATCAAGAAAGAAGAGCCTTTGTTTACTATATTGATATTTTAAATAATATTATCAAAGAAATATGAATTAATATTGCAGAGATCCAGGGGTCACATCTTCATATATCATTTTTAACTTTATTGGTAGATATCTAACAACAATCCGGTTATTTTATCTATTTGAGCGATAATATTTAACTCATCTTTTTGGCTAGTTAAAAGTTCATTGGTGAGTTGTTCAATTTCTTGATCAACTATTTCCACCCGGAGATACAAAGTGCTATAATCAAGACTATTTTCTTTTTTCAATAAGTAATTTTTTTTTAAAACAAAAGCAAGATATTCTTTAATTAAGTGTTTATATTCATTAACAACCGGTTCAGAAATTTGGCTCTTCAGTTTGTTGCCGACATCTTTGATTTTATTTAACAGTTGCATTATTTGTTGTTTGCCTTGTTCTTGATGGGCTTGATTTAAATGGACCGAAAAAGCATTAGTATTTTTATGTTCAGTTTTGGGAAGAGGATGCCAAACTGTTTGTTTTGGTGTTTCAGATATTTTCATAATATTACCTCCCGGCTTATATTCACTTCCCAGTACTGCCGAATCCGCCAGTACCTCTGCTCGTTTCGTCCAACTCTACGCATTCCAATAGTTCAACATCCGGCAACTTATGGATGATAGCTTGAGCTATTCTATCCCCAGCTTGAAAACCAACGCTATTTTTACCGGCATTATGGATTAATATTTTAATTTCACCCCGGTAATCAGCATCGACTACGCCAACAGCATTACTTAGCGTTAGACCATATTTTTTAGCGTTACCACTGCGAGGATAGATGAACATAGCATAACCAGACGGAATTTCAAAGGCTAAACCGGTACCTATCGTACAATGCTCACCAGGGCGAACATCAAATTTTTGAATGCAATGTAAATCAAAACCAGCACTTTGTGCTGTAGCGTGTTTAGGAATTTGGGCTTGAAGATTAAGTTTTTTAATTTTAACCAGAGTGCCTTTAAAAACAAAAAAAGTACATTTTTTAGCTAAATCCAAAGCATTAAATTTTGGTATTTTTATTTCTTGAATTTCACATTTATAATCGCCACGCATTATTTCAAAACCATGCTTGCATCTGGCGCAAGTTTCTTTCAACGTGAAAACACTCCTTAGAAAAAAACTAATTTAATTGATAAGTACTAAAGTTCGACATTTAAAGCTTGTTTCCTGCTAGAACAAAAATTATTTTAAAAACTTATTGTAATAATTATAAAATACAATTAAATAGTTAAGTAAAAACACGTCTAAACCCGCATTGTACCTAGGTTTGTTAAAATATGGGCGGTCAAGTTGAGTTTTCTAAGTAAGTGTAAGCTTTCCTTGTGTATAGTGGGTTTGCAGACTTTTGGCAGGAAAATACAAAATATTTTTATTTGTAACAGGCAGACAAAAGGCAGGAAAAATGCGGACAAGTTTTTAGTTGAATATAGCTAAAATAAGCGGTATCACGTTGTTTTAGGCGATTTGGGTAAACTAAATAAGTTGTAATAGAGCAAACTAAAGGACACTCGTTTTAAGAGTGTTTTTTAGTTTGCTTTTTTTTGCCATTTTGTTAAATTTAGAGGAGATGCAGGAAAATATTTTAAATAAGGATGGTGAAATTTTTGAAATTTTTGTTGACATGTGGTGCTTGTGGTTTTGAATTGCTAGCTAAAGAAAAAAGTTTATTAGATCATTCCAAGCGAGTGGCCCAGGAGGTGGCAAAAGTGTTGACAGAAGCACCGGAACTAACATTTGATATAGACCCGTTGGAAGTAGAGTTGGCAACGTTTTTGCATGATTTGGGCAAGTCGGAGTGGCAAAAAGCTTATTTTACAGAAAAATATTATAAGTTATCAAAACACGACCATAATATTATGAATTGTCACCCGTTAGTCGGCGGAAATTTAGGAGGGCAGATAGAACTGCCTAAAGCAGTGGTTTTATTAATCGAACAGCACCACGAGCGTAAAGGCGGCACTGGCTACCCACAGAAGATAATTGATCCGCAGCCGGTAGCCTTATTAATAGGGGCGTGTGACGCTTTTGTGGCTTGTCGGGAGCCAAGAGCCTATCGACCGGAACCGCTACCAATTAGTGAAGCTTTGCGTGAAGTTAGTAAGGTTGGAGCGGATAAAAAAGTGTTAGAAATCTTAATAGAGAGCGCTTGACAAAGGGGTTTTATTGTGTCAATATTCACCCACTAGAAAAAACTACGGTTTTTGCATGGGCGGGGCGTTGAATATTATATTCAACCCACCTACCCTTTTTTTTGACAGCACCCCACCACGCTTAATTGCAGTGCAATGCGTACCAAGGTGAATTAATATGGGAATGTCCGGTTTCGACAGCGGAATAGCGGTAAAGTAAGCGGGTTGGGTTTTCTGCTACCTA
>JAJOKO010000117.1 GCA_021129825.1 Desulfotomaculum sp. | reverse complement strand
GGAGGATTATATTATGAATAAAACAAAAAAAATAGTAAAAATAAATGATCAACAGCAAACATATCAAAATTATCTGCAATGGTTAAAATTAAAAAAACAACTTAAAAAATGTCCTAAAAAAAGACCTCATTAAACATAAAAATCACCCCTAATGGTAAAAAATTACCATTAGGGGTAAAAATAAAAAAACTGCTTATTTTATTAAGTTGTCCACACTCTCCAATTGCCATACTCTCGAATTTGCCTTTGTTTTAGGGAGATGTTTGATACACTTGCCCCAAATAACAAGATGCTTGATTTTCTCAATAGTCAACGGGGGATACTTTTTATTACCGGAAACAAGCTGTAGTTTTTGATTATGAACTTGTTTTTTCCGTAATATTATTTTACCACTAATTTCAAAAAGACCGGTATCACCCTCTTGCACTTCAGCCCCGGTATCAATAACAATTAAATCTCCTACATTAAAGCCTGCTTCCAGCATACTATCACTGGTTACTTCAATAATTAAGCGCTTATTTTTAAATAAATCTTCCGGAAAATACCCGCTTTGTTCTTCCGAAACAGTTAAAAGCTTTTTTGGCATTACGGGAACAGGTAACTGCAAATATTTGCGAGCGGTTAGGTATTGCGCATTAAAATCCATCAATAAAATTAACTCTTCCCGCTCTTCTACCGAAACCGCCATTAATAATTTAATCAACTTTTTAATTTGTTTAACCGGTAAAAACGGGTCCTTGAATTCACTGGTATCTTTTCCTTTTAATATCCAATCTACCGAAACACCAAAAAAATCTGAAAGAGCTATCAATGCTTTGGCACCAGGAGCAGAATGTTCCCGTTCCCAATCACCTAAATTCCCTGGTGAAATTTTTATTATTTTAGCTAACTTGGCTTGGGAAAGCCCTTGGTTTTTCCTTAGTTTTCTAATCCTAGCAGCTAATGTATTTTCTGTTTTCAGAAGCAATACCTCCTTTGCAAATTACAAAAATAGTTTTAAAAGTGAAATTTAAAGAAAAACAGCGGAAAATAACGCCTGTATCACTACACACGCTTATTCCACTCTTATATCAGTGTAACAAACCTTTCTTTTGCACTGATATAAGAGTATTATACTGTTAGCTTTCCTAACGTAAATTATTACATTTTGATTGACAATGTTTATATTATACTAAATAAAAATGATCACTACTAGTATTAATAATAATAATATATGTAGAATTTATATGTAGAATTTATATGTAGAATTTAATGGAGGAGGTACTTATTATGAAAAGCAGAAAACTAACTACTTTTGGGATAGAAGTGAAAAAGAAACTTTTGGATTTAGGCCTCACTCAAAAAGAATTTTGCCAACAACATCATATTCCCGACCCCCGTTTATCAGAAGTTTTGCATGATGCCCGTCTGGCTAAACGCTACCGGGTAAAAATTGCCCGTATTTTAAATATTAAACTTTCCGAATAAATAACTATGAGGACAGTTGTGATAATCTGTTTTTTCAGACTATCACAACTGTCCTCATCAATTCAAAAACGATTGCTGTTTTATTTTTTGTGATCGGGGAACATGGTTTTAAAACCACCCACCTCATACCGGTATTTCAGCAACGATATTTTTTTTAACCACAGTGCGGTTGAACCCTTTAACTTAACACTTTCTATTTCACCCAACCCACAAGTGCGTCCTACTGTTACCAAAGCAGCCTTAAAATCTGGGCAAAATACTTTCTTTTTCCGCCCGGTAATATCAGCATAAATATTGCCAGCCACTAAATCCCCTTGCTTAAGGGCTACTTGGGCGGTGGGTGGCATTGGTTTTTTAGTTTCAGGGTTTTTTACCAATGCGCAGTCACCCACTGCATATATTTTTTTATCTTCCGCATACTGCAAGTAGCGATTTACCAGCACTCGACCCCGCTGGTCTGTTTTAATACCGGACTTAGTTAATATTTGATTGCCTCTCACTCCACCAGTCCAAATAAAATAAGAGTATTTTATTTTATTGCCCGATAGTAAATAAATATCCGCTGGCGTAACTTTATTCACAAATTCACCACTAACTATCTCTACTCCTTTTTGTTCTAAAGTTCTTTTTGCATACTGCGATGTTTTATCAGCCATCCCTGGCAACAATTCTTTACAGCCTTCTATTATAATGATTTTATGTTTACCCGCATCAATATTATGTTTTTTTCTAAATTGAATTAACTGGTCGGCCAATTCACCGGCTAATTCCACCCCGGTTGGTCCCCCGCCCCCAATCACAAAAGAAAGTTCTTTACTATCTGATTGCCCCGCTATTGAAACGCTCAAATCTTGCTGTAATCGCTGGCGAATTTCCCCACTACTCTTTAAGCCGGATAAACTGAAACTATTTTGCTGTAAGCCTTCAATATTAAAATATTCCGCTTCACTACCCAGTGCCGTAACTAAATACTCAAAAGGAATTTTCGTTTCACCTTGGTCTAGTAAGACTGTCCTGCTTTCAATATCAATACCATCAACATATTTAGTAATGAATTTAACATTATAACCTTTTAATAGTTTGTTTATAGGTATCATTATATCATCAGCACTACTGGTGCCTGCCGCATATTCATGTAGTTTAGTCATTAGCAGGTGATATTTATGCTTGTTGATCAATATTATATTAAAGTGATCCTGATTTCCTATCAAATCACAAAGTCTTTGCGCCGCTCGAATACCCCCGTAACCAGCTCCTAAAATAACAATATTTTGTTTTGTTTCCATTGTTTCCACCATCACTGTAACACCCCTTCTATATTTATAATTAATCAAAAAAATCCAGCACAAATACGCCCCCAACGCATACTAGTGCTGGATTACATTTTAACTGGTATAAGTTACCCTTTTAAATGTCTTCCAAATTATATTATTATAGTTTATTAGGTTAACTACATGTTACCTTTCGTCCCCTTCATTCTATAACAAATTAGAAATTATATCAATAGCATATTCGTTTTGACAATTTCACCTAGCAATAACTGTTACAATCCTATCAAATGAGGTATAATGTTTTTTAATGATTAATTTATGTTTTTAAAAAAGCGAGGTTCCCGCTTTGAATGCTAGTAAATCAACTCCTTTATCTACCATGCACATTAATATCTTGATCTTGCTGTCTTTTGGTCACTTAGTAACCGATTTAACCGCCGGGGCACTACCAGTATTGCTACCGGTCATTCAAAGTAGTTTTAATCTTTCTTACAGTGCTGCCGGGGTAATTCCGCTGCTTTTTAATATCAGTTCTTCGGTTATTCAACCACTACTGGGCTACCGTAGTGATCGGGTCAAAAGTCGCTGGCTGCTACCGTTGGGTTGTTTTTTGTCTATGCTGGGATTGGCGTTAATTAACATCGTTCCTAATTACTGGTTTCTTTTAGCAGTAGTATTACTTAGCGGTTTAGGTTCTGCTGCTTTTCATCCTGAAGCATCGAAAGTAAGTCGGTTAGCCAGCGGTTACCGGCTTACTACCGGTATGTCGCTATTTATAGTGGGCGGTGCTCTAGGTGCTGCTTTGGGCTCAATAATCACAGCCTGGTTACTGCTCCATTTTGATCACCAAGTGGGTGTTTATTTTATGCTACCCGGTTTGTTGATGGTAATCTTGTTTTGGGTGTTTAAAAATAAGTTGCCGGAGGAACCCCGATTACTAAGTCCGGTAATCGGTATCCCCACATTAAACTTACAAACTACAAATAGTAATTTAAAAGCAACCCCAATTTCGGTACCGGTAGTTGAAAAAAACGCTAGAGTTGCTAAATATTTATTTCCTTTAACTATCTTGATTTTATTGATTATCACTCGTTCTTGGGTGAAGGCTGGTTTAATCCACTTTATGCCGCTTTATTTAGTGAACCATGCCGGTTACAGCACCGCTTATGCTGGTTCACTAATAGCTTCTTTCATGCTAGCTGGAGTAGCAGGCATCCTTTTTGGCGGTCCACTAGCAGACCGCTTCGGTCGCAAAACTACCTTGGTAGTTTCTACCGCCCTGTTAATACCACTAATGTTAATTTTAAAATTTAGTACCGGTATTACTGCTTTAATTTTATTTTTTATTCTGGGCATGGTGCTTCTTTCTACCATGGCTACTACTATCGTAATCGGGCAAGAATTAATGCCCCACCGGGTTGGTGTAGCATCTGGTTTGATGACTGGTTTTGCTGTCGGTATGGGCGGACTGGGAGCATTAATTTTAGGAATCATTGCTGATAATTTCGGTGCTCCCAATGCTTTGTGGGTTTTGACATTATTACCTATAATTGCTCTTTTATTAAGTTTGTTTTTACCTGAAGATAAGCCGAAAGAGAAATAATTAAAATATACCTTTTTATTTTTTTTCATACCCCAAATCATCTTTTTCATACAAATTATTTACTTCAAAATCAAATTCATTAGAACTATAATTTTTATTTGTAAATTTAAAATCACTTACCCTGTTTGGAATAAACTCTACCCCGTGTTTCTTTAATTTTGCTGTTACTTCACTTAAAGGAGCAGTTTCAAAAAAAGTTATTAAATCTTTCAACATAATAAATCCCTCCCTAAATAATTCTAATAATATACTTCTCGCTTTTTGATAATGCTTTGATCCCTTATACACAGCTGAATATGTGTTTTTTGAATTCTAGTATATTTTTGTTCCAAGAGTTTATTCCCCAGATTATGATTAGGAGAATAAGGACCTTTTACAAGTAGATAACCTGCTTCTTCACATATACAATTTATCAAATTACAATCAAAAGGTTCCTTTATATTTAGAACACTACTCGAATATTGATACCTTTTATGAAGCGTTTCTACTAATTTTATATATTCTTGAAACGTTATAGAATCAAACAAATTAAAAACATGGTCAGCTTCAATATATATTCAACTTTCGCACTTGAAAAAATAAAGACTATTATTGTTCAACTATCAAAAAATAAAGTCATCCAATAGCTGGATTGAATGCTAGCAACTATTTTGAAAAACGGGTATAATAGTGGTGAGTTACTAAATATTTTTGGATCAAGTTTTAGTTTAGTGCACTAACTTTCCCACTTCTTCTTTAGAAAGACCTGTTGCTTGTTGTATTTTCTCAGTATCCATACCCATAGCCAGCAGGTTTTT
>JAJOKO010000132.1 GCA_021129825.1 Desulfotomaculum sp. | reverse complement strand
AAATGTAATAATATTTTTAGTTAGGTATTTTCTGCCTGGGATCTTTTAACTGTTTTCGAGAGTACTCATTCTTCTTTCTTAATCCCACTTTTTTTTATATTCCTCCTCTATTATATACCATTTTTCAAATGATTTATATCTAGTTTACTGGATTTCCTTACCGGTCAAGCGGCGATATACTTCTTGATAAGATTCTTCCACCCGCCCCAAGTCACGCCGAAAGCGATCTTTATCCAGCTTTTCTTTAGTTTGACTATCCCAAAAACGACATGTATCCGGAGATATTTCATCACCTAAAATAATTTCTTCTTTATGTAAACCAAATTCCAGTTTAAAATCTACCAAAATAATGTTTTTTTCAATCAAATATGCTGTAAGAATTTGATTAACTTTCAAAGCTATCTCCCGGATAACTTGCATTTGCCCCGGCGTAGCCAGTTTCAAAGCCCGGATATGATCGTCATTGATCAATGGATCGCTCAATTGATCACTCTTATAACAATAATCGACCACCGGACTACCTAAATCAAGGCCTTCTGCCAAACCCAAACGCTTGGCCATGCTACCGGCAGCTAAATTACGGACAATAATCTCCACCGGAATAATTTCTAAATCTTTTACTATTTGTTCCCGCTCATTCACCAGTTTTACAAAATGGTTGGGTACACCGCTCACAGCCAGCAACTCAAAAAAATGAGCACTGATCAGGTTATTTAATACCCCTTTGTTGGCAATGTTTCCCTTTTTTAAACTGTTAAAAGCGGTGGCGTCATCTTTGTAGGCTATCCATAATAAATCCGGCTGATCAGTTTTATATACTTTTTTTGCTTTACCTTCGTATAATTTTTCTAATTTTTGCATTAGTAGTTTGTTGCCCCTTTCTTTTGATGCTTTTAATGTTGCCAATTTAATAGCTTTCTATCGTTCTATCTAGTAATTATAGCAAGCAAAGAAAAATACTACTTGCTCACTTTAAAACTAGAGCTTTTTCACCCCAAATTAGTTTTACCAACTCGAACAACAGTTTTTGTCTTTCTTCTATTGCAACTGCATCATATCTTTTGATAGGCTTAAAACTCAAGTTATATTTTTTGCAAAAAATACTGAAATCAGGATTATTATGATAAAATTCTTCAATAAGCGTTCTACCCCATAACATTCCATGAGAATAAGTTTTCAACTTTTTATCATAAGTTTCATTACTCGAAGATATATTATCGCTCCCTTTTAGTATCAGTAATGCGCCTAATCTATTCCTTTCTCTGTCAAATTGTTCTTCATTATTATTAAACACCATCTTGTTTTCTTTATTTTTCGCTAAAATATGTTCTATGTGATAACCATTTACATGTCCTGTGTTCCGAACCATGTCGTAATAATTATCCGTTGATTGGTTAATATTTTCAGCGATAAAATGATCAATCTTTGCAAAAAAATACCTAATAAATCTAATGTTTAACACTGTACCCGTATCCCTAAATAAAGAATACTGAAAAAGATCCTTGACGGACATGTTTTTGATCTCATTGATTTCCTTAAGTAATTGTTCTTTAAAAATTTCTTTAATTTCTTCAATAGATCTTTCTCTTATGTTTTTATTTAATGCAATTATTGTTTTAGTAAATTTATTACTGTCATAACAACCAAATATCTGCAACAAAACATGATGTCTATCAAACAAAAAAGCAATCGTTTCTATTTTCTCCTTTTTTTCTGGATCATCTAGTTTAATTGCTGATAAAATTAAAAGCAATTGGCGATCTTGATCATTCAAGTCATTAAAAAATAAAGAACTTCCTTCTGATTTAGAAAGTCTTAAACATTCAGCATATAATTTGCTATAATATTTAAAATCCTTATTCATAAACTGTTTAACTTTTTGTGGATTTCGCTTTAGTCCAATAATAGAATTAAATTTTTTCGAAAATATGACTTTATTATATTCCTTGTCAAAATCTTTATAATCAATTTCTTTATCAACATATTTAGAACGAAAATAAAATCTGAAAAAATTATCTGCTTCTTTTTCATCTATATTAGTCAATTCACCAATATGTTCCTTCCATATATTATAATAGTTATTTGTTTCTGACTTGTCTAACTGACCAATAAGTTCTCCCTTGAATACTTCATATGGTTTTAATTTTTCTCCCCTATCATTTATCACCTCAAATACCATTGCTACATCCTTGGAATCATCAATCAAAATTTCTATAAAATTTATTTGTTTCATAAAAAATAATAGAAATGCTTCGAATTTATGCTTATTATAATTATTTTCTTGATTTTTAAATTTTTTATCCAGATAATCTGATACATGTTTAAAATTTTTATAAATATTTTTAATACTAATATTTTCTTTTGAATCTTTAGTTTTACTACCATTATTTAATAAATCATCTAACGCTTCAGTTCTGTCATGCGCCCCCATCCAAAAAGACTTTCCTTCTGCACCTGTACCGTAAATTCTATTTTTAATCCAGTCAGTTTTATCTTGTAAACGCGTTTTTTCAGATATATGATATAATTTTATTAAAATTAATGTTAACGTTGTAAATCTTTGCTGCCCATCTACTATATATGTTTTCCCACTGTATTGATTGGTCACATACGTATTTAAATAATACCAACCAAATTTACTGATATTATCAAGATTTACATCAATATCAGGATTATATTCTTCTTCAAATTTATAAAATATATCCTCCAACAAACTTTCCACATGTTGTTTTTCCCACTTGTATTCTCTTTGATAAAAATCTATGTAATATTTAGTATGTCCAAATATACTATCCATTGTTTGAGGTTTTGAATTTACTCCCATTTCATATCTCTCCTCTTCCTATGTTTTTGGATAATCATTTTATCACTGACGCAGAATCCGGGTATACTAAATTTCACAATTCACTCTGCTTTTCTAACATTTTCCTTTGATATGCTTTCACTTTCTCCACGCTGACCATCAAAGACGGTGTTAATCTTAACACGTTTTTAAACATTTCTTCTAGTTCAGTTGGTGTATATTCATGAGTAATATCATTTCTCAGCCGGCGAATTTCTTTAAATATTGCCGCAGAAGATATTAATTCTCTTTTTTCAGCCCGGTTTATCCTATCAATCACACTGCCCGGTGTTTCCAATTCTAACCGGTCAATTAATCTAAATATTTTTTGAATTAAAACATCACCAGTTCTGGCAAAACGACTGGTTAAGGCTTCAAATTTATCTAATTCTTCTAAGGTATAAGTATCTTTTTCGCCAATTTTATGGCACTGCTCGTAGGAATAACTGAGCATCCGGTTAGACTGGTCTAATAGCTTAATTTCTAAATCCAGTAGTGCGGCTTCATCTTTATTCATAACGGCACACTCTCTTTCAAGGCTAGCCGGGTAAAAGGGTGGGTGGTGTTTTTTACTATCAAGATATCTATCTTTTGCTCGCCTAGTTTTTCCCATAAAAATTCCCGGATTTCACTGGCATCTTTTTGTTGTAAGTGTTCGGAGAAAATCAACAAATCAATATCGCCACCTTTTTTAGTATCATCCACCCGGGAACCATAAAGATATATTTTGGCATCTGGATCGAATTTTTTAAAAGTTGTTTTTAGCACCCTTGTTTCATATTTATTTAAGCGCATCTCCGGTCAACACCTTTTTTTATTATTCAACCACTGCACATTACTCTCAACACTCAATCATCATCAATCAATTTTTGTTTATATAATACCTGTTTCATCACATCTACCGGGGCGGTTTTTTTAGTCCACATTTCAAAAGCCTGTACCCCTTGATATAGTAACATGCCCAAGCCACTGACAGTAGTTGCCCCGGCAGTTTGCGCTGTTCTTAAAAATTTAGTTTGCACCGGGTTATAGACTAAATCGCAAACTATCTGCCCGGCTTGAAAACATCCTAATGGTAGCGGGAGACAAGCATCGATATTCGGGTGCATACCGGTACTGGTGGCCTGTACTATCAAATCTGCTTTAAGCATAGTTTCAGCAAGCACCTCTGGCTGTTCCCAAGTTAAAACCCGTACCATAACTCCTAAACCGCGCAGCGTTTGAGCCAATTTTTCCGCCCGGTTAACAGTACGATTTACCAAAACAATTTCTATTGCGCCTTCTAAAGATAATTGCACCGCCACCGCCCGGGCTGCTCCACCGGCACCTAAAATAATAATCCGTTTGCCTTGGGCAGTGAAACTAGTTTCTGTTTTAATTGCTCTTGTAAAACCAGCACCATCAGTGTTATGCCCGGTTAATTTACCAGCTTCATTTATAATCACATTAACAGCCCCAATTGCTTTAGCTGCCGGAGATAATTCGTCTAATAACGGTAGCACGGTCTCTTTATGAGGTACAGTCAGGTTAACACCTGCTAGTTTAAGAGCGCGCACCGCTAATACCGCTTGCGGTAAATGTTGCGGTTCGACAGCAAAAGGCACATAAACCCAGTTTAAATTTAACTTCTGAAAAGCAGCATTGTGCATCGGTGGTGAAAACGAATGGACCACCGGATAACCAAATAAGCCGCAAGTGGTAGTTTTACCGTCAATCAACAAATTTATAGCCACCTCACTGTATTAAACGATGTTTAATCTTTCGCAGTACTAATTTCTCTAATTGGCGGTTAATCCGCGTACCAATAAACTCTTGTTTGCTCATCGGCACTACTAAGATAGTATATAAACCAAGACGATTAGCACCTAAAATATCAGTAAATACTTGATCACCAACCATAGCTGTTTCTGTTGGACTAACATCAAGCATTTGCATTGCCTGGCGAAATGCTTTGCGCCGGGGTTTGGCTGCTTTATAAATACCTTGGGTTTGTAAAAAATCACACGATTGTAATACTCGTTGTTTACTGTTATTACTAACGATACAAGTTTTAAAATCTGTTTGGTGCAAATAAACAAACCAATTACGTATTTCTCGCTGCAAATCGCCACTGTTCCAAGGAACTAAGGTATTATCCAGATCAAACATCAGGGCTTTGATACCAATTGCTTTCAATTTTTGAACATCGATATGTTGCCAAGAGTAAACATAATCATTAGGATACAAAATACCCAACTATAATACCTCCCTTATTTTAAGAATTCTCTCGGAAAGTCTAACCCCACTCTTTCCGCGCCCTCCGCAGAGGGCTT
>JAJOKO010000159.1 GCA_021129825.1 Desulfotomaculum sp. | reverse complement strand
ATTAATCTTAAAACACACCCCCACCCTACCCTCCCCCATCAAGGGGGAGGAGATTTAGTCCCCCCTCCCCTCGTGGGAGGGGGGGTACCCACCCGAAGGGGAGGGTGCGGGGAGGGGGGTTTTTACCACAAACATACTTTTCGAACACGCACTAGTAACTAGCAAATGGTAACCAGCCAGATTCACTATCATTAACAATATTATCCACAGTTGATATATCCGGTTCCGGGTAGTTACTTTGCTCAGAATCTGGTTGATTTTGAGTTTGCTGCTCTGAAACCGGCTGTGTTTCATCTAGCTGTGTTTCATCTAGCTGTGTTTCATCTAGCGTTGTTCCACTTGGCTCCACTGCTGATTCTATCCCGGGTTCTACCTCTGATTCAACCGTTTCTTCTACTGTGGCATCTACGGCAGTGTCTTCCACCGCTTCCTCTGTAACTGTATTTTCTATAATCGTAGCACCCTGTACTACATCCATTGTTTCTCCTCTAAACAGGGCCATTACCGCTTTATTTGCTTCAGCCGGGTCTACATACCAATAACTGACGCCGTCTATTTCCGCAAATCTACCGGGAAGTGTTTGCGTAATGATCTCAGCATCACTCCAGTTTTTAGCTGCTTTTGCTAATCGTGCCATTTGCAACACGCCCAAATTGGTAGAAACTGCATTATCTATACTGGGTAGTAATTTATGCAGTTTAGTGACGGTAACCGGCTGCAACACTTCTTTAGCTAAGGCTTTTAAAAACTGTTGCTGTTGCCCGGTGCGCCCAATATCACCATCACAATAACCCCGGAAACGGATCAACTGTAGTGCTTTATCACCGTCTAAAAGTTGTTGTCCTTTTTTTAAGTCAATCAACGTGTTATCGACCGGACCATAATAATACATATCCCGAGGCACGTTAAAATTAACCCCACCAACAGCATCTACGATGTCTTTAAACCCGGCAAAATTAGTCAACACATAATAATCTACCGGCACTCCCAGTAATTTGCTCACTGTTTGTTTAGCTAATTCCGGTCCACCATACACATTTACCGCATTTATTCTGTTCCGTCCATAACCGGGGATTTGCACCCTGGTATCCCGGGGAATAGATATCATCGCAATCCGGTTAGTTTCCGGATCAATACTGACAAATAGCATCGTATCCGTCCGTGCTGCCTGCTCACACGGGCGAGCATCCATTCCTAACAACAAAAAATTCAACCGTTCTTCAATATTAACTGCTTCTTCCTTGGGCACATCTACCGCCCCTGCCGGTTGTCCTTGTTGCGGAAACAAAAATTCACCCGCCAAAATATACGCAGCAAAAAACAAGCCGATCAATAACACCCCAAAAACAACAAGGGGCATTTTTCGTTTTAATTTTAATTTTTTCGCCATAGTTAAGCCTCTTTCCCGTATGATTACGTTAATAGCTTATTTTATCGCAGGTTAGTTAATAATTCAACCGGAATTTTTTATAAAGCACCTTGCTACTTACTAGCTTTAGAACGCTTTACTGCCAATTTATATATTTCTTCTCTATGTCCCACCGCTATAACTAACACAATCAGTTTATTATCAGTGACGGTATAAATTGCCCGGGCTTGGCTTCCGGGAAAAGAAAAATGCAATGAATAATACTCACTTAATACTCCAGAAAGAGATTGCCCTAAATAGGGGTTATCTATTAAAAGTTTCAATTTTTGAATAGCCAAAGACTTATTTTTATTAGAACCTAAATTTTCAAGATCTTTTTCAACTTTAGCAGTGATATACACTTCATATTTCACTGTCCATACCTCTTTCAGCTATATAATCACCAAGTAATTTAGTCTTACCTTCATAAAAATCTTTCTCTGCCTTTTGACCCAACTTTAATATTGATTCAATCACTTCCGGGCTTTTTAATTCTTCATCAGTTATAATATTAGCTCTGTCTATTATCTTTTTTTCTAGATCCAGTATAATGTAATCTCCAAAATCAATATTCCACTTTTGGCGAAATTCAACAGGTATGGTTATTCTACCCCTATTATCAAGCTGTATTAAAACTCGACCCATTATGCGCACCTCCTAAAAAATACTTTCCTGAATCATAACTATATTATGCTCTAATTTGTTCCCAAAAGCAATTTTCTTTTATTTAAAACTACTAAATCTTCAACAGATACCTTTTTAACACCAACCAGGTAAACTTCGGCAATATCAGCTGCCTTTGCCAACGCGCCGGATCTTTAACTAATCGATGTAACCATTCCAACTTAATCTGCTGAACCCACTTAGGCGCCCGTTGTTTCCGCCCGGATAGCACGTCGAAACTGCCTCCTACTCCCACCGCCACCGCTACATTTGTCCGAGGTTGGTGTTGAGCAATCCATTGCTCCTGCCGGGGTGCACCCAGAGCCACAAATAATAATTGCGGGTTGGCTTGGCGAATTATTGCTACAATCCGGTCACTTTCGTTCTCAGTAAAATACCCGTGATTAGTGCCGACAATAATCAAACCCGGATATTGCCGCTTCAAATTTGCCGCTGCTTCTTTAGCTACCCCCGGGGCCGCCCCTAATAAAAATACCCGCCAAGCCAAATGATCCCCCCGGGCACACAAACGCAACATCAAATCAATACCGGTGATTCGCTCACTGACCGGTTGCTGGGCCATTTTACAACCCCAGACAATACCGTTACCATCCGCAGTCACTAAATCAGCACTATTTGCTAAATTCAGTAGTTCCCGCCGGCTTTGGGCTTGATATAAATATTCCGGGTTGAGCGTAATTATCCGGTGCAGTCGACCGGATTGCACAAAACCAACCACTCGCTCCACCGTTTGATCCATATTCAAAGCATCTATGTAAGCACCTAATAATTTAACCCGCACAACAAATTACCCCTTTAAATAGCTTCTAGCTTCTAAGCTTGTCCGTGTTCCTTGATCCTTGATCCTCGTTCCTTGCTTTTCGCTTTTCCCTGCCTGCCAAATACAAAACTGCGGCATGAATTTTTGCAAAAATAATGCTGTACCCTCTTTATCTTGCGGCAAATAGCCCGCTTCAATATCGCTGATCGTCTTTTCAATTAAAGCTGTATTTAAATTGCTAGGGCGAGCTACAAAAATACACTTATGATCGGTATTATTGACCCCTTCTTCTGCCGTCAATAGCTCCTCATATAACTTTTCGCCGGGACGTAAACCGGTGATTATTATTTCTATATCCTGCCCCGGTTCTAACCCCGATAACCGGATTAAACTCTTGGCTAAATCCATAATCTTCACCGGTTCACCCATATCCAACACAAATATTTCCCCGCCCCGGGCCATCACCCCGGCTTGAATGACCAACTGCACTGCTTCTGGAATAATCATAAAATATCGCACCATATCCGGGTGGGTCAGCGTTACCGGTCCACCGGCAGCAATTTGTTTTTTAAACAACGGGATCACACTACCCCGGCTGGCTAATACATTACCAAAACGTACCGCCACATAATTAGTAGCATTATTTTGATTCAAATATTGAATCAGCATTTCCGCCACCCGCTTGGTAGCCCCCATTACACTGGTTGGGTTCACTGCTTTATCAGTCGAAATAAACACAAACTTTTTGGCTCCGAACTGCCCCGCTGCCGCTGCTACATTATAGGTACCCGCTACATTATTCTTTACTGCTTCTTCCGGATTGCTTTCCATTAATGGCACATGTTTATGGGCGGCGGCATGAAAAACTACCGCTGGTCGGTACAATTCAAAAATCTGCTCAATTGCTTTTCTATCCCGAACATCTTTAACTAACGGGCAAATATTCAAATCCGGATTATCTCGCCTCAATTCCAATTCAATATCATAAACATTATTTTCGCAATTATCCAGTAGCAATAACTGCTTGGGCAAAAAAATACTTACCTGCCGGCATAATTCTGCGCCAATCGAACCACCCGCCCCGGTCACTAACACTACCTGCCCGTTCAAATAACCGGCTATTTCTGGCAAATTTACTTTAACCGGCGGTCGACCAAGCAAATCTGCCACCTGCACTTCTCTGATTTGACTAACAGTAGCCTGACCGTCAATCAGTTCAAACATTCCCGGCAAAATTTTAGCTTCTGCTTTGGTTTGACGACAAATTGCTATAATTTCCCGGATAGTCTTACCGCTTGCTGAAGGAATCGCTAAAATTATCTCTTGAATACCATACTTATCTACCAAACCAACCAAAGCATGGCGGTCCCCTAACACTGGAATACCTAGAATTTTTAATTTTTGCTTAGCCGGGTCATCATCCACAAAACCGGCCACATTAATTTGAGTGTTAAAATGATGCTGTAGTTCTTTCGCTACCAGCACCCCAGCATCCCCGGCGCCAATTATTAACACCGGTTTGCCACCCGGCGACTGGCGGTGTTCAAATTTATAATCTATCAATACCCGCCAGATTAAACGCGACCCACCAATTAACACCACGCTAAGGATCCAGCTTAAAATAAACGTTCCTCTGGAAAGCGGAAAGGTACCACCGGCCATCACAAAATAAGCTAAGGCTATGTTAATAATACTAGCAGCAGTAACAATACCCACGATATTAACCAACTCACCAATGCTAGCATAGCGCCACAGCCGGTTATAAAGACCGAAAAAATAAAAACAAGCCAAAAAAACCACCGTAAATACCGGGGCTAATTGATAAAAAGAATTCATAAACTCTACCGGAACAGCACCATCAAAACGAATCAATAACGCTCCGTATAAAGCCACATTTACTAAAATAGCATCAATAACCATCAATGCTGAAATCCGGATAAATCTGTTCATTGAAGCCCCACCTTTTTAATCGTAGCTAACTAGCAAATGATAAATAAACCTACAATATAAAAATAAAATCCCTGCTTGATTATACCGATAATATTGGCATATTTCAAGAGTTTGAACAAAATTTGCTATCTAAAAAACTAAAATAAAGAAAAATAAAAAATAATTAGCAGGAATTTTGAGCTGTGTTGTATAATAATCAAGTCTAGAGTTATAAAATAATCAAGGGGATTGCTTAAATGAGTGGTAAAAGAAAAAAATCTGGCACAAAATCCAAAAACACGCCGGTAAAATTGCTTTCAGGCACCGGTGATGTTTTGGCTCAAGTAGCTATGGGCTTTTTAGCCTTACTGCTGTTGATTCCCCCATTTTTCAGAGGGCTTTTTTTTCCTGAAGATCAAGTTCGGGTTTTAATATGTGCCTTAATTTTAGCAGTGCTTATAGCATTTCATGTTTGGCACTGTAGGCAAAACAAGATCGGCT
>JAJOKO010000041.1 GCA_021129825.1 Desulfotomaculum sp. | reverse complement strand
AGGAACGAGGCTAAAGGAACGAGGCTAGACCTTGAACCTAGAGCCTTGAACCTCGCACCTAAAAAAGGTGGTGAGAAGTTATGCCCAGCGCACGTGATATTCGACGCCGGATTAAAAGTGTTAAAAACACCCAGCAGATAACTAAAGCGATGAAAATGGTAGCTGCTGCTAAACTACGCCGGGCTCAAGATGCGGTGGAAGCGGCGCGTCCGTTTGCTGTTAAATTTAATGAAGTACTCGGACGAGTTAGTGCTGCTGCTGGTGGCATTAAGCACCCTTTGTTAGCGGTTCGGGAACCTAAAAAGACGGTTTATATCGTACTTACTGCCGACCGTGGTTTATGTGGTGGCTTTAATACTAATACTAACAGGTATGCAGCTACCGAGATGAAAGCTGATGCTGAGCCGGCGGTAGTAGCAATAGGGCGGAAATCCCGTGATTATTTTAAACGGCGGGAAGTAGCAATAGCTGCTGAGTATGTGGGTTTAGGTGAACATATTCACTTTGGTCAAGCTAAAGAAATTGCCCGATTTATTATTAAAAAATATACAGACGGTGAGTTTGACCAAGTTTACCTTGTTTTTAGTAAATTTATAAATACATTAACCCAAAAACCAACAACTATGAAACTGCTACCGATAGAAACAGCAACTGGAGAAACAGCAACTGAAGAAACAGCGGGTGAAAACAAAGCAACAACCGCTCAACCCAGTGCTACTTATTCATTTGAACCGGATGCTGAAACAGTTTTGGGTGAACTTTTGCCGAAGTATGTTGAGAATAGTATCTATCAAGCTATTTTAGAAACAAAAACCGGCGAACAAGGGGCCCGGATGACAGCAATGGATTCAGCTACCAATAATGCTAAAGACATGATTGACAGTTTAACAACAACTTTAAATAGGGCTCGCCAAGCGGCTATTACTACAGAGATTTCTGAGATAGTCGGTGGTGCAGCAGCACAAGCATAATGCGGTTGCCCAAAGAGGCATAAAACAAATAGTGGTGTGCCACTTATGTTTCAAGAAGGAGGTTAGAGATACAAGATGAACGTTGGTAAAGTAATTCAAGTACTGGGTGTGGTGATAGACATTGAGTTTTTACCCGGCCAAGTACCAGAAATTTACAACGCGCTTAAGATCACTTCTGATAATCAAGATCGTGATTTTGGCGAATGGAATCTTACGCTGGAAGTGTCCTTGCACCTGGGTAATAACCGGGTACGTTGCATTGCGATGTCTTCCGCCGATGGTTTGGTTAGGGGTATGAAAGTAGCAGATACCGGTAAACCAATTTCTATTCCGGTAGGTCGTCCGGTATTAGGTCGGATGGTAGATGTAATTGGTAACGCTATTGATGGTAAAGGCGAAGCAAAATCCGATACTTATTATCCAATTCACCGTCCTGCTCCTAAATTGGTGGATTTATCTACCCAAGCAGAAATTTTAGAAACAGGTATTAAAGTACTGGATTTAGTAGCCCCGTTTCTTAAGGGTGGTAAAATCGGACTGTTTGGTGGTGCCGGGGTAGGTAAAACAGTAATCGTAATGGAATTGATTAATAACGTGGCCAAACAACATGGTGGTATTTCTTGCTTTGCCGGTGTTGGTGAACGTACTCGTGAAGGTAACGATTTGTATCATGAAATGAAAGACTCCGGGGTTTTAGACAGTACTGTTTTAGTATTTGGTCAAATGAATGAACCACCGGGTGCTCGTTTGCGGGTTGGTTTGACCGGTTTAACTATGGCTGAGTTTTTCCGTGATGAAGAAGGAGCAGACGTACTCCTTTTCGTAGATAATGTTTTCCGTTTTACCCAAGCCGGTGCGGAAGTATCAGCACTTTTAGGTCGGATGCCTTCAGCAGTGGGTTATCAACCAACTTTGGCCACAGAAATGGGACAAATGCAAGAACGGATTACTTCTACTAAAAAAGGTTCGATTACTTCCGTTCAAGCTATTTATGTACCGGCGGATGATTTGACAGATCCGGCACCAGCAACAGCATTTGCGCACTTAGATGCTACTGTGGTGTTATCTCGTCAAATTGCAGAATTAGGTATTTACCCGGCTGTAGATCCGTTGGACAGCACCTCGCGGATTCTTGATCTTAACGTAGTGGGTAAAGAACATTATGAATGTGCCCGAGCGGTCCAAGGAGTATTGCAACGTTATAAAGAACTACAAGATATTATTGCTATCTTAGGGATGGATGAACTTTCAGAAGAAGATAAGCAAATAGTGGTCCGGGCTCGTAAACTACAACGTTTCTTGTCCCAGCCATTTCATGTTGCGGAAGTATTTACCGGTACTCCTGGTAAATATGTAGCTCTGAAAGATACTATCCGGGGCTTTAAAGAAATTGTTGACGGTCAGCATGATCACTTGCCGGAGCAAGCCTTCTACATGGTGGGTACCATAGATGAAGTTGTGGAGAAAGCCAAGAAGATTAACGAAGGAAGTGAATAATTATGGCCAAAACTCAGCGACTCGATATTGTCACTCCTGAAAAGCTAGTGATGAGCGAAGAAGTTGACTTTGTCGTTGCCCCCGGCACGGACGGCGAGTTGGGTTTCCTGCCGGAACACGCGCCACTGGTTACTACCCTTAAAACGGGTGTGCTGAGGGTGCATCATGGTCAGCAAATTAGCACTATGGCTGTTATCGGTGGTTTTGTAGAAACAAAAGGTAGCCGGGTAGTGGTATTGGCAGATACTGCTGAAAGGGCTGAAGATATAGACGCCGGTCGGGCTGAAGCAGCCAAAAAGCGTGCTGAAGAACGGTTGGTAAGTCAAGACAAAGAAGTGGATATGCTTCGGGCTGAAAAAGCACTGCACCGGTCAATTATCAGACTGCAAGCAACGAGTAAAGCTAAAAATATTTAGGTGATTGTTATGGTAAAGAGGTTAAGAGGTAAAAGAAATTTTATCCTTTTATCCTCTTTTTTGTTTTTCATTCTATTTTTCGCTTCATGCACATATAAATACACCAGTGGGCACGGGTAAAAAACCAATTGCCCGTTGGAGAGTGATACCGATATGTCCCCAAAAGTCACTGCTGGCATGTTGCTGGCAGCCATATTACTGACAGGGTTATTATTCCAATTAGCAAATCATCTGCCGTGGCTTAAAATACCAAATGAACAAACATCACCACACCAAATACACCTTTACCGTCATGCTACTGCTGAAATAATAACCATGCCATTAGAAGAATACTTAGTAGGTGTGGTGGCAGCAGAAATGCCGGCATCTTTTCCGCTAGAAGCACTAAAAGCTCAGGCGGTAGCTGCTCGCACCTATACCCTCAGGCGAATTCAGTTAAATCCCCCCCACTTTACTCACCCCGGCGCTAATATTTGCGATGACACCCGCTATAGCCAAGCTTGGATTTCTAAACAACAAATGAAAGCACGCTGGGGACCGGTTGATTATCAGCAATATTACTACAAAATTAAACGAGCTGTTACTGCCACTCAAGCACAAGTACTCACCTATAACAATGAACTAATCAACGCTGTATACCACGCTTCATGTGGTGGAATTACAGAAAACTCCGGTCAAGTTTGGCAGATTGACAAACCATACCTCCAAAGTAGACCCTGTCCCTACTGTGCTGATCCCCGCCGGGTGCAGAGCGTGAGCTATAGTTTAGAGGAAATATCAGCCCGATTACAAACAAATTTAAAAGCGTTACCGGCAGCAACCGGTAGTAATAGTCAAATAATAAAGATTAAAGAAAAAACCTGCACCGGTAGACCCAGGGTGATATTAATAGGCAATAAAATAATGCCGGCTACTGTTTTCAGAGAAAAAATGTCTTTAAGATCAACCCGATTTACATATCAACTGGCTGATCAGCAAATAATCTTTACCACTACCGGACATGGTCACGGGGTGGGCATGTGTCAATACGGTGCCAAAGGTTTAGCCAAACAGCAAAAAAATTACTGGCAAATACTAAGCCATTACTATCCTGGTACTCAACTAAAAAAACAAGTAAAATCCTCCCACTGGCTTTGTTTCCAAAACACGGGGTATTAAATATCTTTAGCAGCATATATATGAGTTAACTAAAGAGGTATTGTGTTCGGGGGGATAGCCAAAATGCAAGATTATATCCAAAAGCGGGTATTGGAAATATGTACATATATTTTAGAAAGTCGGGCCACCGTTCGTCAGGCTGCCAAAATATTCCAAGTAAGCAAAAGTACAGTACATAAAGATATGACTGAAAGATTACCTTCCTTAAATAAACAATTAGCCCTAGAAATCAAAAAAATACTAAATATCAATAAAGCAGAACGTCACCTACGCGGTGGAGAAGCAACCAGAAAAAAATATAAAGGTTTTTTGTCCCGAAAAGTTGAATGTTAGTATAAAAAGTAATAAACTAAAGAACAGAAAGAGTTAAACATTTGACGCTGATTTATTATGAATAGAAGGGAACTGATTAAATGTTTGAATTTTTAGAACTAGCTAATGATATTGGTATTGATCTAGGTACTGCTACAGTATTAGTGTACGTTAAAGGCAAAGGCATTGTGCTGCAAGAACCATCTGTAGTAGCTATAAACAAAGATACCGGTAAAATCATAGCAGTAGGCTCCGAAGCCCGCCGCATGCTGGGGCGTACTCCTGGCAATATTGTAGCAATTCGCCCGTTGAGAGAAGGCGTTATTGCCGATTATGATGTTACTGAAAAAATGTTACGCTATTTCATCCAAAAAGCTAACGGTAAAAAGTGGTTTTTCAAACCGCGGGTGATGGTCTGTATTCCTTCCGGTGTTACTGGCGTAGAAGAACGGGCAGTGAGACAAGCTACCCTCCAAGCCGGTGCTCGCCAAGCCCACTTGATAGAAGAACCGATGGCTGCCGCACTTGGTGCCGGGTTGGATATTTCTGAACCTAGCGGTTCAATGGTAATAGATATCGGAGGTGGCACTACCGATGTGGCAGTGCTATCACTGGGTGGCATAGTGTGTAGTCGTTCGCTACGGGTGGGTGGTGACAAATTTGATGAAGCGATAGTTCGTTATATTCGTCGTGAATTTAACTTAATGATCGGTGAGCGTACTGCTGAAGAAATAAAAATAGAAATAGGCAGTGCGTTAATAGAAAAAGACAATAGCACTCAAATTCGCGGTCGTGACTTGGTAACCGGGTTGCCTAAGGCAATTACCGTAACCAGTAGCCAAATTTATCAAGCGATATCCGAACCGCTGGAAGCGGTGGTCAGTGCGGTAAAAGAAGTGCTGGAAACTACTCCACCGGAACTATCGGCAGATATAGTAGATAAAGGGATAGTGATGACCGGTGGCGGTGCGTTATTGCATAATTTTGATCGTTTAATCAGCGAAGAAACTTTTCTGCCAGTATATGTAGCCGAAAATCCAGTGAGTTGCGTTGCCCAAGGCACCGGTAAAGCAATGGTGATGATGAATATATTACCTAATCCCCAACACAAAAAAATATTTAAAAAATTGGTAGGGTAGGGTTATCAGCAGCAGGTAGATTTGCTTGACAAACGTAAAAAA
>JAJOKO010000055.1 GCA_021129825.1 Desulfotomaculum sp. | reverse complement strand
AGGGGGTTAGGGGGAGGGGGTGTTTGGAACTTTTTAACTGTTTCCGAGAGTGCTCCATAAAATAAGTTTTGGGTTTTGGGTGATGCTTTTTTTATAACCCAAAACCTAAAACCTAAAACTTTCTTTTTCCGCTACTACCAACCGTTCCCGACCAGCCAAATCTTTATCCAGTTTAGAATGCCACTTAGGAGCGGCAACTAAATCCAGCAACTTTTGTCCTTGACCAGGCCCGATTTCCATCAGTAAATAACCGCCGGGTTTTATTAATTGATCCGCTTGTGGTATTAGCACCCGGTAAAGTTCCAGACCATCCTCGCCTCCATCCAACGCCAAAAACGGTTCTTTTTTAACTTCTGAAGATAAACCAGTTATATCCCCAGTGGAGATATAAGGTAAATTAGCAGTAATAATAGCAACTGCCTCTTTAATTTTATTGGCTGACATCAGCGGTTCTAATAAATTTCCTGTTAAAAAAGATACCCTCCGTCCGACATTATGGGTCTGGGCATTTTGCTTGGCTACCAACAGTGCCGCCGGTGAAACATCTGTTGCTATAATCCGCCAACTTGGCAACAAGTGCGCCAAGCTGATTGCAATAGCCCCGCTACCGGTACCCACATCTACTAACAACGGCGAATTAACCTTGTGCCGAGACGCCAAGTGCAAGGCCTTTTCCACTAGTAGTTCGGTATCCGGACGAGGTATCAATACTGCTGGGGTAACCGCAAAGTCCAGTCCCATAAATTCTTTATGCCCCACTAAATAAGCCACCGGGTACCCGGTAGTCCGTTTTTGCACCAAACATTGGTATTGATGTCGTTTACCGGTAGGCAACTTAGCGTCTGCGTTCACATACAGTTGATAACGCGCGCACTCCAGCACGTGAGCCAACAATACTTCGGCATCCAACCGGGCTGTTGTTATGTTTTTTTGTTGCAACAAAGCCCCGGCTTGCGCCAGGGCTGTTTTGATGTTCAAATTCGGAATCACTCCTGCTTATATCTTTATCATAGATTAATATTAATCACCTTTAAGCTGCTCGGATTGTTCAGCAACCACTAAAGCATCTATCAATTCTTGCAAATGCCCTTGCAGCACTTCGCTTAAACGATGGATTGTTAAGCCAATGCGGTGATCGGTAACCCGGTTTTGCGGAAAGTTATAAGTACGGATGCGTTCACTACGATCCCCACTGCCCACCATAGATTTACGAGTACTGGCAATCTTTTGTTGTTGTTCTTGTTGAGCTACTTCAAACATTCTGGCCCGTAGCACTTTCATCGCTTTATCTTTATTCTTATGCTGAGATTTTTCATCTTGGCAAGAAACTACAATGCCGGTAGGCAAGTGGGTAATCCGCACTGCCGACTGGGTAGTGTTTACCGATTGCCCACCCGGTCCGGTAGAACAGAATAAATCTACTCGCAAATCATTAGCACTGATCTCAATTTCTACTTCTTCAGCCTCCGGCATTACCGCTACCGTTGCCGCCGAAGTGTGCACCCGCCCGCTGCTTTCAGTTGCCGGTACTCGCTGTACCCGGTGTACACCACTTTCAAATTTTAGCACACTGTAAGCCCAGGCTCCTTCAATCATAAAAACAACTTCTTTGATCCCATCCATGCCGGTATAGTTAGTATTCATAATATCTGTTTTCCAGCCCCGTACTTCCGCAAAACGAGTGTACATTCGAAACAAATCTGCCGCAAATAAAGCTGCTTCATCCCCACCGGTACCGGCTCTAATTTCTACAATTACGTTTTTAGCATCATTAGGATCTTTAGGCAGTAATAATAATTTTAGTGCTTGCTCCAGCTGCTCTTTGGTTGTTTTAAGCTCTGCCAATTCTTCTTCAACCATTTCACGCATTTCCGGATCCAGCGTTTCTTTAAGCATTTGTTTAGTATCATCAAGTTCGTTAACCACTTGTTTATACTTTTGATACACAGTTACTATTTCTGTTAATTCTGCATGTTTTTTCATGTGCTGCTGCCAAGCAACACGGTCAGCAATTATTTCCGGATCAGCAACTATCCGGCTTAATTCTTCGTGTTTTGCGGTGATACTGCCCAGTTTATCTAGCATTATTTTTCACCTTTTTCGTCTTTTTTATCTTTTTCCAGAACGGCATTAAAAGCTGCAATCGCTACTTCTACCTGCTGATTATCCGGTTCCCGGGTAGTTAGTTTTTGTAGCCATAACCCCGGGGTAATCGCTACTCTCCAAAATCTGTTTTGAAAATGTCTGGCTGACATTTTTAAAATTTCGTATGAAATTCCGGCGATTACCGGTAGCAATAAAATACGGGATACGTTGCGCCATACTACATCTTCCTGATGTCCCAGCAGGGCATATACAAATATTTTTATCGTCATTACTATCAATAAAAAACTGGTGCCGCATCTGGGATGCAATACCGAATAGCGTTGCACCTGTTCCACTGCCAATGGTTGACCGGCTTCGTAAGCATGGATTGTTTTATGCTCCGCACCGTGATATTGAAACACCCGCTTAATATCTTTCATGCGAGATATCAGTACTATGTAAGCCAAAAATATGCCTAATCGCAATATCCCCTCTATTAAATTATTTAGAAAAGGGTCTTTCACGGCAGCAGCAGCCCAGTGAGTAAGGGTAGTCGGGATTATTACTAATAATACTATGGAAAGCCCGATACCTAAAGCCAACGTAACAACCAGCTCTAAAGTGCTCAAATTTTCTTCATCTTCATCAAAAGCTTGATTAGCGGAGTAGGTTAGTGCTTTGATCCCTAATACCATAGACTCAATCAACACTACCATCCCCCGGATTAGCGGCCATTTTAAAAACGGCAAACGGTCACCAATAGAAGTCACCAGAGCAGTATCTATGATAATTGATTGATCTGGTTTGCGTACTGCCACTGCCCGGATTTTAGGCCCACGAATCATCACACCTTCAATTACTGCTTGCCCACCGTACGGGAATTTTTTTTTCATTGTTTTCATTGTATAATATACTCCTAGAATTTAAATGCGTATTTGCTCATAAAGAAATAGCAGAGCATATTGCTCTGCTATTAGCCTATTGGCGTTTCAAACCATATTTTTTGCGGAACTTATCTGCCCGCCCACCGGTATCAATAGTACGTTGCGTACCGGTATAAAATGGATGACACGTAGAGCAGATATCCAGACGCAATTCTTTTTTAGTTGAACCTATTATCGTGCTGCTGCCGCATACACAAGTCACTTTAGCATCTTGAAACGCAGGATGAATGTTTGCTTTCATTTAAATCTCACCTCTTTAACAAAAAAAATACAAAAATAATCAATACATGCCTAGTTATTTTAGCATATAATGATTATATCTGCAACTGTTAAAAAAGTTCACGCTAACTCATTTGCTTTTATACATAATACCGGGTCGTAGGGTACTCCCCGGTAATGCACTTCCCAGTGCAGGTGCGGACCAAAAGACCGCCCGGTATTACCTACTCTGGCTATAGGATCTTTTTCAGAAACAATTTGACCTGTTTCTACCAGCAATATCGAACAGTGAGCATATAGCGTGCGCACGTTAGCACCATGTTCAATAATTACAGTATTGCCAAATGAACCATAATACCCCGCAAAAATAACCCGCCCCCCCTTGGGGTGCTCTGATTAAAGCCCCGTGGGCAGCAGCAATATCCACACCATGGTGTGGAGTTGTTTTTCGAATCCCAAAATGCGAGGATATCCGACCCTGCACCGGCCAATTCATCGCTAACACTGGTAATTTAATACTTGCTGGAACAGGCGCATCCTGACTACTTCCAGTCGACTTTACTGGTATCACTAGCTTTTGACCGATTTTAATATGATCAGGGTTTTTTAAATTATTTGCTTTTACTAAAGTAGCCACGGTAATATTATGTTCTTGAGCAATGGCAATTATGTTTTCACCGGGTTTTACTAGATATATTATTGGGTTTATTCTGCCTTGGCGGATAGCAGATCGCGATACGTGCTCAAATCTGGTTTTAGGTTGACATTTTAACTGGTTAATCCCGTAAGGTTGGCACTTAATAAGCCTTTCATCAAACCGGGCCCTGACCACAGTAGTTTGACAAGTACTTAAAATTAATCCTAATACCAGTATAGCTATTATTTTCTTCCACATCAAAAACCACCCCCTAATGACTATATTTATTGCTATTATTGCCATTATGCAGGGTGATTATTCATGTCACCACCAGTGACCACTATATCTTTATCTTTTAGAGTGCATGGTTACCCGGGTAGGGGGATGACTAGGAACAGCGGATTTGAGCCGTTTACGTTGTTGCAATGTAACGGTAATTAACTCTTCATTAGTTTTAGTTTTTTTCATGCGTTCGATAATATTTTCTAATGCTTCCCAAGGGGCAGCATTACTAAATGCCCGCCTAAAGCCCCATACCCAATCTCGCTCTTCTGTATTTAGCAGTGTTTCTTCACGCCTGGTTCCGGATCGCTGTACATCTATTGCCGGAAACATCCTGCGCTCTGCTAAGCGGCGGTAGAGAATCAATTCCATGTTACCAGTACCTTTAAATTCTTCAAAAATCACATCATCCATCCGGCTACCGGTTTCTACCAAAGCAGTAGCTAAAATAGTTAGGCTACCACCTTCTTCTAAGTTGCGAGCTGCTCCAAAGAATCGTTTTGGCTTATAAAGAGACGCCGGATCAACACCACCGGATAAGGTTCTGCCACTAGGCGGAATAAT
The DNA here is from genome assembly GCA_021129825.1 of Desulfotomaculum sp. Lineage (GTDB taxonomy): Bacteria > Bacillota > Desulfotomaculia > Desulfotomaculales > Desulfohalotomaculaceae > JAJOKO01. Next base: position 898 of record JAJOKO010000055.1, on the reverse strand, counting down.
CAAATTATAAGCCCGGGCTAGTCTGGTCAGGCTATCCATTAAAACTACCACATCTCGCTTGTGCTCTGTCAATCGTTTCGCTCTTTCTAACACCATTTCAGCTACTTTTACGTGGTTTTCTGGTGGTTCATCAAAGGTAGAGCTAATTACTTCCCCTTTTACTGATCGCTCTATATCAGTAACTTCTTCCGGTCGCTCATCAATCAGCAGCACCAGTAGCTCTACGTCTGGGTAATTGATGCTAATGCTATTGGCTACCTCTTTTAACAGGGTTGTTTTACCGGCTTTGGGTGGTGAAACAATCAGACCTCGCTGTCCTTTACCTAACGGGGATACTAAATCGATAATCCGGGTGCTGTATTTCTGCGGTTGTGTTTCCAACGCAAATCTTTCTTCAGGATAAAGAGGTGTTAACCCGTCAAAGTGCAATCTTTCCGAAGACAAACGCGGATCATCACCGTTAACTGCTTCTACACGCAACATCGCAAAGTATCTTTCAGTATCCTTAGGTCTACGCACTTGACCACTAACCCGGTCACCAGTACGCAAGTCAAATTTTCTGATTTGCGATGAAGAAATATAAATATCATCATTGCTGGGATGATATTTAAAAGGACGCAAAAACCCATAGCCATCCGGTAATATCTCTAATACCCCTTGAGCCTGAATGATGCCTTCTTTGGCAGTCTTAGCTTTGATGATTTCAAAAACAAGTTCTTTTTTTCGGAATTTATAGTAAGCCGGTAATTCCATATCCCGGGCTATTTTATATAATTCCACCATTGTTTTGCTCTCTAAATTATTAATGTTTACGTTCAAAATTAATTCTCCTAACTTTATTTTAAGTGCGTGTTCGAAAAGGGTACCATGTAGCACATTTAAAATTTACATATTAATC
>JAJOKO010000077.1 GCA_021129825.1 Desulfotomaculum sp. | reverse complement strand
AGTAAAAAAGATGTAGATACGCGGTACAAATTTAAAGTCAGCTTAATCAGGTTATTGTTTCAGCAAAAACAGAGCAGAAAGAAAATAGAAAATATGTTTATATTTATTGACGGCTTATTAAATTTACCTAAAGAACAAGGGCTGAAGTTTGCAGCAGAATTAAACACTATATTAGAAAGGGGAGATAAAAATATGGGATTAACATGGAGTAAATCTAACTTGGCGGCGGTGTACAGGGAAGAAGGTAGAGAAGAAGGCATAGAGATAGGTATAATAAAAACAGCCCGGAACATGTTTAAATCTGGTTTAAGTAAATCTCTTATTCAGCAAATAACTGGTCTTTCTCAAAGCGAAATAGAACAATTGGCAAAAGAATTACAGTAAGTGCGTGTTCGAAAAGGGTACCATTTAGCACATTTAAAATTTACATATTAATCCAATTAATCTTAAAACACACCCCCACCTGCACCCTTCCCTTCGGGTGGGTACCCGCTCCCCCATCAAGGGGGAGGGGGGTTTTTACCACAAACATACTTTTCGAACACGCACTATCAATCTATTGGAGGAAATAATCTTGACTGGTAATCAAATTAGACAAAAGTTTTTAGCTTTTTTTGAAGAACGAGGCCACCGGATCATGCCCAGTGCATCGCTAATTCCGCACAATGATCCTAGCATCCTGTGGACAGCGGCTGGTATGGTACCTTTTAAATCATTTTTTACCGGGCAAGCTCAGCCCGAAGTACGCCGGGTAGTTACCTGTCAAAAATGCTTGCGTACCCCGGATATTGAAGAGGTAGGTAAAACTGCCCGTCATCATACATTTTTTGAAATGCTAGGTAATTTTTCTTTTGGTGATTACTTCAAAGCCGAAGCCATTCCTTGGGCTTGGGAATTTATTGTGGATGTTTTAGGCTTAGATCCGGATCAGCTTTGGATTACTATCTACTTGGATGATGATCAAGCTTTTGATATTTGGCATCAGCAAGTGGGTGTGCCCAAAGACAGAATAGTACGCATGGGAAAAGATACTAATTATTGGGAAATTGGTGTAGGACCTTGTGGTCCTTGCTCGGAAATATATATTGATTTAGGCGTAGAACGGGGTTGCAATGACGATAATTGTAGCGTTGGTTGTGAATGTGACCGCTTTTTAGAAATATGGAATCTGGTGTTTATTCAATTTTTCCGGGATGAAGCCCAAAATTATACACCGTTAAAAAATAAAGGTGTTGATACCGGTATGGGTTTAGAGCGGATTGCTGCCGTACTACAAAAAGTGCCGACTAACTTTGACACTGATTTAATGAAAGAAATTATGGACTTTACCGCTGTGCTGCTAAATATAAAATATGGTGAAAACCCTCAAGATGATTTAGCCTTAAAAGTAATTGCTGATCATACCCGGGCGATTACCTTTGCTATTGGTGATGGGGCCTTGCCGTCTAATGAAGGGCGTGGTTACGTAATTCGCCGGTTATTGCGGCGGGCGGTTCGTTTTGTCTGTACTGTGACCGGAACCAGTTCTGCCACACAACAGGCGAAAGAAACTACCTTGATAATTCATAAAATTGCCGGAGAAGTAATTAAACAAATGGGTGGCGTTTATCCCGAATTAAAGCAAAAACAAGAGCACATTTTACAAGTGATTCTGACCGAAGAAGAACGATTTATAGAAACATTGGCTCAAGGCACTGCAATATTAAACCAACTAATCAAAGAGATTTTAGCTACCGGTACTACTGGTGTGAAAATTGCCGGTGAGGATGTTTTTAGATTATACGATACTTACGGATTTCCCTTAGAGTTGACCCGGGAAATTGCTGTGGAACAGGGTTTAACTGTTGATGAAGTTGGTTTTGCAAAAGCTTTGGCAGAACAACGGCAGCGAGCCAGAGGAGCCCGGCAGCAAATAAAATACCTGTCGCCACAACAAGAAAATTTTCAAACTCTCCGCAATCAATTTGGGGAAACCGAATTTGTAGGCTATCATCAACTTAATGTGCAGGCTAACTTATTAGCGATCCTTAAAGAGGGGTTACCAGAGTTAGCCGCAGAAAACGGGGCAGAGATAGCTTTAGTTTTAGACATTACCCCGTTTTATGCTGAAAGCGGCGGTCAAGTTGCGGATCACGGCTATATCACCGGTGAAAATTTTAAAATTAAAATAACCGGTGTTCATAAACCGGTAGATAATTTTATTATCCATACTGGTAAAGTGATTTCTGGTAAAGTAACTGTAAACACTACCGTTATGGCAGAAGTCGCCCAACTGCACCGCACTGAAACGGTGCGCAATCATTCGGCAGCCCATTTACTGCATCAAGCCCTGAAAACAGTGTTGGGCGAGCATGTTAATCAAGCCGGTTCACTGGTAGGACCGGCACGGTTGCGTTTTGATTTTACCCATTATGCTGCTTTATCAAAACCAGAGCTTAATGATCTGGAAGAGTTAGTTAATGATCAAATATTAGCTAACTTGGCGGTAGAAATATTGGAAACATCTCTGGCGAAAGCAAAATCGATGGGAGCAGCGGCTTTATTTGGTGAGAAGTATGGTCAAAAAGTGCGGGTAGTAAAAATGGGCGATTTTAGTTTGGAATTATGTGGTGGCACGCATGTGCAAGCCACATCTGAAATAGGCTTATTTAAACTGGTATCTGAGAGCAGTATTAGTGCCGGGGTGCGCCGTATTGAAGCAGTTACCGGCAAGGGTGTATTACAATATTTAAAAACAAAAGAGGAACAATTAAATCAGGCTGCCGCAGTGCTTAAGGTGGCCCCTAATGAAGTAGCCAAGCGGGTACAAGCACTACAGCAAAGTGCCAAAGAACTGACCCATCAATTAGAAATATTGAGCAATAAATTATCTCAACAACAAACCACCGCTATCTTAGAACAAGTTAGAGAATTTAACGGGGTTAAGATGTTAACTACCTTAGTGACTGTACCGGATGTAGATAGTTTGCGGCATATGGCTGATTTGTTACGGGATAAACTTGATTCCGGCATTGTAGTATTAGGGGCAGAAATCGGCGGCAAAGCCAGCTTAGTGGCAGTAATTACCAAGGATTTATTAAATAAAGGCGTTCACGCCGGCAAAGTAATTAAAGAAATCGCTAAAATTGTAGGCGGTGGCGGCGGTGGCAGACCAGATATGGCTCAAGCCGGCGGCAAAGATCCTGCCCAACTACAAGCAGCTATAAAAAAAGCAGTTGTTGTAATTGAAGCACAGTTATTAGCAGAAAAATAATTGCTGAACCACAAGAGCAGGATATAACATAACCTCCTTTGAGAATTTCTAACTATAATAACACTATATGGTAATAAGTGACGATTGGTTACATAATCTTATAAAAAATCTTGACTAAACAATGTTTTTGTGTTAATTTAAGGCATAGTTAAAGCCTGTAGACGAGTTGAGTAGCATTAGAGTTGAGTAGAGTGGTGTTAAAATTGAGTTGAGAAGAGTTCTAGGGGGCAGGTGTGTTTATTTTTAAAAATGACCCGGCATTCTTTTCTGAATGCCGGTTTTTTTGTTATCAAATTTTAGTAAGGGGGGGCATCCATTTGACGATCAGTGCGCAGCAGTTTGCTGATTTGAGCCAAAACTATAACTTAATTCCGGTTTACCGGCAGTGGATGGTAGATACCGAAACACCAGTTACGGTATATCGAAAAATGAAATCACTAAAACCAGTTTATTTACTGGAAAGTGTGGAAGGCGGCGAAAATGTAACCCGCTATTCTTTTATCGGCTTAAGTCCTTTTGCTACTTTTAGCAGTAATGGTTTAGAGGCCCGCATCAATCGTAACGGTAAAGTGCAACAACTGCATGGTAAACCGCTGGACTTGCTGGAAACATTATTGAATGAATATCGCTGCCCTGATTTACCTGATTTACCCGGATTTTATGGCGGGGCAGTCGGCTATTTAGGTTACGATATCATTACTACATTAGAGCAATTACCCCAAACAACAGTAAATGACGTGCCACTACCGGATACATTTTTTGCTTTGTGTGGCATAGTGTTAATTTTTGACCATGTGCGGCATACTTTGATTGCGGTGGTAAATAGCAAGATCAGTAGTAATCCGGCGGCAGATTATCAACAAGCTCAAAAAACATTAGCGGCAATCGAAAAATTGCTCCAGCAAAATATTGCGCCGGATTTATCCCCCTTACCTTTAATCAAACAAGTCCGTTCTAACTGCACCAAAGATCAATATATTAATGCGGTAAATCAAGCTAAAGAATATATTGCTGCCGGAGATATTTTTCAAGTGGTGCTTTCACAACGATTTACTTGTCAATATGCCGGTGATCCCTTTCAGGCTTACCGGCAGTTACGTAGTTTAAATCCATCCCCGTATATGTATTATTTGGATTTTGGCGATATTCATATTGCTGGTGCTTCACCGGAAATGCTGGTACGGGTAGAAGGTGGCGTGGTCCAAACTCGCCCTATTGCCGGCACTCGCCCCCGGGGTAAAGATGAACACGCCGACAATCAATTAGCCGCTGATTTATTGGCAGATACTAAAGAATGCGCTGAACATGTGATGTTGGTAGACTTGGGACGTAATGATTTGGGACGAGTGTGTCAACCGGGCAGCGTAAAAGTGGCTTCTTTGATGCAGGTAGAACGTTATTCCCATGTAATGCATATTGTTTCTAGTGTGACTGGAAAACTGGCTGCTAAAAAAACAATGCTAGATACTTTAAAAGCTTGTTTTCCTGCGGGCACCCTTAGTGGAGCACCTAAAATAAGGGCAATGGAAATCATTGATGAATTAGAGCAGCATAAACGGAATATTTATGCTGGTGCTATTGGTTATTTTGGCTATAATGATGTTTTAGATACTGCCATTGCTATTCGCACCGTTGTTTTTTATGCTGGTCAGGCCTATTTTCAAGCCGGCGCCGGGATAGTTGCTGATTCTAATCCGGCTAGTGAGTACCAAGAGTGTTTGGATAAAGCAACTGCTGTAGCCCGGGCGTTAGGTATCCCAGACTTGAGTAAGGAGGTGCTGGCCGGTGCTACTGATGATTGATAACTATGATTCTTTTGTTTATAATTTAGTGCAATATTTTGGGGAATTAAAACAAACAGTGGTTGTCTACCGTAATGATCAAATTACTATTAAGCAGGTGCATGAATTAAACCCGTCTGGGATAATTTTATCTCCCGGACCGGGACAACCGGAACAAGCCGGTATTTGTTTAGAATTGCTGAAACAATTTGCCGGTGAAATTCCTATTTTAGGAGTATGTTTAGGTCATCAAGCGATCGGGCATGTTTTTGGAGCCCGGGTAGTGCGAGCTGAAAATCCGATGCACGGTAAAAGTTCGCCAGTAATCCACCAAGGGCAGGGGGTATTTAAGGATTTACCGTCACCTTTTACCGGCGGACGTTATCACTCTTTGGTAGTAGCACCAGCACAACTGCCGGCATGTTTAGCAGTAACTGCTTGGACAGAGGTCGGTGAAATTATGGGGTTGACTCACCGGCATAAACCTGTTTACGGAGTGCAGTTTCACCCGGAATCAGTACTAAGCGAACAAGGGCACAAGTTGCTGGGTAACTTTTTGGAGATAGTTAGAGAGCACTCTCGGAAACAGTTAAAAAGTTCCAAACACCCCCTCCCCCTAACCCCC
>JAJOKO010000165.1 GCA_021129825.1 Desulfotomaculum sp. | reverse complement strand
GAACCTAGAACCTAGAACCTAGAACCTAGAACCTAGAACCTAGAACCTAGAACCTCGTTTCTCGAACTTAAAAGGTGGTGTGGATTTTGACTAAACGAGTAGTAATCACTGGTATGGGTGTTATTTCCCCGGTGGGAATAGGCTTGGATAAATTCTGGAATGCTTTGATCACTGGCATATCCGGTATTGATCGCATTACTAAATTTGACCCGCTGGATTATAAAGTACAAATTGCCGGGGAAGTAAATAATTTTACGCCCACTGATTATTTAGACAAAAAAGCAGCCCGGCGCATGGACCGGTTTACTCAATTTGCAGTAGCAGCAAGCGGCATGGCTATTCAGGATGCTAAATTAGATTTAGACCAAGAAAAAAAAGACCGTATTGGGGCGATTATAGGTTCGGGTATCGGCGGTTTAGAAACATTAGGAGTTCAAATACAGGTTTTGTTAGAGCGTGGTCCAGGGCGGGTTAGCCCGTTATTTATACCGATGATGATTGGTAATATGGCTGCCGGTCAAGTAGCGATTACTTATAGTTTACAAGGCCCTAATAGTACTACTGTAACTGCTTGTGCTTCTGGGAATAATGCTATTGGTGACAGTTTCAAATTATTACAACGTGGTGAGGTAGATGTGATGATTACCGGTGGCACAGAAGCGGCTATTACACCTGTTAGCATCGCTGGTTTTAGTGCGATGAAAGCATTAAGTACTTGTAATCAAGCACCCCAAAAAGCCAGTAAACCTTTTGATGCCCGGCGAGATGGTTTTGTGATGGGTGAGGGTGCTGGTATGCTGGTATTGGAAACTTTAGAACATGCCCAAACCCGGGGGGCGAGTATTTATGCCGAAATAGTAGGATATGGTAGTACTTGTGATGCCTATCATATTACCGCTCCGGATCCAGTAGGTGCCGGAGCGGCCCGGGCGATGCAAATAGCGCTTGATGATGCCGGTCTAAAACCAGCAGCAGTAGATTATATCAATGCTCATGGCACATCGACACTATTAAATGATCAATTAGAAACTATGGCTATCAAAAAAGTATTTGGTGCCCGCGCTTACCAAATACCGGTTAGTTCTACCAAATCCATGACCGGTCATTTGTTAGGAGCAGCAGGCGGGATAGAAGCAGTAGCATCCATTTTAGCAATTGTTAACAATATTATTCCGCCTACTATCAATTATGAAGTACCTGATCCGGAATGCGATCTTGATTATGTGCCTAATCAAGCTAGAAACCAAGTAGTTAAAGTAGCTATTTCTAATAATTTAGGATTTGGTGGGCATAACGTCACATTGGCTTTCCAAGAATATCAAGGATAGCGGTGAAAAAATGGCTAAAATGGAAATCACTACCGAACAATTAAAGCAACGATTAGCAATAAACTGGCAGGATAGCAGTTTGTTTTACCAAGCTTTAACCCACAGCTCTTGTGTGCATGAAAATCGCAAACTAGGGGTTGCCCATAATCAACGTCTGGAATTTTTAGGGGATGCGGTGTTAGAATTAGTGGTTAGTGAATATTTATACCGTACTTACCCTGAACGTAGTGAGGGTGAATTAACTAAACTGCGAGCAGCAGTTGTGTGTGAAGCTCCTTTAGCCCAGGTAGCGCAGGAATTGATGTTAGGAGATTGTATGCAGATGGGTCGGGGTGAAGAACGTTCGGGCGGACGAGAACGCCCCAGTATTTTGGCCGATGTTTTCGAAGCTCTTTTAGGAGCGGTCTATTTAGATCAGGGTATAGCAACCGCCCGTAAATTAATACTACAGCAACTTACGCCGATCATTCAAGCGGTGCTTGAAGGGCGAGTAGAACGGGATTACAAAACAGAATTACAAGAAAAATTACAAAAAAAATCTTCCGAACCCTTAACTTATGTAGTGCTTAAAGAAACAGGACCGGATCATGATAAAGTTTTTACTGCCGGGGTTATTTACCGGCAAAAAGAAATTGGGCGAGGCTGCGGACGTTCTAAAAAAGAGGCCGAACAACAAGCCGCTAAAGAAGCAATTTCTAATTAGCTATCAGCGGTCAGCGATCAGCTAAAGACTAAAAGAAAGCGATCAGCTGACTGCTGATAGCCAATTCGTTAGGAGTTTGCGTAGTGCTCAAGCGGCTTGATATTCAGGGTTTTAAATCATTTGCTAATAAAACACAAATAGAATTTTTGCCCGGTTTGACAGTAATTGTAGGACCTAATGGCAGTGGCAAAAGCAATATTGCTGATGCTATTAACTGGGTTTTGGGTGAACAGCGACCCGGGGCCTTGCGGGGTACCCGGATGGATGACATTATTTTTGCCGGCAGTGATCAGCGCCGGCGCGTGGGTATGTGTACAGTGGTGGTAACGTTAGATAACAGTACCGGTTGCTTGCCGTTAGAATATGCTGAAGTGACTGTTACCCGCCGCTTGTTTCGTTCCGGTGAAAGCCAGTTTATGATTAATAAAACCCCTTGTCGTTTAAAAGATATTCATAATTTATTATTGGATACCGGCATTGGGCGCGGGGCTTATGCTATTATCGGTCAAGGTAAAGTGGATCAAATTTTACATAGTCATCCGGCAGAACGTCGTGCGGTAATTGAAGAAGCGGCGGGTATTGTAAAATATCGTCAGCAAAAAGAAGCAGCGTTGAAAAAATTAACCGTTACCGGATCAGATTTGGTACGCTTGGGGGATATTATTGATGAACTTGCTTTGCGACTACAGCCGTTGGTATCAGAAGCGGCAAAAGTGCGGCAATGGCAGCAATATACCAGCGAATTAAAACAATTGGAATTGAGTTTACTGGTCCGCGAGGGGCAGGCAATAGCGGAAAAACTAACCAGTTTAAAAAAGCAATTAAACCATTTTAATCATAATCAGCAAAATATAGATAAGCAACTGGCTGCATTGGTTTTACAATTAGAAGTACAGTTACAGCATAAAAATATGAACTTAGAAGATTATCGTTCCCATACAGAAAAAATTAACTCCGAAGTACAACAGATCAAGCAACAACTAATGCTGGATCAGCAAAAACAGCAGAGTGACCAACAAGAGCAGCAACGTTTATTACGGCAGAAAAAAGAAATCATTGTAAAATTACAGATTTTAGAACAAGAAAAAGACCAAGAGACCGCTAATTTAAAACGAATAAAGACATTGTTAACTAGGGGGCAACAAACTTTACAACAATTACAACAACACCAAGAAAAATTATTAACCGGGTTACAGCAGCAAACAGCTGTGTTAGCAGATAATCAAGCTCAGGTAATTGATTTAATGAATACGGTAGCGCAAGGTCGTACTAAACTACAACAAGCTAAAGAACGTCAGGCGGTAGCCAAACGCAGGTTAGATAAACGGAATGCCGATTACCGGCAGACCAAGATAGCCCAAGGGCAACTACAAGAAAAACTGACCGCTGCCCAGCATTTAACCCGGCAATGGCAAAAAGAATTAGCAACTACCCGGTCCACATTATTACAATCCAAAGAGTCTCAAAGCCGCTTGAATAGTGATTTAGAGCAGCAACAAAACGACATTCGACAATTAAGGGAAAATTTAGCAGCAGCAAAATCTAAGTACCGGGTGCTGGCAGAAACATTAGCGAACTATACCGGTTACCAGCGCGGGGTACGCGAATTATTATTAGCGGTGCAGAAAAAACGGCTAGCTTTGAAAGGTTTGCGAGGCACGGTGGCTGAAATTTTACAAGTGCCGCCAAATTTAGAACAGGCGGTAGAAACAGTTTTGGGCGGAGCGTTGCAAAATTTAGTTGCGGACACAGATACAGACGCCAAGCAGGCGATTGCCTATTTAAAACAAAACAAACTAGGCCGGGTAACTTTTTTACCACTGAATACCTTGCGAGCGGCTAAACGCCAGACTATTGAAAAAGAAGCTTTAGGTCAACCGGGGGTATTGGGAGTGGCGGCAGATTTGGTGCAGTGTCAAAGTTGCTACCAAGTAGTGATCGAATTTTTGCTGGGTAAAGTATTAGTATTGACTGATATTGAACAAGCTTTAAAAGTAGCCCGGACTGCTGAACAGCGGTTGCGGTTAGTGACCCTGACCGGAGAATATTTACACCCGGGTGGTTCGCTTACCGGTGGTACTGCTACCGGTCCGGGCCGGGGTTTATTAAAGATTAAACGGGAAAAAGAAGCCTATGCTGTCAAGATAGCGGGGTGGCAGCAAACCGAAAGTGAGTTAGTGGCAGTAGCAACGGGGTTAAATGAAAAACTAAATCAAGTAGCGCAAACCACCGCTGGTTTAGAAAACAAAGCCATCAAATTACAAGTAGCTCTGGCTGGTAAAGAACAGGAACTAGTGCAACTCCAACAAGCGATAGAGCAATTTACGGTACAAAATCAAGCTAATAGGTATGAAAGCACTAATTTGGTAGCGGAAATAGAACACCAAACTCCCATATTAGAAAATACCACTGGTCAAATAGCAGTAGCGAAGACGGATACTGCAATAATCGCTACAAAAATTGAAACTCAACAGCAACAATTAGAAAATATAAAAAAAGAGGAGCAACAAATAGCCCGGCAAATTACTGATGCTAAAGTAATACAAGCTAGCACTGAACAGCAGCAAACCGGGACAAGCAAGTTGCTAAATAGATTAACCTCAGAAATTAATGAGCATCAAACTAATTTAACAGCAGCCAAAAAAGCAATAGCTGATTTAGCTTTAAACCAAGCACAAATGCAGCAAAAAATAAAACAAAAAGAAGTCCAATTAAGCCAAAAACGAACCCAGTTACAAAATCAGCAACAAAGGGGGCAAACGCTGCAAAATGAACAGGCAGCTTTATTAAAACAACAGCAACAAGCTCGGCAACAAAAGCAGGCGCAGGTTGAAAAAGCTGAAAAACAACGGGAGCAAGCGCACCATTGGCAATTACAGCAAGCGCGTCTAGAAACAAAGCACCAAAATTTATTAACTAGATTAGCAGACGATTACCAAATTAAAGATATAGCTCAGTTGGCAGCACTGCCTGCTCCCGACACCGGGTTATGTTCAACCCGGATTTTAAAACTAAAAAAATTACTAACAGAGCTTGGTCCGGTAAACCAGGCTGCTGAAACAGAGTATCAACAAGTACAAACCAGGTATCAATATTTATTAAAACAAAAGCAAGATTTAGATCAGAGTAAACAGTCTCTGGAAAATTTAATCTCAGAAATGGCAGTGTTGATGTCTGGTAAATTCAGCCAAATTTTTAAAGAGATTGAAAAAAAATTCAGAGTAATCTTTCAAGAGTTATTTGGCGGCGGTACAGCTGCTATGCACCTTACCGGAGATGATCCCCTTGCTGCCGGTATTGAAATAGAAGCACGACCGCCGGGCAAAAAATTACAAAATATCAGTTTGCTTTCCGGGGGTGAACGGGCTTTGACGGCGATAGCGCTATTGTTTGCTATTTTAAAGGTTAGCCCCAGCCCTTTTTGTGTTTTGGATGAAATTGATGCGGCGCTGGATGAAACTAACGTGCAGCGTTTCGCCCAATTTTTGCTAGAATTTAGCCAGCAAATGCCGTTTGTAGTGATTAGTCACCGTAAAGGAACAATGGAACAAGCCGAAATACTATACGGGGTGACGATGGATGCCAGCGGTACGTCAAAACTTTTTTCGTTGAAAATGAATATATAAGTGCGTGTTCGAAAAGGGTACCATTTAGCACATTTAAAATTTACATATTA
>JAJOKO010000126.1 GCA_021129825.1 Desulfotomaculum sp. | reverse complement strand
AATATGTAAATTTTAAATGTGCTAAATGGTACCCTTTTCGAACACGCACTTAAAATAGAATAAACTTACAAAGGCTTATTTTCTAATGTTTTTTTGCTATGGAAACGTTTTTGACACATTTATTTTCAAAGTATAATCACCCCAAAGCAACTGTACTACTGGTTCAACTATCTTCACCTTTCCGCTGGTGAAAAACAACTCTTGTCCAAGTTTATTTTGTTTGTTAGCTAAGTTCATCTTAGTTAATACTCGCACAGTTTGCCGGGCTACTGCTTCGCCGGTATCGATTATTTGGATATCCTCGCTGGTTATTTTTTGAATTAGCGGGCGTAAAAAGGGGTAGTGGGTACAGCCTAATACAATAGTATCAATATTATGCTTCAGCAGAGGTTTTAAATATGTAAATAATAGTTTTTCTGCTTGCGGGCTGTTGAATTGACCGCTTTCTACTAATTCTACTAAACCGGGGCAAGGTTGGGTAACCACTTTTGTTTGAAGACAAAAACGCTTGACTAGTGTTGAAAATCTATTTCCCGACAACGATACCCCGGTGGCTAGCACGCCAATGGTACCGGTTTTGGTAGCAGCTACTGCTGGTTTAACTGCTGGTTCTACACCCACTACCGGCACTTGATAGTGTTGGCGCAGATCATCCAGTGAAATGATTGAAGCGGTGTTACAAGCGACCACTAATAATTTAGCTCCTCGGGTCAGTAAAAAATCACCCACTGTAAAGACCCGCTGTTTGATTATTTTTGCCGGTTTATCGCCATAAGGACAGTAAGCCGAGTCAGCATAATATAATAAATCCTCTGCGGGTAACAGTTTACGTATTTCTTTGGCAATAGACAGCCCCCCGATGCCGGAATCAAAAATGCCGATAGGTGAAGTATTGGACATAAAAAACACCTCTTTTAGTGCGTGAGTACTCTGTGTGAATGCTTATAGTATATCGTTTGCAAGATATTAGAGCAAATATTTCTTGTGAAAATGAGATTAATATAATAGAATATAAGTATCGTGAGCTTGTATCATCTGGTAATTTTAGGTATTCAGGTATTAATGAGGTGATGTAGTGGCGGTGGTGATTCTTTCTGCTGGTATAATCCGGGATTATCGTCAGTTTAAAAATATATTTGCCAATAAACCGGTGGTTATCTGTGCTGATGATGGCGTGAGACATGCCCGGGCTATGGGGATTACCCCAGATTTAATTATTGGGGATATGGATTCGGTAAAACCGGCAATGTTACAATATTATCAAAATTTAGGCACTAATATTCGCCGTTATTCCAGCGAAAAAGACCAAGTTGATACTGAACTGGCTATGCAGGAAGCGATAAAATTAGGGCATCAAGAAATAATTCTATTAGGCGCCACCGGTGACCGGTTGGATCATACCTTGGCTAATATTCACTTGCTATTGCCGGCAGCAAATTTAGGAGTGCGGGCGACCATTTTGGATGAACGTAACCATCTCTCTTTAATTACTGCTAAGTTACCGGCACAACTCCAAGGGGATGCCGGTGATTTTGTATCACTGTTGCCCATTGCTGGTGAAGTAACAGGTGTATTTAGCCAAGGTTTAAAGTGGGAATTGATAGACCATAGTTTTAATATCGGCAATCCCTTTGGCATTAGCAATGAATTAACCGGCAATTATGCTGAAATAAGTGTGAAGCAAGGGAATTTGTTACTGATAGCAGTTCAAAAACAGGACTGAATTTATCAGAATAAAGAGGAGGACGATTTACGCAGTGTCTGTTTTACATATCAATTGGATCATGGGTACTGAAATTTCAAAAGGATTTTTTTTGTTATGGGAAGAAGATGTTGAAAAACAGCTAATTAATATTACTGGCAAACGCACCACCTTACATCCGTTTACTGCTGATACCAAAGATTTGAAATTTTTGATTAAAACTACTAATATTCAGTTTAAAGCAGTAACAGCTACAGCAGGTATTTATTTACCAACCCTTCATGGAACACCGCTAACTTCAGATGAAGGAATTTCGGAAGAAATAGCAAATTTAATAGGTCAAAAGAAACAGAGCATCACTTCCAAAAAACCACTAGCAAGTGATCAATATCTGCAACTTTGGCAGGTTGCCGGGCTGCAATTAACCCCGTGGCAGATGGCGCAATTATGTTTATTGAGCAATCTTTTTGATCAGCAACGACTTCCGGATGATGAAATTGATGAGTACTCTTTAAGTCTGGAACTTATCTCTGCTAAGGATATTTTATACTGGAATAAAGTGTTAGCGATTGCCTTGGAAATAGTTGCTCAACAATTATATTTACCTTCTGCACCTAAAAATGAAGTTAGTAATGTAGACGAAATTAGGTGGCAACCAGATTTCAGCCATCATTTTTGTCAACAGCGTTTAGAGTTGCTGGCTGAAATGATGCCACCGGTTTGCCGGGCTGTGCCTATGGTGGATAATACTTTGCCTGATGCGAAAAAAGTATTAGCATCAGTTTTAAATGCTTTAGTGGATGATTTAGTTTACCAAGCAATCAGAAAGCACCAGTTAGTCAACACTATCCGGTTATCTAAGTTTATGTCACCCGGTAAAGTAGTATTGCGTTCTTTGACCGGTAAAAATAGAAAGATATATCATTCCAGCTTATCAAATTCAACAAACACAGTAAATATAGTCAGAACATGTCGATTATGGTCTGGGCGGGGGAGTTCAATGACCTTAGAAACTAATTTTAATACTTGTTTACGGTTAGTACCACCGGAGATACAGGGTGAGCAATGGCACTTAGATTATTATTTGCAAAACCAAGATCAGCCGGCGTTACTACTGCCAGCTGAAGAAATTTGGTCAGATCAAACCGGGGGCAGTAATATTGTTCAAAATAAATTACTGGCTGATTTAGGCTGGGTCGAGCATCTTTTCCCCCCGTTGGCTGCTTCACTATTGTCGGCTTGTCCGGTAGGATGTAAATTTAGCACTAGGGAAGCTTATGATTTTTTAAATAATGCCGCTCCTAAAATTGAGGAGAGCGGTATTACCGTACAGTTACCGGCTTTTTGGTTAAAACGTCAACAACCTAAATTAAAAATCAAAACCAAATCTCCACGCGCTAGTGGCGAAAAATCTTATTTTGCTTTAAACCAGTTAGTAGAATATGATTGGGAATTGGCTTTAGGGGAGCAGGTTATTAGCCAGCAGCAATTTGAACAAATGACAACACTTAAACAACCATTAGTGCAAGTACAGGGGCAGTGGGTAGCATTAAACCCGTCCCAGATTAAAAAAATAATCAACCGCTTTGATAAAGAATACCAGCAGGGTTTGAAATTGCGGGATGCGGTAAAATTATCATTGGGAGTTGACGAACAATTTAATGAAATAGAAATACAAACAGATGGGGCTTGGCGAGATTTTTTAGATAATCTGCAAATGGATAAACCTAAAATATTGGTTCAACCGCAAAAATTAACAGGTACTTTGCGCCCTTATCAATTACGAGGTTTTTCGTGGTTAGATTTTTTGACTACTGCCGGGTTTGGTGCTTGTTTGGCAGATGATATGGGGTTGGGTAAAACAATTCAACTTATTTCATTATTACTGCACCGGCAGCAAACTGGTGCTACCGGTCCGAGTTTATTGATTTGTCCGACTTCGGTGCTGGGCAATTGGCAACGAGAAATAGCTAAATTTGCCCAATCAATCCCGGTATTACTCCACCATGGACCGGCCCGGGATGAAGGGGAGGCTTTTATGCAAAAAGTTGCTAAATACCAATTGGTCTTAACTTCGTATGCTTTGGTGCCGCGTGATCTGGCATATCTCAACGCAGTAGCTTGGCAGGGCCTAATATTAGATGAAGCCCAAAATATTAAAAACCCGCATACCAAGCAGACCCGCAGCATCCGTCAATTAAAAGCAGAGTTTAAAGTGGCGTTGACCGGTACACCGGTAGAAAACAGACTTTCAGAATTATGGTCAATCAGCGAATTTTTGAATCCCGGATTTTTAGGTAACATTAAAAAATTTCGCACCCGTTTTGCTACCCCGATTGAAAAACATGCTGATAAACAGGCTTTGGCAGACTTGCGTCGTTTAGTTAATCCTTTTATTTTACGCCGTTTGAAAACTGAGCCGGAGATAGCACCTGATTTACCACAAAAAATGGAATTGCCGGTATATTGTAATTTAACCAGTGAACAAGCTACGTTATATGAAGCTGTTTTACGAGAAATGATGGATAAAATAGCAAATACTGACGGAATAGAAAGAAAGGGTCTGGTGCTGGCTACTATTACCAAGCTAAAGCAAGTTTGTAATCATCCTGCTTTATTGCTGGCGGACGGCAGCAAGTTACCGGGGCGTTCCGGCAAATTATTGCGGCTGACAGAAATGTTAGAAGAGATTACCATTAGTGGGGAGCGAGTATTAATTTTTACCCAGTATCAAACTATGGGAGCAATGTTATGTAATTATTTAGCAACAATTTCAGATGCAGAACCGTTTTTTATCCATGGTGGAGTGAGTAGAAAAGAGCGCGATAAAATGGTGGAGCAATTCCAAAATGACCCGACCGCTCCGAAGTGTTTTTTGTTAACTATTAAGGCCGGTGGCGTGGGGATTAATCTGACCGCTGCTACTCATGTAATTCATTATGACCGCTGGTGGAATCCGGCGGTAGAAAATCAAGCTACTGACCGGGCTTATCGTATTGGTCAAGAAAAAAACGTAATGGTGCATAAGTTTATTTGTAGTGGTACTATTGAAGAGCGTATTGACCAAATGATTAACAGTAAAAAAGAGTTAGCTGAAAATGTAGTGTCCTCTGGTGGCAATTGGATTACTGAACTTAACAACGACCAGTTGAAAGCAGTTTTTGCTTTGCGGAACGCTACTATTGGTGCATAAGTAAATGGGGAGGTGTTGCTGGTGGCTCGCAGACAAATATTTGCAACTAACTGGTGGTCGCAAAAATTTTTAAAAATATTAGAATTTATGACTGGCGATACTCGTTTGCAGCGGGGGCGCAGTTATGCCCGCAAAGGCGCAGTATCTAATTTAACAATTTTGCCGGGAATAGTAGTGGCTAAAGTTAGTGGTTCCCGCTCTAAACCATATCAGACCGATTTGCAAGTACCGGTATTTGATGCTGCCACCTGGCAAAAAATAATTGAAATACTGAGTGCACGTGCTGAATTTGTTGCTAAATTATTGAGTGGTAAAATGCCTGATAATATCGAAGATGTTTTTAAAACACTAAATATTAGTTTAATACCAAAAATAAAGGAAATTAGCATCCAGTGTAATTGCCCGGACGGGGAACTTCCTTGTAAACATTTGGCAGCGGTTTTTTATGTGTGGAGTAGCCAATTCGATCAAGACCCATTTTTGATTTTTGAGTTACGCGGTAAAAATAAAGCCCAATTGTTATATGAACTGTCAGCAGCCAGAAACCAGCATGTAAAAACAGCATTATCAGATGAGCAAACTGATAATTTAGAAACAGGTTTTCCGGAGAAAAGCATCTTTGATATTAAAAATAATTTTTGGGATTTCGCCAGTGAAACCCCAGCGATTAATATTCAAATAGCCCCACCCAAAGATAAAGGCACTTTGGTAAAAAGTTTGGGAACACCGCCGGATTGGGTTGATGGAGAAGCATTTATTGATGCTGTAGTTGAAATTCAAAGACAGGTTAGTTTATTAATCGCAACCGGCAAATTATTTGTTGACAAAAAATAAATCACTAAAAGTGCGTGTTCGAAAAGGGTATCATTTAGCACATTTAAAATTTACATATTAATC
>JAJOKO010000150.1 GCA_021129825.1 Desulfotomaculum sp. | reverse complement strand
TCTGGGGTTATTTAAAGTGCGTGTTCGAAAAGTATGTTTGTGGTAAAAACCCCCCTCCCCTTAATCCCCTCCCACGAGGGGAGGGGGGACTAAATCTCCTCCCCCTTGATGGGGGAGGGTAGGGTGGGGGTGTGTTTTAAGATTAATTGGATTAATATGTAAATTTTAAATGTGCTAAATAGTATCCTTTTCGAACACGCACTTAAATTACAACCACGGGGTCAAAATAGTCCCCGTGGTTAGTTTTTTCTATCAAAAATGAGGTGATTAATGATGCTGGAAATTTGCCCGGATAATCTGATTTGTCAAACTAATGTTAATAGTAACCCGGATATTTATATTGTAGATACTACTCTGCGTGATGGGGAACAAGCGCCGGGGGTTGCTTTTAGCTTACAAGAGAAAGTAACTATTGCCCAGTTACTGAATGATGCTGGTGTATCTGAAATCGAAGCTGGTATTCCGGCTATGGGTGAAATGGAACAGCAAACAGTCCAAGCAATTATTAATTTAAAATTAACCAGCCGGGTAATTGCTTGGAATAGAATGGTACTAAATGATCTTAAAGCTTCTTTAAATTGCGGGGTGCGAAATATCCATATTTCTGCACCTGTTTCCGCACTCCAAATTCATTATAAATTGAATCGCACCCCGCAATGGGTGCTGGATACTGTTAAAAAAGCGATTAGTTATGCGCTTGATTATGGCTGCCGGGTGACGGTAGGAGCAGAAGATGCTTCCCGGGCCGACCATTCATTTCTGTTGGAATTTGCCTTATTAGTTCAAGAAATGGGAGCAGTGCGCTTGCGTTACTGTGATACTGTGGGTATTTTAGATCCGTTTACCACTTTTGATAACATCAGCAAATTAAAAAATGAATTAGCTTTAGGGATTGAATTTCACGGGCATAACGATTTCGGCATGGCTACCGCTAATACACTGGCGGCCATCAAGGCAGGAGCTAATTATGTGGATACCACGATAGGCGGGTTGGGTGAGCGCGCTGGTAACGCCTGTATGGATCAGTTAAATGCAGCTTTAAAGCAAATTCAGGGTATTGATACCGGTTTAGATCCCCAAGTGTTGCTAGTGTTGAATCGTCATGTAGCCCAAGCGAGCGGCAGGAAACCAGTTGCCAGTTACCGGTTATCAGTGATCAGTTAAAACCGTAAACCGTAATACTATAATAAATGGGGGTTATAAAATGAGCAGATTTTTTACTGCCGGGTTATTAATATTAGTAGTGTTAATGGCGGGGTGTACCGGGGGAAACGAGATAAAAATAAATCAACTAGAAGATGTGGGACAGGATGGAGTAAGGGTTGCCATTGGAGACCCCGGGCATGTTCCGGCGGGTAGGTATGCAGTGGATGTTCTTGCTAATCTGGAAAAGACTAACCCGGATCTTGCCAGTAAGATTACAGCCAATATTGTTTCTAAAGATGTCCATGTCCGGGCTGTTTTGGACAAGGTTGTTTTAAAAGAGGTTGATGCCGGATTTGTCTACCGGACAGATGCCTATGCTGAAAAAGAAAAAGTTAGCATAATAGATATACCAGCTGAAATCAACGTAGTACCGGAGTACCCGGTCGCAGTTTTAAAAGATAGCGATGACCAAGAAATGGCGTCAGAGTTCGTTGAATTTGTGCTATCCCAAGAGGGGCAGGCTATCCTCAATAACTATGGATTTACCGGTGCAGTAAGTCACCTAAAACCTTATACTCCCCAGAATGTCGACAGTATGCTGGTTGTTTACGCCGCCGGCTCTTTAAAAGATGTTTTTGCAAAAGTAGCAACTGAATTCGAGCAGATTACCGGTTGTGAAGTAAAATTACACTTCGCCAGCTCCGGTTCTTTAAGGCAAAAAATACAAGGCGGGGCAGTAGGCGGTCCAGCCGGTGCGGATATATTTGCCTCCGCTAGCATGAAACATATGAAAATACTGAAAGAAGAAGCTTTTGTCACGGACTATCACGTATTTGCCAAGAACGAAATGGTGGTGGTAATACCAAAGTAGGGGGTTTAAATCATGTCAATCAATAACTACATCACTGCTGGATTTAAACTCTCGGTGGGTATTAGTTTTTTAGTATTTGCTTTGTTGATTATTGCCCCGCTAACCGCCCTGATGCTGAATATTTTAGCTGATCCGGTAGATTTAAAAACTTTATTTTCCCGGTCGGTACTTGATCCGCTGGTATTGAGTGTTTTAACTGCTTTGGTCTCCACAATAATCTCTGTTTTTGTGGGTATCCCGCTCGCTTATGTGCTTACATATAAGCACTTTCCGTTTAAAGATACCCTGGATACCATGGTTAACCTACCTTTTGTATTGCCGCCGAGTGTAGCCGGATATTTGTTACTGATCACATTTGGCAAGTTCGGACTGGTGGGATACCCGCTATACAATTTTTGGGGGATTACTATTATGTTTACGCTAGTTGCTATCATCATTGCCCAAACATTTGTAGCCTTTCCCTTTGTAGTTAAAAGCGTTAGAACGAGCATGGAAGAAATTCCGCCGGCATTAATTGATGCCGCTAAAACGTTGGGAGCACGGGAATTTGAAATTTTTTGGCAAGTTATTTTACCGTTAGCTAAAACAGGCATGCTATCCGGAATAATAATGGCGTATGCCCGGGCTATCGGGGAGTTTGGTGCGACTATGATGGTTAGCGGTTTATTAGTGACTTTGCCGGTAGCGATATTCACCAATGCTTTAGGCGGGAACAGGGAGATAGCTAATGTGCTTGCTTTAATATTAATAGTAATTTCCTTTACAATACTGATAACCTTTAAAAGGATTGCAAAAATATGATAGAATTAATTAATATTGCTAAAAAATTCAATAATCAAGTAGTGCTCAATGATATTAGTTTAAGTGTGGGTGACCAAGAAATAATGGTACTCTTGGGACCAAGTGGTTGTGGTAAAACTACCCAATTGAAAATCATAGCAGGGTTAATGCAACAGGACAGCGGTAAGATCATGCTGAATAATAAAGTGATCGATCACTTACCACCTCAAGAGCGTCATATTGGTTTTGTTTTTCAGGATTATGCTTTGTTTCCGCACAAAAATGTATTTGAAAACATTGCTTTTGGTTTAGAAATAAGCAAGCTATCTAAGCAAGAGATAGCCAGCAAAGTATTTGAAATGATGGAAATTTTGGAAATTAAAGAGCTTAAAGATCAAAAGATAGACCGGTTGAGCGGCGGGCAAAAACAGAGAATTGCTTTGGCCCGAGCAGTGGTTACCAGTCCGGATGTTTTGTTGCTGGATGAGCCTTTAAGTGCATTGGACCCAATTTTAAGGGAAAAATTGCGAGTAGAACTAAAGAATATGCTGAGAAATATTGGAATAACCGGCATTTATGTAACCCATGATTTAACAGAAGCGATGATTGTGGGGGATAAAATAGCAATAATCAATGCCGGAGAAATCCAACAAATTGGTACACCGGATGAGGTGCTTTATCACCCCAAAACAGAATTTGTGGCTAAGTTTGTCGGGGTCAATAATATTTTGAAGGGGCAGGTAGTGGGGTGGCACGCTGATCAAGCCATAATTGAAATAAGCAATGGTCGCCAGTCTTTTAGAATTAACACTTTAAAGTATCCGGTGTTTGAGCGGCAGCAAGAACTACAATTTTGTATTAATCCTGAGGATCTAGTATTGAGTTCAGAAAAAGAAGACCATTCGATTAGAGGAATAATCACAGGTTTAATTCCGAATGGTCCGGTGATCAAAATCAGCATTGATGTTGCTGGTTTAGAACTATATGCAGTAGTGACCAGGCGTCTTCTAAAATATCAGCTAAACGATCAAGTTTGGGTGTCATTCAGTAAAAATGCCCTGTACCCGTTATGCGGCAAGAAATACAATTCTCCGGTGCAAGCGGTGCCAGCAGCATGTGTTAGACCGCTTTTTACCCAGTTTAATTTACCTGTGGATGGCTGATTTTGACTGTTGAATTTCCTGATATTGACGGCAGAGCTGATTTGTTATAATGTGATCCAACACCATTGTTTTGAGCAAAGCAGGTGTTGGATTTTTGTTTGTGGTTTTCTATTCCGACGGTTGACGACTGCTGACTGAATTGGGAGGGTGTGGTATAAATGGGTGAACTAGTAGAGTTTTTTAACCGGTTTATGGCGCAGTTGCAAGCACCGGCCTTGGCATTTTTGCTTGCCGGGATGTTGCTTTCGGCAGTTAACAGTAAGTTTCGGGTGCCGGAAGCTATTTATCTGTTTTGTGTATTTATGCTTTTAATGAAGATTGGTTTAAAGAGTGGTATGGCTATCCGGGAAGGCAATATTACAGAAATATTATTACCGGCGCTGTTTTGTATCATCCTGGGGGTGAGCATAGTTTTACTGGGATCAATCACGTTGACCCGGTTACCGGGAGTAAAAAAAGAGGATGCTCTTGCTACTGTCGGGTTGTTTGGATCAGTCAGTAGTGCTACTTTAATTGTAGGGATGTTGGCACTGGAAAGAGAAAGCATTTTTTTTGAAGACTGGTTCCCAGCACTTTACCTTTTTATGGATATCCCAGCTTTACTGACAGCAATTATTTTAGCAAATCTATACTATAATAAAAATAAACAAAAAAGTGTTGTTCATGCCCCGGTCAAGATTAGGCTAATTATTCAGGATTGCCTTCGGGGGCAGGTCTTAACGGTTTTAATTATTGGAGTAATATTGGGTTTATTTACCCGGCCGGAAAAAATTTATGAACAATTTTTTAGTTATTTATTTGAAGGTTTTTTCGTAGTGTTAATGTTGACATCAGGCATGCAAGCTTATACCCGGTTAAAAGAGTTAAAAAAAGCGGCTCACTGGTATGTGGTTTATGCTTTTGCCGGTTCACTTATGCATGGTTTGATGGGATTTGGGTTGGGGTGGATGGCGCACCTGTTGGTTGGGTTTAGCCCGGGTGGAGTAATTATGATGGCGGTTATAGCTGCTTCTAGCTCTGATATATCCGGTCCACCGATGTTTCGAAATAGGATACCAACAGCCAATCCGGCCATTTATCAAGGGACATCAACTGGCTTAGGGACGGTATTAGTAATTGCTATTTATATCCCTTTTTTCATAGCTTTAGGGAAGGTCGTTTTTGATTTTTGATTTGGTTTTTTGCCGTTGATGATGGAAAGTAGCTTTTTAGCCGCCGGTTTCGACTTTTAAAAGTTTACTATTGACAACCAGTTTTGAATTGTTGTAATATTGTTATAATAAGAGTAGTAAAATAATTAATGATAATTTAAAAGGGGTTTTTTGATTGGTGCTTTGTCCTAGGGGAAAGATAGAAGATGAAATATCTAAGGCTATAATCCAGTGGGAAAAGGACTACATGGGGCGAGGACCGACAGAAGCTAAAACTGATATTCTTCGCAACATGGTAATTGTTACTTTGAAAGGGGTGCTCTCACAAGCGGAGCGGCACTTGGCTCATGATAAAGAAGGGATGGCTTTGATCAAAAAGTTGCGTCAGCAATTGGTTGAACAGGGGCGTCCGGAACTGGAAGTAGTTATTTCCCGGGTAACCGGAGCTAAGGTAATTAGTTTGCATACGGATATTAGTACTAAAACCGGCGAGCGCATTGTTGTTTTTGTGTTGGATCGGGAAGTTTAAAGTGCGTGTTCGAAAAGTATATATAAATTGGAAGGTATGTTAAGTGGTATTAATTTGATACCAGTTAGGTATAATCCGATATTCAAGTGTAGTAATGCGCTTAAGTATCGGATTTTTTGTTTTTATAAGAGGATAGTTAGTTGATCATATTTCGAGTACTCTCGGAAACAGTTAAAATGTTCCAGGTAGAAAATACCTAACCAAAAACATTATTACATTTAAGGGGTGAAGCTACA
>JAJOKO010000112.1 GCA_021129825.1 Desulfotomaculum sp. | reverse complement strand
GGGGTGTGTTTTAAGATTAATTGGATTAATATGTAAATTTTAAATGTGCTAAATGTGCTAAATGTGCTAAATGGTAGCCTTTTCGAACACGCACTTGAAAGTAAATTTTTATCAAAATTTTTCAGAAGCTTTTTTTTGAGCAACCGAGTAGTTAATCAGGTAAACTGCAAAGATGGTTAACGCTCCCCCGACCAAAGTAGTGATTTTGGGAATTTCACCTAAAACAAGCCAGCTAATACCTACTGAACTTATAGGTACAAGGAACATAAAAGACCCCGCTTGCTCTGCCCCAAGTTTTGAGGATGCATAAAAATAGATAGTTGTTGCAAAAGTTGTAGCAATAACAGACAAAAAAATAATATTACTCCAAAAAATTAAAGATAGATTAAAGACATCTAAAATACCTTTGTCAAATGCTAGGAAAAATTTCAAGATTGAAGATAAGGCAAAAATATAAAAACTGAAAACAAGTGCCTGCATATACTTATTTGATTTTTGGCTAATAATTGTGAGGAAAGACCAGGTCAGGGCAGCAAAAAGGAAAAAAAGATTACCACTTAAGAGCATTTCCTGCAAATCAAATTGCCATATTTTAATTAAAATTAAACCTCCGAAAAACCCGAGCGCAAGACCCAGCAATTCTTTTCTTTGGGTTCTTTTTTTAAAAATAAAGATTGTCAAGAAAAAAGTGAATAACGGGGCAAGAGTTGTCACTAAAACTCCCCCGGCACCTGCCAGACCTGTTTTAAGCCCTATAAAAAAAAGCAAATTATAAATAACCATTAAAACCGAGCCTAAAACAACTAGCATTAAAGACCTGATGTTGATGTTAATGAAAAGATTTGTTTTCATAAACACCAAAACTGGAATTAAAGAAATAACTGTTAAAAAAAAAACGCCAAAAAACAAGCACCTCTGGAGCAGCATATTCAGCTATTATTTTAGCGGATGTCCAGCTCCCTCCCCAAGCAAGCATAGCAAATAACATCAACACATTTAAGCCAACTTTTTTTGAAATGCTTTTCACTATAGGATCTCCCATTATATTTTACTTTGTAAGAATTTATAAAAATTATAGAACCATCTCAGTGAAAACCAAAGAAACATAGTTGTCAGTCAAGAATAGAAATTTAAACTACCAACTATTTTTCTTGGATTTCTTGACTATGATTTACTAAAATTACTACCACTGAGATAATTTTACCTCCATCACCGTGAAAAAGCAAGTGGGTTTTTTATCATTCCGATTGAACCTTTCAAGAACCGCCCCAAATGGTTTACATCAAGTAAGTAATAACCGGTCTAAATACTGGGTAACCGGAGCAAAAATAGCCTCTACAACAATTAACGGGTTAGGTAACGGTAAATCCAAGGCTAATCCAAAACTAAGGGTGCTACCCAGTAGCATCAATACGCTAAAGGCCGCCAAATCCCACCACCGCTTTTTTTTGATTAAACCCGGCGCTTCATAAGCAATAATAACTGCAAACAATACCAACAAAACTAAGATAGTCATATGATCACCTTATTCACCAACCGCTTTGAGCGGTCGGGATATCAATTCGGTACGAAGAATTACTGTTTCCACCTCAATAACGGTCTCCACATCCGGGTATAGTTCATTCCATTGCCCGGCAACTTGTTGCCAATACTGCGGGTATTGCCGGCGCACTGCCGCCCCAAAACCAAAAACATCGCTATTATAAGTCTGTTGTGCTTTTGCCAGCGCTAAATTGATATCTTTTTTTATTTCTTGTGCCAATTTATTTTGTAATTCTTTCAACACTGTCGCATTAGCAAGATCAATATAATCTGCTGATTCAACCACCCCTGCTGTCGCTTTTATATTTATGTTTATTACTAACTCTCCCCCTGCTGTAATTACCGGCTTAATTTGCGCAGTCCCCTGCAAAATTTCCAGCACTACTTGCTTATGCCTACCAGCATTAACTGAAATCACCCCCCTTTTTTGCCCTGTTTGTAACCATAACAGACCTCTAGATTCTCGTTCGTTTAACCAACCCACCATTTTGCCCGTGCTGAATAACGCTGTTTTAGCTATATCTATTTCACCTGTTTTTTGCTCCTCTTTACTAGCACCAAGGATCGGTTTTAGTTTGATCCCCGCTGTATGCGTCTCCACACCTCCGGCAAAAAGTAATTCCAAAAAAATTCCCAACTGGTTAACAGCATACATGGGACAATATGCTCGGTTATCAATAATATCTAGCATCCGCTTGACCGGAACAACATCTACCGGGCAGTAAACCGCCAGCAATTTATGCTGGTCAACCCCTTTTCCACTGATTAACATCCAGTTAATACCACGAATTTGAGTATTACGCTGAAGCACATCCGCTATTTCCACTATTCCTTCTCGGGCTAGTTCTTCCGAAATAATGATCACCTGACAGTGTGGAAAATATAACCTTGCAGGAGCAGTAGCAGCCATTTTTCTCACTGCTTCAAAAAATGTTTGACCATAACGAGTAATATTGTAGTAAGCGGCAACCTGACCACCGCCACCAGTACCGCCACCACCACCGCCACCACCACCACCACCCACCATTCCTTTAGGATTAACAACTTGGACAATCACTCGCACTTGGTCTCCAGCACCTTTATCCAGTGCCATCCCTAGTACAATAGCCAAATCTTCTACTTCGGTCTGATCCCAACAGGAGGTTTGCGTGCAAATAATTACTACCAATAAAATTAAACACAACAGCTTATTTCTGCTTGCGCAGGCGCTGTTTACGATATCTTTCTTTTTTAGTTTTAGATGGCTGCAATATCCCAACCAGACCACCCCCTTGCCGCTGCTGATTTTTTAAATTGGCATCACTTAAAACGTTTAGATCGGCATGCTCCATCTGCCGCCGGCGTTCTTCAGGCCAAGCACTACTTTTAATATCCCGGTTATTTTTATTTTGCAGTTGCTGTTTTTCTAACTTATTCTGCTCCGGGCCGGGTTTCATGCCCGGTGCCATCCGGTAAAGATTGTCTTTAGCAACTTCACCAGGACGCTTTGGTAATGCCCACAAAGGCGCTCTGATAAACATGTCTTTCATCCCGGATTGATGATACGGAGCCAAAGGCGACAGGTAAGGTACACCAAAACTACGTAATCCCACTAAATGGATCAACATCATCAAAATACCGGCCGTTATCCCAAAAAAACCTAGCATACCGGCTAAAAACATCAAAGGAAAGCGTAATAACCGGAGCGTAATAGGCAAGCCAAAAGAAGGATTTACAAATGAAGCAATGCCGGTTAAAGCCACTATAATCACCATCGGTGCTGAAACAATACCAGCCTGCACTGCTGCCTGCCCAATTACCAACGCCCCCACAATACTCACCGCTTGACCCACCGGTCGGGGCATTCTTACTCCGGCTTCACGCAGCACCTCAAAAGCAAATTCCATTATCAATGCTTCTATTAAGGCCGGAAAAGGCACCCCAGCCCGGCTGGCAGCAATACTTATTAACAACGGTGTAGGAATCATCTCTTGATGAAATGTAATCACAGCAATATAAACAGAAGGTAAGAGTAATGATATTGTCAGAGCAAACCAGCGGATCAATCGCAAAAAACTACTACTGTAGAATCTTTCATAGTAATCCTCCGGCGATTGGGTTAAAGATATTAGTTCGCCCGGAGCAATTAAAACAGTGGGTGCTCCATTAACCAGAATTGCCGCCCGCCCTTCCATCAAGTTACCCATTACCCGGTCGGGACGCTCAGTATAATTTAGTTGCGGAAACGGTGAATAAGGATCATCTTCAATAAGTTGCTCAATAATACCACTGGCGATCAGCCCTTCTATATCAATCCGGCACAACCGTTTCTTAATTTCTTGCACCAACTGCGGGTCAACTAACCCCCGCACGTAAGCTATGACCACATTAGTGTGCGCTATTCGCCCAATAATCATGTTTTCCATAATTAAGTTAGGGGTCTGCAAGCGGCGTCTAATCAATACGGTATTGGTACGCAAGTCCTCAGTAAAACCCTCCTGTGGGCCGCGGATCACAGTTTCCGCAACCGGTTCACTGATGCTCCTTTTTTCAAAACCTTTAACCCGGACTATCAGCGCTTTTTTGTGTCCATCCAGCAGTATTAAGGCATCGCCAAAAAGAATACCGGGAAAAATAGCTTTATAATCTTCAACCTGGCACATATCACAATGGGTTATCAAGTTTTGGGCCAGCATATCCATGGAGAGGTCTGGACCTGAACCGCTATCGCCTGTTTTAGAGTAAATCATTAACGGTTTCATGATGTTTTCGTTTATTTGGGTGATATCAATCATGCCATCAATGTAGACCACAGCAGCAGGCACTTCTTTGCCGGAACCAACCACAAAATCACGTACCACAAAATCACCGTTGCCGGCCATAATGGTGCGCAGAGCATCAATATTTACGCTGAGTTGACTGTCAACTTGCATACCCTCTAATTCATGGTCGTCAAAGACGTGCAATACCGGGTCAGCCGGGATTGCAAATGGTTTTTCACCAACGGACGTTGACCCTAATTGGGGCATAAAACCCAGTAGTTTTTGCAGTGCGCGTTTATCTTTCATAAAAGAAACCCCTCCAATAACTTACCCTGTTTATTATTGGTAGGGGTGAGAGGTTTTGTACAGATGATCCTCTTATAGTATTAATTAATACTATTTTGGTAATTATAGTTTTGGGTGGTAAAAATTGATTAAATTAGAAAAGGGTCGTATCTCTCAAAGTGACGTAATGTGGTATGTATTCAGCAGCATCTTTGCTACCGCTATCCTCTTTGTGCCGGCAACTACAGTTCTGCATGCCCATCAAGACGCTTGGCTCTCTATCCTTTGGGCTTTAATTTTTGGTGTTTTAGTTTCTTATATAGCGATTACTTTAGGAAAACGTTTTCCTAATAAAACAGTAGTAGAGTACTCTACTGATATCACTGGCTTTTTTTTAGGTAAAATTATTGGTTTGATTTACGTGCTTTACTTTTTTTATGTAGCTTTCTTTGTTCAACACGAGTTTTTAGAGTTAATAGTCGTGACGCTGCTACCTACAACACCAGGAGTAATCATAATAGCAGTTCTCACTATGATCACCTGTTACATGCTCTATAGCGGGCTGGAAGTAATCGTGAGAACTAATCGTGTGGTGCTGTATGTTTCATTATTTTTTGCGATATTAATCATATTATTATCCTTACCCCTAGTTAAAACAGATAACTTTTTTCCCATGTTAGAACATGGTTTGGCTCCTTCTTTGCGAGGTGCTTGGACACCGGCCGCCTGGTTTAGTGAAAGTGCTATTGTGCTGATGTTGATCCCTTTTGTAAATAAAACCAAAGGCTTAATTAAAACCAATATTAACGCTTTATTGCTGCTGACATTTTTTCTCAGCTTGTCAATAATCACCTCTGTTGGTATTCTAGGTGTAGAACTGACAAAAATATCGCATTTTCCCATCTATTCTGTGGTACACAGGATTGAATATCCACTCGAATCTTTCTTTTTAGTACTATGGATAGCTACTATGGTTACGAAATTGGCTACATTTTTTTATGCCGGCACACTAGGGTTAGGACAGTGGTTACAACTAAAAGACTACCGCCCGTTGATTTTACCCATGGCCGTTATCTTAACGGCACTGTCATTATTGTCATGGAATGATATTGCAGAGCTTAAAGAATTTACCGCCACAGTATTTCCCCCGTCAATTATTTTTGTGAATTTCATTCTAACCTTGTTTTTATTAGCTGTTGCTGGGATTAGAAAAAAACGTCAGCAAAGCAACGATCCTAAAACTAAAGAGGACCAGTTTTAAGAGGATGTTCGCCAAAATTTATTATATCAGATTCTAAAAGTGCGTGTTCGAAAAGTATGTTTGTGGTAAAAATCCCCCTCCCCGCACCCTT
>JAJOKO010000078.1 GCA_021129825.1 Desulfotomaculum sp. | reverse complement strand
ACCACAGCTACTGCTAGTGGGACAATCATCTTTAAAAATATTTACAGCACTGCCGTTAGCCAGTATTTTGATATTTGCGTTGCTGATACCAGCATCTTTAACAAAATTATTGATATTAGTAAGTGTTTTTTGCCAATTGGCAGTTTCGTTAACATGAAAGATAGCTTTTAATTTATCCACTGAAAGACCCTCCTTGATTTTTTTAACATAATCGTAACCACATTATAAATTGATATGTTTTTTTTGTAAAGCAAAGTTAACCGGGATTTAACATTAAGTTAACAATGTCCGATTATAATAAGTATGATATAATAAGCAAGTATTTTTTGAGAATCAAAAAAAATATTGGAGGGGTATGCTAGTGTCTGATTTTACTGGAACACCGGTAAACAAGTATTTACCGGAACGAATTGGCAAGTTGGCGGAGTTATCATATAATCTGTGGTTTAGTTGGCATTCTCAAGCTAGAAAGCTCTTTAAATTAATTGATGCTGCGCTGTGGGAAGATGTTTATTGTAATCCGGTATTGTTTTTAAGACGTGTTTGTCCCCAAAAACTAGACACTGTTGCTCAAGACCCCCAATACTTGGTCCAGTATGATCAGTTAATAGCTAGTTTTGATCAATATATGAGTGCAGAAAAATGGTTCCAAAAACAATATCCTTGGAATACCAAGCACCAGATAGCTTATTTTTCAGCTGAATTTGCTTTGCATGATTCTTTACCGGTGTATTCTGGCGGGTTAGGGGTTTTAGCCGGTGATCATAGTAAGGCAGCCAGTGACTTGGGCTTGCCTTTTGTCGGCGTAGGTTTGCTTTATAAACAGGGTTATATTAACCAGCGGGTAGATAACCAGTGTTGGCAACAGGCCGAATACAGTAATTTGGATTTTTCAGAAATGCCTGTAAAGCCGGCGGTAGGTGATGATGGCCAAGATATCATTGTTTCATTAACTTTACCGCACCGGACTTTATTTATTAAAATATGGCAAGTGCAAGTGGGGCGGATTTGTCTATATTTACTGGACACTGATATTGATTTGAACAACTCAGAAGATCGCTTGCTCACCGGACAGTTATATGGTGGGGATAACGAAATGCGTATTTTACAGGAAATAATTTTGGGTATCGGTGGGGTAAAAACATTGCGAGCAATAGGCATTAACCCATCAGCTTGGCATATTAATGAAGGGCATGCGGCCTTTTTATGTGTAGAGCGAGTTCGGGAGTTAGTGGCTCAAGGAGTAGCGTTGACTACTGCTAAAGAAACAGTCAAAGCGACCACGTTGTTTACCACTCATACCCCGGTACCAGCGGGGCATGATATTTTTGACACTAATATGGTAGACCATTACTTACACCAGACCTACAGTGATTTGGGTATGGAACGGGCAGAGTTTATGGAATTAGGGCAGGCGGCAGGTGAGGGGGACGATAGTTTTAATATGTCTTTACTAGCGATCAACCTTTCTGGTTATAAAAATGGGGTTAGCAAACTGCATAGTGCAGTTAGTCGTAAAATGTTCCAACATGCGTTTAAATACATCCCATTAGAAGAAGTGCCGATTTACGCCATCACTAATGGCGTGCATACTAAAACTTGGTTGGCGCAGGAGTTTGCCGATTTATTTAACCAATATCTTGGTGGAAATTGGGCTGATAATATGGCTGACGCTCAAATATGGCAACGAGTGGAGGATATTCCTAATGATCAATTATGGGCGGTGCATCAAAATTTAAAGCAGAAAACAATTAACTACACTCGTAAAGTGGTTAAAGAACAATGGCTGCGTAATCAAGAATCATTAGAAACTGTTTTAGGGATAGCTGATTTTTTGAAACCAGAGGCACTTACCATTGGTTTTGCTCGCCGTTTTGCGACTTATAAAAGAGCTGATTTGATCTTTACAGACAAACAACGCTTAGAGCAATTATTGAATAATAATGAACGACCGGTACAAATAATATTTGCCGGTAAAGCCCACCCTCAAGACCAGCAGGGTAAAGAGATGGTTAAAAAAATCTGCCGTATATCTAAAGAGGAGCAGTTTAAAGGTAAAATATTGTTTTTAGAAAATTACAACATGCAAATGGCTACTCATTTAGTACGCGGGGTAGATATATGGCTTAATAATCCCCGGCGTTTGGAAGAGGCCAGTGGTACCAGTGGTATGAAAGCGGGCATTAACGCTGTTTTAAACTTTAGCATCTTAGATGGTTGGTGGCCGGAAGCATATAACGGGCAAAATGGTTTTGCGGTGGGTACAGAAAAAACACTTGCTTGTACAGAAGAACAGGATCGTGCAGATGCTGCTTATCTATATGCGCTGTTGGAAGAAGTAGTTATACCGACTTACTACGAACGTGAGCAGGGTCTGCCTTTGAAATGGTTGGCGCATATGAAAGCTTGCTGGCGTACGATTACTTGGCAATTTAGCACTGAACGTATGGTCCAAGATTATACCGAAAAATTTTATATGCAGTGTATCAATAATTATTCTAAAATGATATTAGATTATAAATTAGCCAGTGAAAGGACTGGTTAACAGCAAAACTGGAGGGGCATCAAGGATGAATTTATCTGGAAAAACAGCGGTGATTACCGGGGCGTCTAAGGGAATTGGGCGTAGTACGGCGTTAGCAATGGCTGAGTGTGGGATTAATGTAATTATAAATTATAAAAGTGATGATCAAGCTGCTGTGGAAATACTGGCATTAATTAAAGCCGCTGGCGGCAATGCTAAAGCAATCAAAGGGGATATTTCTGACTATCGTTTTGCCCGGCAATTAATCACTGCTGCTGTGGAAAGCTTTGGTAAGGTAGATATTTTAGTAAATAACGCCGGCATATCCAAAAGCGGTCTTTTTACGGATATGCATGAAAGTGATTGGGATGATATTATAGATACTAATTTAAAAGGTGTTTTTAATTGCACTCATCATGCTGTTAAACAAATGCTGCCGCATAAAAGCGGTAGCATTATCAATATTTCTTCTGTTTGGGGGAATACTGGTGGTGCTTGCGAAGTATTTTATTCGACTTCTAAAGGCGGCATCAATGCTTTTACTAAAGCATTAGGGAAAGAGTTAGCACCTGCCGGTATCCGGGTCAATGCTATTGCGCCCGGCATCATTGATACCCAAATGAACCAGCATTTTTCAACAGCAGTGCTAAAAAATATGCAGTCAGAAATACCTGGGCAAAGATTTGGTCAAGGAGCAGATGTAGCTAAATTAGCTATTTTTTTAGCTAGCGAGCAAGCTGATTATATTACTGCCCAGGTAATCACGATAGACGGGGGTTGGACTTAAATATGGATGGCACTAAACGAGAAAACATAAAACCAGGTCTAAAAGTGAAGATTGTGCAAAAGCAACACCAACGTTCGGGAGCATTAACAGAGGGTATTGTCCAAAAACTGCTGACCAAGTCGTCTAACCACCCGCATGGGATTAAAGTGTTGCTGGAGAATGGTGTTGTAGGTAGGGTTAAGGAAATTATCTAATTAAGCTAACTTCACGGCAGTACTTCCTTGACACTCTTAATAAATTCATCCACCAATTCCGGATCAAATTGAGTGCCAGAGTTTTTAATTAGCTCATCAATAGCATATTGATAAGTAAAAGCCTCTTTATAGGTACGCTTGGTGGTCATAGCATCAAAACTGTCTGCTATAGCGGCGATACGCCCCCAGAGAGGAATGTCTGCTCCTGCTAACCCTTCTGGGTAACCCCTGCCATCATAACGTTCATGATGATATTTTATTACCGGGATAGAACGGTGCAAGGCCGGAATCTCTTGGGCAATACCGGCACCGGTTACCGGGTGCTGTTTGATGATGGCAAATTCTTGGTTAGTTAATCGACCCGGTTTTAATAAAATAGACATATCTATATTTATTTTACCGATGTCGTGAATAAAAGCCCCGTACTTTAAATGTTTAATATCGTTTTCTGCTAGGGCCAGTTGGCGGGCCAATACCTCGGTATAATACATTACCCGTTCCGAGTGTTTATAAGTATAATTATCTTTAGCGTTAACTACGATATTTAAAGTTTTGACGGTATTGATAGCATTTTCTTGATAACTACCGGTAGCAGGTATTATTTCATCTAACACCGAAGAATAAAGCACGGCATGATTTCTTTTTTGTTTAGCACTGTACATAGCGTGGTCTGCCAGTTTAAGCAAGTTATTTTTGTCAGTGGCATTAGCCGGAAAACAAGCGATACCGGCAGAAACGGTTAAATAGAGATCAGTAGTAATTAAGGGCAGGCTAAAAGAATGGTCCCGGACCGTTTCAACCAAGTGTTTGCCAATATTAGCAGCTGCTACGCTGGTGGCTTTTGGTACGATAGCGATAAACTCTTCTCCACCATAACGGGCTACAAAACCGTCTTCGTAGTTTGCAAAAAAAATCCTTTAATAAAGAGGCTAGATTGACTAATAGCAGATCTCCTGCTTGGTATCCGTACTGGTCATTTATTTTTTTGAAATGGTCGATGTCAATTAAAAACAAGGCAAACTTTTCACCAGTAGCTTTAAACTTAACTATTAATTTTTCCAAATATTGGTGAGCGCTACGATGATTATATAATCCGGTTAAACTATCTACAGAGGCTAATTTTTCCAAAGAATTAGTATACATTAGCATCATTGCTAAATTAGAGTAAGATTTTTTAAACTGTTTTAATAAAAAAGGTAGACACATTTGAAATTCAGCCTTGCCGGCTAATACCCCGAGGGCATGTTGGCGACAAGAACTGTAACCACAGGCGCCGCAATTAGTCAAATCCCGGGCATGGTATTTACCCATTTGTTTTAATATTTCCCAAATTTGTTTTTCGGAAAATATTTTTGTAGCAAGTTGTTGGGAAGCAAAAGTGCGTTTCGTATCCAAAGTAGTAATTGATTGATTGCTGGTTACCGGTGTAACTGGATGGTCATTTTTGGCATCGGCGTAAGCGATTAGTTTTCTTGTTTTCTCAAAACAAGAGGTTGTAGTAGCTATTTGTGGTCCGTTAAGGCAACCATCGCAGCAAAGCAAATCTACTAACAGCGGATTTAGCAAGTTGTTGCTTAGGGAATGCAATAAGCTAATACACTTTACCGAGCTATGAGCCTCAATTATTTCCAGCGAACCCACCTTTGGAGATAAACCAAGTATTTTCAGTAAACCACCGGCTAAGGGTAATAACCGGGTTGTAGCAGTTTTACCGAAATCCCAACTACCTGCTGGCAGATTTTCTAGGACAACAGAGTTCTTTTTAAACCAGGATTTTAATTGTTTAAAATTAATGACGGCATCAATAGAGGAATCAAGCGGATTAGCTAAAGATACTGCTTTTTTGGCCAAACACGGTCCGATAAACACCGTTTTACAAGCCGGGTATATTTTTTTAAGCCATTGCCCGGTAAGCATTATCGGAGATTTTACAGGGGCTAAATAATTGACCAAGCTTGAAAAATATTTTTCTACCAAGGCTACGATTGCCGGGCAGAAGCTGGATATAACCGGTTGTTGCTGGGCAGTGTCCAAAAATTTTTGATATTCTCCAGCATATATGGCGGTACTACAATCTGTGTTGATCACCACTGCAAACCCTAACTGGCGTAATCCAGTAATTAAGGAATGTTCAGTGCCGGGTTGATGGTCAAAAGCGACCGCAAAAGAAGGGTCTACAATAGCGACAGTTTGTTCGCCGGTAGTTAGCCATTTTTTCACTGTCGGGATATCATTATAGGTTACGATAGCACCTAGGGTATAAACTTGCACGCAGGTGCCGCATAAAATACAGGCTTGTTTATCAATAGTAATTTTGCCGTTTTGAAAAGAGATGGCGTGTACCGGACAAACCCGGACACAAGCGTAACAACGATAGCAAAGTTTATGATTTGCAAAAATTATTTCTATATTTTCCATGATTATTCACACCTAAACCGTATAATAATAGTTTGTTTATTATACAGTATATTTTATAAAAAGTGCGTGTTCGAAAGGGGTACCATTTAGCACATTTAAAATTTACATATTAATCCAATTAATCTTAAAACA
>JAJOKO010000042.1 GCA_021129825.1 Desulfotomaculum sp. | reverse complement strand
ACCACCTTCCAAACTGATGTTCCTAAGAAAATTATATCATATTTGGTTGGATTTGTACAGGGTTTAAGCCACCTTTAGTGCCGCCTTAACACCGCCTTTCATCTCCGAAATAAATTCCGGGGTTTTCCCGGCGGATGTGATAATATTAGCGGGTGATAAAAGCAGGGTAATTTTCTATTTCGCCTGCCAGGTAACGCCCCAGCAACCGGGCTTGTACTTCTAATACTCGCCGGTAACTAATTGTGTATTTAAAAACAGGGTGGATAATCAGTTGATCCATCCGCCGTTCATAAGCAGCCAGCAATTGTTTGCGACAGCGATCAGTCATAGCGACTGATCCGGCACGCCGGATAAAATCTTCCGGGTGTACTTCACCATTATTAATCATCGTAATTACAACCGAATCGCCGATTATATGCCGAAATTCTTCAATCAAGTCTAACGCTAGTGCTGGTCGCCCGTAACGTGGGCGGTGATAAAATCCCAGGTAAGGGTCAAAGCCGGTTGTTTGTAAAGTAACCATCAAGTCTTTAGTTAAAATAGCATAAACAAACGAAAGCAGAGCATTAACCGGGTCAGTTGGTGGGCGGCGGTTACGGTTTTTAAAATCAAAAGCGGTAATTCCTTCTTTCAATTTTGGTTTTAGAAGTTGTGCAAAACATGAAAAATAAGTCTTAGCAGCTGCACCTTCCAACCCTAATAAAGTTTCCGGTTGTTCTGTTTTAGCTACTTGAACGGTTAAACGCGCCAGTTCTTTCAATGCTTCTGCCGGCGGGTCAGGATGATTGCGGCGCAACATAGTACGGGCGTTACGAATTTTACCTTCGATAAATGCGCGGGCTAAATTAATGCTGCGTTTGGCATCTGCGGCAACTTCATATTGACGTATTCTTAACTCTACGTTTTTATGCTCTAACCCGGCTGTGTACCCGGTAAACCAACCGCCGTAAGTAAAGTAACAAACTGGTATTTCTCTGTAACAAAGTTCGCGAATAGCTTGGGTTGAAATTTGCACATTGCCGAACACGCAAAGCTGGGAAGCATCAATTAAACGCACCTTTTCGATAACTTGCCCGGATTGTTTAACTACCAACTCATCTCCTTGCTTGCCCACTTTTGCCCCTTGAGCTTGCACATAAACCGGTAAAGCGTTATGCCGGGCCGGAACTAATCGGCGGGTTTCTTCTTTCGGTTTCTTGGTATTGAGCACGTTTATCTCATCTGGCAAGCAAATCCCTGCCAGTGAACAACGTGAGCATTTCGGACTATCTGCTAATGGCTCGGGAATACTGGTTGATACAGCCATATCCATCATTTGCCGCTGCAATTCCAGTGTGCGGTCGGTTAAGATATCATCAAAAGGCACGGTTACTTTACTTTTAGATTCTACATAGTAAATTACACCTGCATCACAGGTAAAGCCGTTTTCTCTAAGAATAATACCTTGGGCACAAAGTTGCACTTGGTCTGATTCCCAGACTCCACCGGGAATATCCGGTACCCGCCCTCGTTTGTATTCCACCGGTTGAGCTTGATTGCCCTCGATTTCCAGCAAGTCTATCCGGGCTATTAAGCGTTGTTGAAAGCTAGAAAGCAGTACCGCCCGGGCATGAATTTTGTGTTCATTGTCTGCTTTACTGTCTGGCACGGCCCCTTTTGCCACATCTACCCGCCGGTGTTGGTAACGACCGTCAATAGTGTCTGCGCTGTCTGTAAATTCTCCCTGCACCCATTCCAAGTAGCATAAACGGGGACAATAAGCAAATTCGTTTAGCATCCGTACTGGCAACAAATCCGGCAAATCACTGTTGGTCAGATGTGGGTTCATTTTTTACCCACTTCCTGTTTTCCGGGGTATCCGGAAAAAATAATCCTAAACCAAAGTGACAAGCATATCCCAAACTTAACGGACCGCTAACCGGAGATGCAAATTGCAATCGAAAACCATAAACTCTGCCGGAAATACGGTTGTGGTTGTGGGTGCGACTACGCCAAAACCGGAAGGCGGACCAGTTTAGTTTACGGTCTTTTAAATCACAACGTTCCAGCTGTTCTACAGTTAATAAATCCGGTAATTTGGGATCAATTTGTTGGCGTAATTTCCATTCCCGCCGTACTTGATCTTCCGGCCCGTCTATTTGCAAACCGTTTTCACGCAGTTTCAGTTTACCACTACGGTAAAATTTAGGATGACGCCCGGGTACAAACGGGGTAGCGGAATACCATTCTGATGATCTTTGGGCAATTGGTATTTGCGAGGCTACTTCTGCCAGTTTTCCATATCCTAACATTATTAAATTTAGTTCGTTTTTGCCATTGCCGGGATTTAGTGTTTTTAAAGTTACTAAAGCTTGTATTTCTTTATGCGCAAAGCCACCTGGGGCATAAATAGTTAAATGATCTATTTTACCGTCCATGTTTTCATCACTGGGTAAATAATGAGCATGTTGGTGACCTTTAAGTGCTGTACCGTCAGCTGCCTTACCGGATAAAGTTAGTGTTTTATCCCCGTTGTTTTGCCGACCGTATAAAGCAAGTGCAGCACGCCGGGCCAGTTCGGCAATGGTAACTGTTTCAGTTACTAATGGTAATGGTTTGCCATGAAACGCAAAACGGATTATGTTATCTTCGTGATCATGTTCGTGACTATATCCGGGTGTAGCTAATTGACCGGCAAACACATCACTGGAGCAAATATAATGCACTTCTTGCGCACCCGGTGGCATAATAAGCCCTTTTTTACGCAATTCAGCAGTATCACAACACAATTTTTTTAGTAATTCTTTGCTATTGATACCGGGAGCAGGAGTTAGTAGCTTTACCCATTGATATCCGGCAGGTAAATCTTCTTCCGCCCGGTAATAACAATTAGGTTCTAAGGCTTCGCCACCCTCGCCCAGAAGGCACCCGACCTCGGCATCTGCCCAAGATTCAGCACGTCCTAAATAAGTTAGCTTGCTCAGAATTAAAGCTAATGTTTTAATTTCAACAGTTGATAAAGTAACCTCTGGCCAAATTATATCAAGCTCATCTTGGCGTTCTAACGCGGCGAAGGTATCAAAAACAAATTTTGGGTTTTTTTCGTTTATCGGCATATAATGTTTTGTTTGACTTTGCACAACAGGCGGCAATTTAAAACTAGGTAGTGCAGATAACTTATTAAGTAACCCCACCATGTCTGTTTCGGATATTTCTAATACCAATGTCGTTTTCCATACTGCTATTAAAGCGCGCAATATTCTCCACGGGGAGGGCGGCCATTCGGCCACCCCTTCATTGACATGACGCCCCCAAGGGGTAGCATGATAACGTCCGGCAAGTAGTTTTATTTTAATAGTAATCATTTTATTCTTCCTCGTCTTTTTTCTTTTTAGTTGGTTTGTAGATAACTTCAGTAACGACCGGATCAGCAAATAGTCCTTGTTCAGCACACTCTTTTATCGCCTGCTTTATTTCC
Organism: Desulfotomaculum sp.; assembly: GCA_021129825.1. Lineage (GTDB taxonomy): Bacteria > Bacillota > Desulfotomaculia > Desulfotomaculales > Desulfohalotomaculaceae > JAJOKO01. The sequence continues at coordinate 2,684 of JAJOKO010000042.1, read as the reverse complement.
ATAACCAAGTCTTCTTTGCCTGGCATTTCAAATCCAACCGGTTTAGTGATTTTAATATTGTTGGGCTTAAAATCGCAAGCAGTGCGTAAACGCAAGCCTGCTTCTAAAAAACGCCTGATTTTCCAAAACGCTAAACTGATTAAAAGTTTATTGGCACTGTCTTTTAAATTATAGCCGGTCAAAGTTGCTAAATCAAAATTAAAATAAGCTGTAATTCGTTCAGCGGTAAACTCGGTGCGGCTAAACGGTACATTGCCAAACCCTTTGCCGGTATCTCCTGACGGGTTAATACGGTCATTTTTCACACCGCCACTTTCAACCAAGCAAGTATTTTCAGCTTCAATAAAACCTGACAACAAACGCTGTAAACGCAATCGTCCTCCTGCCAGTTCTTTTTTAGAGAAAAAGATACCATGTAGCAAATTGCAAGGATCATAACCAAAAACTACTTGTGCCAAATTGTTGATATCTACCGGACGATCTTCTGCGCTTTTTGTTTTATCTTGCAACTTTTTAAAGAAAGCATCATCACCACTCTCTAAAATATATGGTGAGTTAAGCCGGTGCGCTTCTAAAATAGAATTAGTTAATGGTTTTTTTGGTTCTCCAGTCATCACTTGTACATAAGGTAATCCTTTTAATTCTTCCGCCAAGTCATTATTCAGATCATCCCAGCAAACTGCTTCTAAGCGATTAGCAATAGATTGCGCTGATTCTACTAGCAACATTTCTTTACCGTTAGGTAATGTGTAAACAGCAGCACCTAAATTCGGAAACCCGGTCGATTGAAAGCGATGTCCTTGTAGAGGTGACAATTCTACCTCTATTAACAAACGATTAGTTCCTTTTAATGATTCTTGAAAATCAATACTCATAATCTAAAACAGCTCCTTTTTATTTTTTTATTACAATTTCTGCTAATTTCGTTTGATGGCTTATTGGTATTAATAATGCCGATGCTAAGTGCCGGATTTCGACAGGCGACACTAATATTTTTTCAACTTCTTTATTGTTTATTAACGGCACTAAACCACTGGCTTTTAACCGTCTCCAAGCTATTTGCAAAGCAAGTTTCATATCGTTATTATTGTTGCTTTTAAGCCTGTTTAAAATAGTCATCTCCGGCCTAATATAAACCAACTCTGACTGCCATTTAAGTTCATCAGGAAAGAAAATTAGTTTTAATAAAACATAGGCACGATTAATTTCCGGGCAAAATCTATATCCGGGTTGTTCTTTGAAATTTGGCAGTTGTTCTTTTTTAGCTGTCTGCCAGTTTATCAAAGTTAACCCGTTAAATAATTCTAATATTCTTGGCTCGTTTAATTTACCGGTTAAAAATCGCTGTATATCTGCCGGTGCTGCTTGAACTTTACTTTTTAACGATAGTTCTCTTAAACTATTTTGGGTGAATTCCAACATGCGTTTATGCAAAACAGTAGTAAAAGCACGGATAACATCAGGCGCAATGCAAGCATCACTTTCTGCCCATTGATAGCGACTGGTTTTTTTATCCCAAATCACCGGTTCTATATCTTCACGCACATTTCCGATTATCCCCGTTGAATCTCTGCCTATAGCGGCTACAGCAGCAGTAATGCGAAACTCGCTTGTGCCGTCATCCAATGCTTTTATCCATTTAGGAGATAACATTAGCGGCGCAATGTTTATTTTATCTTTTTTGAATACTTTACTTAAAGCAATAGCTTGTCCGGCACGGCTTAAGGCACAAACAACAGTCTGCAAGCGGTGCTCTCCTCCATAGCGACAAAAATCAAATATTGTTTCTTCTACTTTTCTTAAATTTTGACGCAAACGAGCCGGTGCATCATTTTTTCTGCAAATGCCCCTGAATTGATCGAGCCAAGTAGTCAAACTGCGATCATTCAAAATATTAACTTCCGGTCTTGATTTTACCGGAAATAATCCCAGTGGAACAGCCAAATGCATGTTCCCAAAACGACTGCCAGTTAAAAAACCAATCCGCTGAAAATTGTCAATTCCCCGGTCAACACCTAAACCAGCTATAGCACGAGAAAAATCTACCCCGTTGGCAGCTTTCCGGCGACCCACTTGGGCTTTACCTTCTGAAAAAAGATAAGCTACTTCCGGGTAAGTTGCCGGGTGTTTCCAAAGTGGTAGCCACAATTCACCACGATTACCACCATCTGCTTCTTCTTTAGAAATGGTACTCCAACCTGCTGCCGATACATCCACTGTGAAAGGAAAAGATGCTTTGCCCACAGTTTTGGTATCTAATCGTTTGGCTACCGATCCGGCAAATAATAATGCACCTTCTATCGCTAAAACAAAGTCCCAGGGATTAACCATAGATTCGCCTTTAAAACCGCTGGTGCTATTAGCACCGCCTGTGCCACCTGGAAAGAATTGTCCTATCCCTCCTTTGACCATTAATGATTCTGCCATACCCATATTAAATACAGCCACTAACAGTCGCTCACGTGAATAAGTTAGTTCTTGCTCAGCATCATTTAATGGCAAAATCAATTGTAAGTAATGCATAAAAGTATTGGTGAATTCTAAGTTGCCGTCATTGCCACCGCTACCTAAAACCGGCATGAATTTAGGTTCTAATTTTTCACCAACTAAAATATATAGTGCATCCATAACAGCAACTGCTTCGTCCGGTAAAGCAGAACGACAAGCAAGCAATAACTTACCTT
>JAJOKO010000161.1 GCA_021129825.1 Desulfotomaculum sp. | reverse complement strand
TCTCGGAAACAGTTAAAAAGTTCCAATGATTCCCCCCTCCCCTTAATCCCCTCCCCCTTGATGGGGGAGGGTTGGGTTGGGGGTGAAGAAATAAAGACTATCTTCGACAGGCGCTAAAAGACTGGGGTTAGACTTTCCGAGAGTATTCAAAGAGGTAAATAGGTAAAGAGATTTCTTTTAATCTTTTAACCTATTAATCTCTTTATCTTTCGACTTAGGAGTGGTTATGGTGCAGCTTTGGGAGACGTTATTGAATTTAATATTTCCACCGCGTCAGCAGTGCCCGTTGTGTCATAACCCTTCTGAAAATGATCTAATATGTACCCAGTGTAGCCAGTGGTTAGCAACCAAACAAAAGGAACGTTACTGTTACCGCTGTGGTCGTCCGGTTAACAATGTAGCACTTTGTAGTCAATGTATGCAGCAAGAATGGCCTTTTACACTAGCCCGGGCGGTGGCGCCTTATAGTGGTCCGCTTAAAAAAGCGATCCAGCGCTTTAAATATCATCAAAAGCAAAAGTTAGCCGTTCCTTTGGGGCGGTTAATGGTGCAACGGGTGATTAATGAACCCCTTTACCGTCAAGCTGACCTGATTGTGCCGGTTCCGTTGGCAGATGCCAAACTACGCCGCCGGGGGTTTAATCAAGCTACTTTGTTGGCCAGGCAAGTTTCAGTGGGATTAAACATACCCTTAAATGAAGTATTACGAAGAACAGCAGATACCAGCCCGCAAGTTAATCTGAATCGCCAGCAGCGAATGCAAAATTTACAACAAGCATTTACTTTAAAAAACAACATTAATTTATCCGGTAAAACCGCATTATTGATCGATGATGTAATTACTACCGGCGGCACGGTTTCAGCGGCAACAGAGGTGTTGCTGAAACAGGGTGGGGTAAAACAAGTTTTAGTATTAACGTTAGCAGCTACTGCAAAAAGCACCTAAAATCACATAAATTTTACCATTAACGACAAAATAACGCTTTTAAAACCAAGTTACCCACAACGGGAAAGGCTGATTTAAAGGTTATTCACAGACTTATCCACATTATCCACAGGAATTTTATCCACAAAATCAAGTGAAAAATTGAAACATTTTATAATTTTATTAGCAGTTTTAGCCCGGTGTTCGAAAAGTTTTTTTAAAATTTCAATAATAAATGCTAAAAACCCTTGACAGCTAATATTATATTTGCTAGAATCAGTTAGGTGAGATTGTACTCACGATTTATTTTTACTATTTTAGGAGGAATGTTTAGTGCAAGGTAAGGTTAAGTGGTTTAATTCGGAAAAAGGTTACGGTTTCATTGAGAGAGAAGATGGTGGAGATGTGTTTGTACACTTTTCTGCAATTCAAGAAGAAGGCTTTAAAGCTTTAGCCGAAGGTCAGCAAGTGGAGTTTGACATAGTTGAAGGTGCTCGTGGCGAACAAGCTGCTAATGTGACTAAGGTATAATTTTAAAATAAAATTCTATTTTAAAAATAGCTTTATTTTAAAAGTGACTTAAGTGAGCAAAAAAAAGGTGCAAATTATTGCACCTTTTTTTGTTGTGTTAATGATATTAAGTGTGTTAAAATAAGCTTAACAAAGGGGGCTGGGTATTTATGGATATCAATGTGCGTGGAAAAAACATGGAAGTTACAGATGCGTTGAAGGATTATGTCCAAAAGCGTATTGGTAAGCTAGAAAAATATTTAGAAGGTTTTGGCATAGCCCAAGTTAAGATGGAAGTAAAAAAAGACCGGCACAAAGTAGAGGTTACTGTGCCCATCAACGGGATGATTTTGAGGGGCGAAGAAGCTACTGGGGATATGTATGCTTCTATTGATTTAGTGGTTGACAAGCTAGAGAAACAAATAGAAAAATATAAAGGTAAGTTATGCGAGAAAAGACTAGCCCGTAGCGCCGGTGCTAAAACAGTGGTTGCCGCTGCTACTGAACAGCAAAAAAACGAACCGCAAATAGTAAAAACCAAGCGCTTTGCTATGAAACCAATGGTAGTAGAAGAAGCGGTGATGCAAATGAATATGCTAGGACATAGCTTCTTTGTGTTTTTTGATGCAGATACCGAGCAAGTGAATGTAGTGTATATGCGGAAAGACGGTAATTATGGTTTGATTGAACCAAGCTTTTAAAAGCTAAAAGTTAAAAAAGATATAGGGGCTTGCAGAGATTAACTCTAAATGATAAAATAAATCAGTGTGGTTTGATAAGGAAGGAACCTGTTAAGGTTCCTTCCTTTAATGTGAGGAGGAGGCCCCCGGTGTTAAATTTTCTAAAGAAATTATTTGATGATAATGCTAAAGAAATCAAAAAATTAGAACAAATAGTGGAAGACGTCAACAGTTTTGAGGATAAAATGCAGGCTCTGCCGGACGATGATTTAACAACCAAAACTATTGAATTTAAAAAACGCCTACAAGAAGGTACCACCTTAGATGATCTTTTACCAGAAGCTTTTGCCGTAGTGCGGGAAGCATCTAAACGGGTATTAAACATGCGTCATTATGATGTGCAAATAATGGGTGGTATTGCCCTGCATCAAGGACGGATTGCGGAAATGAAAACCGGTGAAGGTAAAACCTTGGTGGCAACGCTACCGCTGTATCTTAATGCGCTGGCCGGTAAAGGCGTCCATTTAGTGACGGTGAATGATTATTTAGCCCGGCGTGATAGCGAATGGATGGGGCAGTTATATCGTTTTTTGGGGTTAACTGTCGGGCTGGTAGTGCATGGTTTGGCGTGGGAAGAACGTCGCCAAGCTTATCAAAGTGATATCACCTACGGTACTAATAATGAGTTTGGTTTTGACTACTTGCGAGATAATATGGCGTTGCAAGCGGATCAACTGGTGCAGCGGCAGCAATATTTTGCTATCGTGGATGAAGTAGACAGCATCCTGATTGATGAGGCGCGGACACCGCTGATTATCTCCGGTCAGGCGGATAAACCGACCGAAATTTATTATAAAATGGCTAAAGTAGTAGCCAAATTAACACCGGATGACGACTATACAGTAGATGAAAAACTTAAATCAGCAGTATTGACCGAAGATGGGGTAGCGCGAGTGGAAAAAACATTGGGTGTAGACAACTTATATGATGACGAGCATACCGAATTAAATCATCATATGAACCAAGCGTTAAAAGCGCGCGCTTTGATGAAACACGACCGGGACTATGTAGTCAAAGACGGTCAAGTGGTGATCGTAGATGAATTTACCGGGCGGCTAATGTTTGGGCGTCGTTTTGGTGACGGGTTACACCAGTCTATTGAAGCCAAAGAAGGGGTTAAAATTGAACGAGAATCGCAAACGCTAGCCAGCATTACTTTTCAAAACTACTTTCGGATGCACAATAAATTGGCTGGTATGACCGGTACTGCTCGTACCGAAGAAGAAGAATTCAGTAATATTTACGGGCTGGATGTAGTGGCTATTCCCACCAACAAGCCGATGTTGCGCGATGACCGGCCAGATTTAATTTATAAAACGCCAGCAGCTAAATACCGGGCAGTAGTAGCAAAAATAGCGGAACGCTATGCGGTTGAGCAACCGGTGCTGGTCGGTACCATTTCTATTGAAGATTCAGAAGCTTTATCTAAAATGTTAAAAAAGCAAGGCGTGCCGCACCAAGTATTAAACGCCAAGCATCATGATAAAGAGGCGGAAATTATAGCGCAAGCCGGCCAATTAAAGGCAGTGACCATTGCTACTAACATGGCTGGTCGGGGTACTGATATTATTTTGGGTGGTAATCCGGAATTTATGGCCCAAGCTGAAATGCGCCGCCGGGTTGGCAAATCTAAAGAGATTGCTTCAGCAGAACAACTAAAAAACGATCCGGTTTACCAAGAATTACTAAAAAAACAGCGAGTGTTGGCTGAAGAAAAACACCAGCAAGTAATCGATCTGGGTGGCTTATATATTATCGGTACCGAACGCCACGAAAGCCGGCGGATTGATAACCAGTTACGCGGCCGGGCCGGTCGGCAGGGAGATCCCGGCACTAGTCAATTTTATGTTTCATTAGAAGATGATTTAATGCGACTTTTTGGTTCAGACAATATTTCTGGCTTAATGGAACGCTTGGGCATGGAAGAAGATGTGCCGATTGAGCATAAAATGGTCAGCAAATCTTTAGAATCAGCCCAGAAAAAAATCGAGGCGCGAAACTTTAGTGCCCGTAAGCACGTATTACAGTATGATGATGTTATGAACCAGCAACGGGCTTTAATTTATCAACAACGCCGCCAAGTGCTTACCGGTGAAAACATGCAAGAAAACATCATGGAAATGATTACGGAGACGGTGAAGCAAAGCGTAGAAACCTACTGCCCGCAAGGTGTTTACTCCGAAGAGTGGGATAAAGAAGCGTTATTAAACCAAGCAGAACAGTTATTTTTACCGAACAAAGAAGTGACGCTAGCGGACATCGCCGATCCGGAATTGGAACGCCAGAATATTATTGACTTGTTAATGGAAAAAAGCCAACTGGCCTACCAAAAGCGGGAGCAAGAATTAGGCGAAAAAACCTTGCGAGAAATTGAACGGATGGTGTTACTGCGTGTAGTAGATGAAAAATGGATGGACCATTTGGATGCAATGGATCAACTCCGGGAAGGGATTGGCTTGCGGGGCTACGGTCAAAAAGACCCGGTGACCGAGTATAAGTTTGAAGGCTACGAAATGTTTCAAAATATGATTGATATTATCCGGGAAGAAGTGGTGCGCTACATCTTCCGGGTGAGCATAGTGCAACAATCCAAACCACAGCAACCACGAAATACAGTAGAAAACAAGTACCAAGAAGAAAAAGTAAAGCAACCGGTACGCCGGGAGCCAAAAGTAGGTCGCAACGAACCTTGTACTTGTGGTAGCGGGAAAAAGCATAAGAAGTGTTGTGGGGTGCAGGGGTAAAAAACAGGAGGAATTAACCATGGAACAAGACTTAAAACGAGATTTATCCGCCTTAAAAAAACGCTTGGCAGATTTGAGGGCTTCACTTTGACGTTGCTCACAAAGAAACGCAAATAGAAAAATTAGAACAACAGATGCTGGCTGCTGGTTTTTGGGAAGATAGCAAAAGTCAGGCAATAGTCAAACAACTGGCCGCTTTAAAAGAAACGGTGACTGGTTTCAAACAACTGGAGCAAGAGCCGGCGGACTTAGAAGTGTTATTAGAATTAGGTACCGAAGAAGCTGACCAGACCGCGCTTCAAGAAGTGCGCCGGAATTTTAGCCGGTTATCCAAACAGGTAGAAACCATGGAACTGGATTTATTATTGTCTGGGGAGTACGACCGGGGCGGGGCGATTATTGCTTTGCATCCCGGGGCGGGCGGCACCGAATCACAAGATTGGGTGGCAATGTTATTGCGTATGTATACCCGCTGGGCTGAGAATAATAACTACCGAGTAGTGATCTTAGATTTACTGCCCGGCGATGAAACCGGCATTAAAAGTGTGACGCTGGAAATTAACGGCCCGGCTGCTTTTGGTTACTTGCAGGCCGAAAAAGGAGTGCATCGTTTGGTGCGCATCTCTCCTTTCGATACTGCCGGTCGGCGGCACACTTCTTTTGCTTCGGTGGATGTGTTGCCCCAAGTAGCTGAAGACACAGCGGTAGAAATTAAAACTGAGGATTTAAAAATTGACACTTTTCGGGCCGGCGGGGCCGGTGGGCAGCACGTTAACACCACTGATTCAGCGGTGCGCATTACGCATCAACCGACCGGCATTGCTGTTTCCTGTCAAAACGAACGCTCGCAACTGTCTAATCGTAATACAGCAATGAAGATGCTCAAAGCCAAACTTTTAGACTTAGAATTACAAAAGCAAGCACAGCAACGGGCGGCATTACGTGGTGATCTGCAGGAAATTGCTTGGGGCAGTCAAATTCGTTCTTATGTTTTTCACCCGTATAGCCTAGTGAAAGATCACCGCACTAATACAGAAATCGGTAATGTGGCACAGGTAATGGATGGTAAGCTAGACCCGTTTATAACTGCTTACTTGAAAGAGAAAGTAAAAAATTAAAAACAAGATTTTTGTACTTTAAGTGCTTGTTCGAAAAGTATGTTTGTGGTAAAAATCCCCCTCCCCGCACCCTTCCCTTCGGGCGGGTACCCACCCGAAGGGAAGGGTGCTGGAGGGGGGATGTTGATAAATAGA
>JAJOKO010000105.1 GCA_021129825.1 Desulfotomaculum sp. | reverse complement strand
ATAAAATTAAAAGCACTATATAGGGTGTTAATTATTACTTTTCGAACACGCACTTATATTACAATATTGATTAATTTACCTGGCACTGGTATTATTTTAATAATTTGTTTTCCGGCAATTAATTTTTGTATTTCCGGTTGACTAAGCACATATTCCTTCATTTCGTTAGCATTAGCACTGGTATTAGTCGGAACAGCAATTTTAGCACGTACTTTACTGTTAATTTGCACCACAATAGTCACCTCTGCTGCTAACAAGATATCTTGATTATATGCAGGCCACGGTTGCTTGTGAATACTTTCGGTATAACCCAAATCGCTCCATAATTCTTCAGTTATATGCGGAGCAAAAGGAGCCAACAGTAATACGATGCTTTCTAAGGCTTCCCGTAACACAAAGCAGTTAGGTGCTACTGTAACTTGATAGGTATAAACAGCATTTACCAACTCCATAATAGTACTGATAGCAGTATTGAAATTAAAGCGAGTATCAATATCTGTGCCCACTTTCTGAATAGTATGGTGAGTGATGCGCCGTAATGCCCAATCTGCTGTTGCCAGTTTTTTTTGATCGCCACCAGCACTCACCGGCACATCTTTAATTTTATTTGCTAACAAGTGATACAATCGCCATACCCGGTTCAAAAAACGGTGGCACCCTTCTACCGCCCGGTCATTCCACTCTAAATCACGTTCCGGGGGAGCAGCAAAAAGAATAAATAATCTGGCGGTATCTGCCCCGTATTTACCGATTATTTCTTCCGGGCTAATCACATTACCCTTAGACTTAGACATTTTAACGCCATCTTTTAAAACCATGCCTTGCGTTAATAAATTTTCAAAAGGTTCTTGCACTTTAATCAAACCTAAATCATAGAAAAACTTGGTTAAAAAACGAGAATATAGCAAATGCAAAATAGCATGTTCTACACCGCCTACATATTGGTTTACACCCATCCAACGATTGGCTTTATCAATATTCCACGGTTTATCCTTTTCGTCAGGACTGGTATAGCGTAAATAATACCAACTGGAATCTATAAAGGTATCCATCGTATCCGTTTCTCGCTTGGCTTCCCCACCACATTTTGGGCAGGTAGTATGTAAAAATTCCGGACAATCCAGCAACGGCGATTTACCAGATGGCTTGAACTCCACATCAGGCGGCAACAAAACCGGTAATTGCTGTTCCGGTACCGGTAAGGTGCCACATTGCTGGCAATAAATAATCGGAATAGGCGTACCCCAGTAACGCTGTCGAGATATTAGCCAATCCCGTAAGCGAAAACTGACTACTGCCTGACCACAATTTTTATCAACCAGTGCTACGGTGATTTTTTGGGCCGCTTCGTCATTAGCTAGACCATTGAATGTACCGGAATTAATCATAATTCCTTTTTCCGTATAAGCTTTAGTAAATATGATAGTCTCTGGATTTTCACCAGATACTACCCTTGGTGATTGAATTACTTGTTTAACAGGTAACTTATATTTGACAGCAAATTCAAAATCTCTTTGATCATGAGCGGGTACACCCATTACTGCACCGGTACCATATTCTAATAAGACATAGTTAGCAATTAAAATCGGGATGCGTTCATTATTTAAGGGGTTTACACAGTAAGCACCGGTAAATACACCTTCTTTTTCAACCGTCATAGTACGGTCTCGTTCAGTCATATTACGTACTTTGCGTACAAAATCAGCAACTTCTAGCTCATGCTCCGTCCCGGCAGTAAGTTCTTTCACTAGTTGATGCTCCGGTGCCAACACCATATAAGTAACCCCAAAGATAGTGTCCGGACGAGTAGTAAATACCTTGATTTCTTCATCAGTAACCGCTTGACCGGTTACTTTAAATACTATTTCCGCTCCCGCACTGCGCCCAAGCCAATTTTTTTGCATCACACGCACTTTTTCCGGCCAACCGGAAAGCAATTTTAAATCATCCAGCAATCGCTCTGCGTAGTCGGTAATCTTAAAAAACCATTGTTCTAACTTACGCCGCTCTACTTCAGTATTACAGCGCTCGCACTCGCCATCTACTACCTGCTCATTAGCCAGCACAGTAGCACAGGATGGACACCAATTTACCGCCGCATTTTTTTTGTAACATTGACCTTGTTCATACAACTTCAAAAATATCCATTGCGTCCAACGATAATAGTCCGGTCGGCAAGTAGCCAGTTCTCGTTGCCAGTCATAACTTAACCCCAACCTTTGTAACTGGGACTTCATACTTTGAATATTATCTTCAGTCCATTTAGCCGGTGGAATATTATGTTTAACAGCAGCATTTTCTGCCGGCAAACCAAAAGCATCCCAACCCATCGGGTGTAAAACATGATATCCCCTCATTGTCTTAAAACGCGCAATTACATCACCAATAGAGTAGTTGCGCACGTGACCCATATGTAATTTACCAGACGGGTAAGGGAACATCTCCAAACAATAATATTTGGGGCGTTCTGAAAAATCTGCTACTTGATAGCTATTTTCTTCAGCCCATTTTTTTTGCCATTTTTCTTCAATGTATTTAAAATCATAACGTTCGTCCAACAAAATGACGCCTCCTTTGAAAACAATAACAGGTAAAATAATCCATGATCAATATATTTATTATAACATAATCTAGTAATAATTTGATATATTATTTCAAAATAACAAGACAATAACAAACGGGAGTTCATCTAAAATGAACCCCCATTGATATCAACATAATTATTTGGTGGAGCTAAGCGGGATCGAACCGCTGACCTCTTGAATGCCATTCAAGCGCTCTCCCAGCTGAGCTATAGCCCCAAAATTTTATTCATTATAATACACACACCATGCTTTTTGTATTATAGAGCAAGGGTGTTCAAATGTCAATACACCATCACACCCTATGTTTTATAATCAATTTCACAGCCTAGTTAAATTTCCAACATTCATTGCCTTGTTCTTAGCTATTTCCAAGTTAATCATGCCGCTTTGCACTAACTTTTTCAAACACATATCCATTGTTTGCATGCCGACTTTACTACCGGTTTGGATTTGGGAAACAATTTGATGCGTTTTATTTTCACGAATTAAATTTCTGACAGCAGGTGTAGCTACCAGAATTTCCAGTGCCGCCACCCGGCCTTTTCCATCACTGCGAGGCAGCAGTTGCTGACAAATCACTCCCTGAATAGTGTTAGCAAGCTGCATGCGTACTTGCTGTTGCTGGTGCGGTGGAAATACATCAATAATACGATCAATAGTCGACGATGCACTAGTGGTATGTAGTGTCGCTAAAACTAAATGACCGGTTTCAGCAGCGGTAATAGCAGTGGATATTGTTTCTAAATCACGCATTTCACCAATTAAAATAACATCAGGGTCTTCACGCATAGCTGCTCTCAATGCTACTGCAAAAGATTTTGAATCTAAACCAATTTCGCGCTGGTTTACTATCGATTTTTTGTGAGAGTGCAAATATTCAATAGGATCTTCTAAAGTAATGATGTGATAGGCCTGCTCACTGTTAATTAAATCAATCATAGCGGCTAAGGTGGTGGATTTGCCGCTACCAGTGGGACCGGTAACTAATACCAATCCCCGTGGCTTTTCAGCTAACTGGTTAACGACAGCCGGCAAAGCCAATTTTTCAATTGTTGGTATTTCCATTTTAATTAATCTGATGGCAATAGCCACAGAATTACGTTGTTTAAATGCGTTTATTCTAAAGCGACCAACCTGATCAATAGAATAAGAGAAGTCCATTTCACCGGTAGCCATAAAATATTCAAATTGCTCTTCATTCATAATTTCTTTGGCCATTCTTTCGGTATCTGCCGGTAATAACTTTTTACATAGCTTTACGTAAACACCTTCTTTTTCAATATCATCCAGTGGATATAATGAACCATGCAAACGCATTGCTGGTGGTCGCCCGGTAGTCAAATGCACATCTGAAGCTTCTTTTAAAGTAGCAAATCTCAAAAGAGTTTCTATCTCACCCATAGTTTAAAACCACCCTTCCTTACTCAATACTTCGCTTTTCTCAATCATAAGCAACACGCATTATTTCTTGAATAGTAGTCAATCCTTGCAGTGCTTTTTGAATACCGTCCTCTTTAAAAGTAATCATTCCTTCTTCAATCGCCTTGGCTTTAATATCTTGGGAACTACTTTTATTTTTGACCATATTTCTGATAGTATTACTTACCAGTAATACTTCTTGAATACTAATGCGACCTTGGTAACCTAATTTATTGCAAATAGAACAACCTACCGCTCGGTAAAGTGTTATTGGTTCACTTGACGGAATATTCATAAAATCTCTGAGCGCGTCATTAACCGGTAAAGGGAAAGTTTTTTTGCAATCTGGGCATAAAAGGCGTACCAAGCGCTGGGATATCACTCCTAAAACTGCACCGGACACTAAAAATGATTCTACATCCATATCTATTAATCGTGTTAAGGCACCCGCCGCATCATTGGTGTGTAAAGTACTCAGCACCAAGTGACCGGTAGTGGCAGCATGCACCGCAATTTCTGCCGTTTCGGAATCACGAATTTCACCGAGCATAATTATATCCGGATCTTGACGTAAAATTGAACGCAACCCGGCGGCAAAGGTCAAACCGGCTTTCACATTAACCTGAATTTGATTAATACCTTTCAGGATATATTCTACCGGATCTTCGATGGTGATAATATTTTTTTCAATACTGTTCAACTCTTGCAGAGCAGCATATAAAGTGGTTGTTTTACCGCTACCGGTAGGTCCTGTAATCAGCACCAAACCATAAGAGTATTTGATTATTTCAGTAAATTTCCTAAAATCACTTTCCATAAACCCTAACTGCTTTATTGTAATTAAAGCGGTACCTTTACTCAATAAGCGCAGCACTGCTTTTTCGCCAAAAATGGTAGGCAGTGTAGAAACACGCAAATCTACTTCTAAATTACCATGTTTGACATCAAAGCGACCGTCTTGCGGCAATCTTCTTTCGGCAATATCCATTTGGGCTAGTATTTTTAATCTGGTGATTAAAGCAGATTTACTACTGAGCGGCAAACTCATTCCTTCATGTAGTATCCCGTCTAAACGGTAACGTACCCGGATATCTTCGGCAGTAGGCTCAATATGAATATCGCTCGCTTTTTCACTCATAGCTTGCTTAATAATTGAATTCACCAGTTTCACCGCTAAAGATTGATCTTTTACTTCGACAGCAACATCTAAAGTTCGGGAAGTTCCCTCTACTATATCACCCAATCTTTTTTTAATAAATCTGCTTGTTTGCACCATAAAAAAACCCCTATCCTCTAGAACAAACTCAGATACCAGTTAATAATACTTTCACCCCATATTAATACTATCAAAGTCGCTGTGCTTAAAAAAGGACCAAAAGGTAAAGCAGTTTTCAAGGTCTTTTTTTTGAGCCAGGCCCAAGTTAAACCTACCACTGAACCAGCTAAAAAAGCGATAAAGAAAACCAGCAAAATACCGGACCAACCTAGATATAATCCTAATACTGCCGCCAGTTTAACATCTCCACCACCCATGCCGCCTTTAGAGAGTACCGCTACTAGTAACAATAAACCACCACCAACAACCGCTCCCAAAAGACCATCTAAAAAGACGCTGGTTGACTGCAATAATAGCAGTGGGATACCGCCTATCGTTAGAACAATTAGTACTTGATCGGGAATGATTTGATGATCTAAGTCAATCAACGAGCATACTACTAAACCACTAAATAGAAAAACAGCGGTTAAATATTCTACCGTTAGACCAAAATGCAAAAATAATAACATAAAACCTAATCCACAAAATAATTCCACCAACGGGTAACGAGGAGAAAATTCCGCTTGACAGTGGCGACACTGACCGCGTAAAAATAAATAACTGAATACCGGTACAAGATCTATGATACCTAAAGATTGTTTACACTGGGAGCAGCGAGATGGCGGGTTAATAATAGAAATCCCTGCCGGTAAACGATAGATACACACGTTTAAAAAACTACCAATAATCAGTCCAAATATAAAAGTAAGTATTGCTAAAATATACATAAGAAACCCCACACTTGTTAGAATTTAAAAGGTTAAGAAGTTAAAAAAATATATTTTTAGTGCGTGTTCGAAAAGTATGTTTGTGGTAACCCCCCTCCCCTTAATCCCCTCCCACGAGGGGAGGGGAGACTAAATCTCCTCCCCCTTGATGGGGGAGGGTAGGGTGGGGGTGTGTTTTAAGATTAATTGGGTTAATGTGT
>JAJOKO010000058.1:98-6388 GCA_021129825.1 Desulfotomaculum sp. | reverse complement strand
TTTAAGCAAGTTGAAATTATGATGGATTATAAAGACATAATGAATATAAGTGCTTTATCCGGCAAGTCGGAGCAGGAAACGCTAAAAAGCTTAAAAGAACATGGCTTAACAACGGTATTGTTTAAAGAGATGACGGTAGAAGATATTGAGAGATACGAGCAGGTGGCGGTGTTTACCGGCGGGCAGTTGCAGGGCATGGCGAGTTTGTCTGCCGGGGTACCGGGTTGGTGGCAGCAGCTTGCTAAAGAACATGATGCCGGGACAAGCGAGCCGGTACGGTTGGGTTCTAAATATTTGTTATTTCAAGATAAGCAGTCTTTTAACCGGGTGGCCGGGCAGCTGGCGGTTAAGACCAAAAATTTGCAGTTATATGACCAGGCTGCGGGTATGTATATAATCGAAACACCTTGGCCGCAATCTGTTCTAAAGAAAGTGGGTTTGGGATTTTCGGAGCAAAAGCTGCAGCTGGTGGAGCAGGCGGGTTTAAGCACTATGGTGCAAATTCGCAGTTGGCCACAGGTAACACCGCAGGGTTTGCAGGCGGTTTTTGAGCCGCTGGCAGATATTACGGATTTATCCGGTGTTTTATTTAACGATCACGCTATTCCTGGTGTTGATGAGAAATTGCTGCCGGAGCTGGCCGCTAATATTAGAGATATAGCGAACCCGGCAGTGGTGGCGGTGGAGTTTTTCCCCAGCAGGGATTGAATAATTTAGCGTTGTTATTGGACAAAAATATAATCAGGTTGCACACCATTGCGCCGAATGAGATGAGCCGTTACAATCCTGCCCAAGCGTTAGACCGCTATGTGCTGGCGGCAACTGAAAGAAACCACCGGGTGCTGCTGGTGCGGCCGTTTGGTGCGACTGCCGGGCAAGATGTGCTGGCTTCTAACGGTGAGTTTTTGAGTCAGCTGCAAAGTGAATTAAATCAAGATGGTTTACAATTGGGAGCAGCCAGCAAGTTGCCGGTTTTTCCGGTATCCCGCATAGTGATGTTTTTAATTGGCTTGGCGGTTATCAGCGGCGGGTTGTTGCTTTTAAGCAAGCTGGGCAGCAGGCGTATGGTTTTGCCATTAGGTGCTGTGGCAGTGGTGTTGTGGGCAGCATTGTTGTTTTTAGTGCCGGATTTAGCCCGTAAACTAATGGCTTTGGTGGCGGTATTGGTGTTTCCTGCTTTTGCAGTATTAACTTTCGTCAGCAAAGAAAAAGCATCATTACCTAAGGCGATAGCTCGACTGTTGGCTATGTCTGCCTGCTCTTTAATTGGGGCGTTGCTGATGGTTGGTTTGCTGGCTGATGCCGGGTTTATGTTAAAGTTAGATCAATTTGCTGGTGTTAAACTGGCGCATTTGCTGCCTTTGGGCTTGGTGGTGGCTTATTTTGCCTACCAAGGTACAGTTGGCCAAGGATGGCGCGAAAAAATTGTCAACTTGTGGCACAAGCCGCTTACTTTAGGCTATGCGGCGGTGATTGGGGCGTTGTTACTGGTGGTGGCAGTTTACTTGATGCGTACTGGCAATGAAGGCATGGTGGTATCGCAGTGGGAGCTGCAATTTAGAAGTTTATTGGACAACCTGTTAGGGGTGCGCCCGCGCACTAAAGAGTTTTTGCTGGGCTACCCGGCTATGCTGGCGCTGCTGTATTTTGGTTACCGTCACAATTGGTTTTTGCCGCTGGTAGTGTTAGGAACTATCGGGCAGATTTCTATGGTGAATACTTTTGCACATCTGCATACCCCGTTAATGACATACAAGTGGGGACGGTTCTTGCTTGCCTCCCTACCACTGAAAAAATTGTAAATTTAGTGATTTTAATACTCAACTTTCGCACTTGAATAATAGACGCTGATTAAACTGATTAGCTATCAGCAAAACCACTGAAAACAAAAAAAATTACAAGCAAAAAGTACAATTCAATGCTTTTAGTTTTTAGCTGAATGCTGACCGCTTTTTTTATGTATTTCGTGCTGTTTTGTGGCTAATAAATATCTTGAACAGTTAGGATGTTGTTTATATGGCCAAAGTGGTGTTGTCGGGTTATTACGGTTTTGACAATATGGGTGATGAAGCCATATTATTTAGCATTATCCAGGCTTTACGTGACCGGCGGCCTGGCATAAAAATTACGGTGCTTTCTAATAATCCGGCTCGTACCGTGGCACTGTACCAAACAGAGGCGGTTAATCGCTGGCGTTGCCGGGAAGTGGCGGCTGCTCTTAAGGAATGCGACTTATTAATCAGCGGCGGCGGCAGTTTGCTACAAGATGTTACCGGTCTTAAAAGTTTGGCTTATTATTTGGGTGTGGTTGGGCTGGCTCGCACTTTGGGTAAGCCGGTGTTTTTTTACGCCCAAGGGATTGGTCCGGTGACTAGCCGGCCGGGGCGGGTTTTAATGAAGGCGGTTGTTAACAGGGTGCAGTTGATTAGCGTGCGGGATGAGCAGTCTAAAAACGATTTGTTATCTATGGGTATTAATAAGCCGCCTGTTACTGTTACTGCCGACCCGGTATTGGGGTTGGAGGTAGCAGAAGCAGAGCGGGTATGGGGTAGAGAAATATTAACCCGGTTAGGGGTAGATTTGGCTAAGCCCGTCTTGGCGGTATCTGTTCGCGATTGGCGGGGCGATACCGGGGCTTTATATGTTGAATTAGCCAAATGTTGTGACCGGTATGCTGGTAAAGGTTGGCAGGTGTTGTTTTTGCCATTACACTTTCCCGGGGATTTAACAGCTTGCCGGCAGGTGGCCGGTTTGATGAACAGTAAGTATTTGCTGCCGGAACAAAATTATACCGTATCGGAATTTACCGGCATATTGAGTTGTTGTCAAATAATAGTAGGTATGCGTTTGCATGCTTTAATTATGGCGGCGGTGGCCGGGGTGCCGGTGGTGGGAATTTCTTACGATCCTAAGATAGATCGCTTTTTGCGACAGTTAGGATTGGATGCTGCCAGTAGTGTAACCGGTGGCTATGAGGATATTGGCTCTGAATTGGAGCGCGTAACGGCTGATTTAGTTGGCGAGCGCGGCAGGCTACGGCAAAAAATGGCTGGGCTAAAAAGCCGGGCATTGTATACTGCAAAAATGGTTAGTGAAGAGTTGGGGATTAAGAATTAAGAATTGTTTTTTAAATTTAGCAGGTTTTTTGGGACTGGATGTTGAATAATTGCCATGTGATAAATGTTAAAAAACAAATACATAAAAAAGGTAGAGTCTCTTCCTTTAAAAATTATACTTTCTGATATATAGTAAAAGGAGCTTTTAAAAATGTTGGATATCAATCAAATCAAAAAAATACTGCCTCACCGCTATCCGTTTTTGCTGGTGGATAAAATTACAGAGTTGGAAGCTGGAAAGCGGGCGGTGGGCATTAAAAATGTTACTGCTAATGAGCCTTTTTTTCAGGGGCATTTTCCTGATTACCCGGTAATGCCCGGGGTGTTGGTTATTGAAGCTATGGCTCAGGTAGGTGCGGTGGCGTTGTTGAGTATGTCGGAATATAAAGGTAAAATAGCGCTGTTTGCGGGGATTGACGGGGTGCGGTTTCGCCGCCAGGTGATACCGGGCGATCAACTGCTGCTGGAGGTAGAATTGACCAAATTGCGCGGTAAAATTGGCAAAAGCAAAGCCAAAGCGCAAGTGGACGGGCAGCTGGTAGCTGAGGCCGAGTTGATGTTTGCGATTAATTAAGTAGCTGAAAGCTGACCGCTTTTTTCAGAAAGGAGAATTACCTTGATAACACAAGCACTTTTTGCTATGTTGCTGGCTTTAGCAGTATCTTTATTGCTAACTCCTGTAGTTAGGAAGTTGGCAGTTAAAATTAATGCTTTGGATGCTCCGGATGAGCGCAAGGTACACCAAGGTTTGATGCCGCGTTTGGGCGGATTGGCGGTTTATACCGGCTTTGCCGCAGTGGCGTTGCTAATGTGTTCGCACAATATGGCGCTGGCTGGTTTGCTGGTAGGCGGCTTGCTGATAGTATTACTGGGAATAGTAGATGACATCAGGGGCTTACCGGCTAAAGTAAAGCTGGCGGGGCAAATTTTGGCTGCGTTGGCGGTTATACCTTTTGGCATTCAAGTAAGTTTTGTAACCAACCCGTTATCTGACGGGATAGTATATTTGGGAGTCTTAGCGATACCGGTAACGGTATTTTGGATTGTATCCGTTACCAATGCGGTAAACTTGATTGACGGCCTTGACGGCTTGGCCGGTGGCGTGACGGTAATTGCCGCACTTACTATTGCGGCTGTAGCTTGGCAGCAGGGTGTTTTTTTCGGGGGGTTGAATAGTCTTTTTGAAGTAGCTGTTTTGGCGTTGATTTTGGCCGGAGCAGTGTTGGGTTTTTTGAGATATAATTTTTATCCGGCCAAGATTTTTTTAGGGGATACCGGTTCTATGTTTTTGGGTTATTGCTTGGCGGTGTTGTCTATCATGAGTGCAACTAAGAGTGCGGCGGCGATACCGGTGTTTATCCCTATTGTTATTTTGGGCATTCCGTTGCTAGACACATTCTTTGCTATTGTGCGGCGTCGTTGTAATAACCGGCCCATTTTTAAGCCGGATAAAGAACACGTGCATCACCGGTTGATGGCCATTGGGTTATCGCACCGCCAGACGGTGCTGGCCATTTACGGCATTAGTATTTTTATGGGTGCTAGTGCCTATTTATTGAATATAATTACTACCGACCGGGCTGTTTTACTGCTGGCGGTATTATCATTAATAATTATCATTGCGGCTAACAAAATTGGTATTACCGGGCAAAAAAACCGCGTTGCCCGGGAGGTAGCCAATTCCAAACGTAAATACGAGCTTTGATTGGGTTTTGGTAACTAAGTGAGAATAGGGAACACACCCGGCACTCAACTTTAAGGAAATTATATCCATAGACAGAGTTTCATCTGTACACAGGCAAGGTTGTGTCGTAGGACAAAACCATTGCAGAGTTGAGTGCCGGGAATGTCCCCATCAATCTATTGGAGGGTATTTGTGATGCGTGAAAGTAAGCGAATTCGTAAGGCTATAATCCCGGCTGCTGGTTTGGGAACGCGCTTTTTACCGGCCACTAAGGCTCAACCCAAAGAAATGTTACCTATTGTAGATAAGCCGACTATTCAGTACATAGTGGAAGAAGCGGTTGCCTCTGGCATTGAAGATATTTTAATTGTTACCGGGCGCAACAAAAGGGCTATAGAAGATCATTTTGACAAGTCATTTGAGCTAGAGATTCAGCTGGCCGAAAAGGGCAAAGAAGATCTTTTAAAGATGATGCGGGATATTGGCAATATGGCAGATATACATTATGTACGTCAAAAGGAACCGCTGGGTTTGGGGCATGCTATTTATTGTGCTCACAAATTTATCGGCGATGAGCCTTTTGCGGTGTTGCTGGGTGACGATGTAGTGCGCAGCGAAAAACCTTGTTTAAAACAGTTGATGGATGTATATGATGAATATCGCTACAGTGTTTTAGCGGTGCAGGAAGTAGATCCGGAAGATGTCAGTAAGTACGGGATAATTGCAGCCACTGCGGTGGCAGATGATATTTACCGGGTGAACGATTTGGTAGAAAAGCCTGCGACCGAAGATGCGCCTTCAAATTTGGCGGTGATGGGGCGGTATATAATCAGCCCGCGTGTTTTTGATTTTTTGGAAACCACCAAACCTGGTGCCGGCGGGGAAATTCAACTCACTGATGCTTTGAAGGCACTGGCCGGTTGCGAAGCCATATTTGGTTTGGATTTTGAAGGTAAGCGCTATGATGTAGGTGATAAACTGGGTTATTTAAAGGCCACGGTGGAATTTGCCTTGGAACGGGATGATTTGGCTGCAGATTTCCGGAGTTATTTGAAAGAGTTATTTTGAATAAATGCAATCTAGAGAATATCTCTATCAATCTAAAGGAGTGAGTATCTTGAACGAAGAACGGTTGAGTAGTGTTGAAAACATGTTGGGCGAATTAATTCGTATTACGGGCAATACTAATTCGATGGTGTATGACCTAAAGGAAGATGTGGCGGTATTAAAGGCGGACGTATCTGAATTAAAAGCGGGTCAAAAGAAGTTAGAAGCAGGACAAAAGAAATTAGAAGAAGATGTATCTGAATTAAAAACAGGTCAAAAGAAATTAGAAGAAGATGTATCTGAATTAAAAACAGGTCAAAAGAAATTAGAAGAAGATGTATCTGAATTAAAAGCGGACGTATCTGAATTAAAAACAGGCCAAAAGAAGTTAGAAGAAGATGTATCTGAATTAAAAACAGGTCAAAAGAAATTAGAAGAAGATG
>JAJOKO010000058.1:0-88 GCA_021129825.1 Desulfotomaculum sp. | reverse complement strand
TTAGAAGAAGATGTATCTGAATTAAAAACAGGTCAAAAGAAATTAGAAGAAGATGTATCTGAATTAAAAACAGGTCAAAAGAAATTAG
>JAJOKO010000081.1 GCA_021129825.1 Desulfotomaculum sp. | reverse complement strand
TTTTAAGATTAATTAGATTAATATGTAAATTTTAAATGTGCTAAATAGTACCCTATAGTACCCTTTTCGAACATGCACTTATAATATAAGTATTAAATATGCTATAATGGAGCAACTTATCCATTAAGATAAAATAATAAAAAAGGTATATTTGGAGGTGCCGAAAATGAAGAGTTTAAAAGGAACAAAGACTGAAAAGAATTTGCTAACCGCATTTGCGGGGGAATCACAAGCTAGGAATAGATATAGTTATTTTGCATCCCAAGCCAAAAAAGATGGTTATGAACAAATTGCGGCTATATTTTTAGAAACTGCTGACAACGAAAAAGAACACGCTAAACGTTTTTTTAAATTCTTAGAAGGTGGCGAAGTAGAAGTTAAAGCTACTTTTCCCGCCGGTGTTATTGGAACGACTGCGGATAATTTGAAAGCGGCTGCGGCTGGAGAAAACTTTGAATACGTGAATATGTATCCTGAATTTGCGCGTATGGCCGAACAAGAGGGTTTTGCGGATATAGCGTCTGTATTTAATGAAATTGCAGTGGCTGAGAAGCAACATGAACAAAGATACTTAACCTTACTTAGTAATATAGAACAAGGGATAGTCTTTAAAAGAGATCAGGTAGTTAAATGGAAGTGTAGAAATTGTGGCTATATTCACGAACACAATGAAGCGCCGCAGGAGTGTCCGGCCTGTGCGCACCCAATAGCTCATTTTGAGTTATTGGGTGAAAATTATTAGCTTTTTGGTGATAATTAAATTTTACTAAAATCAGTTTGTGATTGGTATAATAAAAGGATAAATTTTTTCAAAAATATTTGAAAAGCCCAAGTAAGTAATATATTGCTTATTGATACCAGATGTGTCATAATAAATTATCATTAATTTACCAGTGTATTAAGACAAACCAAGCAGTTGGTTAGCTGGTTGATAATTTTTATGAGAGAGGTGTTTATCAAATGGAAAAAATTGAAAAAGGTGCGCTGGCACCTTACAAAAAATTTGTCTTTAACAGGTCTGAATTTAGTGGTTCTCTTGCTGATCTGGGGATTTTATTACCTCTAACTATCGGATTGATTGTGGTAAACGGGTTGGACCCTACTGGTGTTCTCTTTATGGTGGGTGCCCTTTACCTGCTTTGCGGTTTGTATTATGGCGTTACCATTCCAGTACAACCTATGAAAATGATCGCGGCTTACGCTATTGCTATGGGTTTTTCGGCAGGCACAGTCGCTTCTTCAGCATTGCTCATGGGGATTTTTATGTTGTTTCTTGGCGTTACCGGGGCGAGTCGTATTATAGGCAAGTATGTACCTACAGTAGTAATCAGAGGAATTCAGGTTTCGGTAGGCGTACTGCTGGCTGTTCAGGGCATTAAGTTCATCCTTGGTACAACCAAGTTTCAGGCTACGATGGCTGAACCACACCTGGTGTTGCAGGCTGTCGGCCCCGTGCCGATCGGGATAATTTTGGGTGTTATTGCGGTTATCGGTGCTTTTCTGCTTATGGATAACAAAAAAGCACCGGCGGCATTGGCCCTAATTACCGGGGGAATACTAGTAGGTATTTTTCTGGGTACCCGTGAAGGTTTGGATAAAATAGAATTTTTTCATCTTCCCCAAATCTTGCCTTTTGGGATGCCTTCTCTCGACATGATACTGGTTGCTTTTGTGGCACTGATGTTACCCCAAATTCCCTTGTCTATAGGCAATGCTGTTATCGCTTCTACGAATTTGGCCAAGGAATATTTTGGAGAAAACGCAAAAAGGGTCACTTATAGATCTACTTCAATTTCAATGGGATTCGGAAACATTGCTGCCTTCGTTGTTGGCGGGATGCCTATGTGTCACGGAGCGGGAGGATTGGCGGCACATTACCGGTTCGGGTCGAGAACGGCCGGCACGAATGTGATCATCGGTACCATCTTTCTGGTGTTAGCCCTTTTACTCGGGAAGCACGCTCTGGCTATAATTTTTCTGTTGCCTCTTTCGGTGCTTGGCGCACTGCTTATATTTGCGGGCAGTGAGTTAGCCCTCATGATCAAAGACATGAAAGAGCGCACTGATTTATTTGTGGTCTTAACCATGTTGGCGATAACCTTATCCACAAATCTGGCTATAGCATTCGCCATCGGGTTAATCCTCGCCTATGCTTTCAAGACAAAGAAGTTCAAAGTCTAGGATAAGGAGTTTTAAATTGCAAATATCGCATCAATTACAGCAGTTAGCTAAAGAGGTAGATACAGAAGTTGAACCTGTTTACCGGCAAATAGCAATACGAGCGTTGCAAAATCACGAGCGAGTGTTAAAAGCTTTTCACCAGGCTAAAGTGAGTGAGTATCATTTAAGAGGTGGTACCGGTTATGGCTACGGGGATGCCGGGCGGCAAGTGTTGGAAGAAATATATGCTACTATTTTTGGCGGCGAAGCAGCACTGGTACGGGGGCAAATTGTTTCCGGCACACATGCTATTGCCTTGTGTTTGTTTGGAGTATTGCAACTGGGTGATCAATTATTGGCGGTGCAAGGTGCTCCCTATGATACTTTAGAAAAAGTTATTGGTACCAGTAATGAGGATACCGGTTCTTTAAAAAGCTACGGGATTACTTACCGGCAAGTGGAACTATTACCTGACGGTGGTTTGGATTGGCCGGCTATTGAACAGGCCTTGCATGCTAAAACTAAAATGGTGATGGTGCAGCGTTCCCGGGGATATTTTTGGCGACCGTCAATGAGTATCTCTGAAATGCAAACGTTGATAAATTTTGTCAAAGAAAGACAACCGGAAACGGTAGTGTTTGTAGATAACTGTTACGGAGAGTTAGTGGAATGTCAGGAACCGGGTCATGTAGGGGCAGATTTAATGGCCGGTTCTTTAATTAAAAATCCCGGCGGCGGCATTGCCCCTACCGGTGGGTATGTAGTGGGGCGGGCTGATTTGGTGAAAATGGCTGCTAATCGCTGGACTGCTCCCGGTATTGGTGCAGAGATAGGGCCTACATTAACGCACCAGCAACTTTTGATGCAGGGTATTTTTTGGGCGCCGCACGTGGTCACCGAATCATTAAAAGGGGCGGTATTCACAGCTCGTTTGTTGGAACGCTTAGGATTTGAGGTCTCTCCCGGGTATGATCACCAGCGTACCGATATTATTCAGGCAGTAGTATTAGGAGATGCGGGTAAATTAGTAGCATTTTGCCGAGGATTACAAAGCGCCTCTCCGGTGGATGCCCATGTTCGTCCGGAACCGGACAGGATGCCCGGTTATCAAGATCAGGTAGTGATGGCAGCAGGTACATTTGTGCAAGGTGCTTCAATTGAATTGTCGGCAGATGGTCCGCTGCGAGCACCTTATGTTGCTTATATTCAAGGTGGCATATCCAAGGAATACATAAAAATAGGTGTTCTGGCGGCGGCAGAGGCAATTTTGTAGTGCGTGTTCGAAAAGGGTACCATTTAGCACGTTTTAAATTTACATATTCATCCAATTAGTCTTAAAACACACCCCCACCCTACCCTCCCCCATCAAGGGGGAGGAGACTTGATTTCCCCTCCCCTCGTCGGGTGCCCTCTGGGCGCGGATTAAGGGGAGGGGGGTTACCACAAACATACTTTTCGAACACACACTAGTAGGACATTTAACCACAGAGAATACAGAGGGCACAGAGTTTTTTAAATAATTTTTAAAATGTGGTATTAAAATTGTCTCAGTAGCCCGGTGACTTTGCCGAGGATTTTTACATCCTGTACTAAAATAGGAGCCATGTTTTTATTTTCCGGCTGTAAGCGAATGTGTTTTTTTTCTTTGAAAAATCGTTTTACAGTAGCTTCATCATCTAAGAGGGCGACAACTATTTCGCCATTTACAGCATTGGGTTGACGGCGTACTAACACTAAATCATCTTCCATCATGCCGATTTCAATCATACTGTCCCCACGTATTTTAAGCATAAACAACTCCCCGAAACCGATAAAATCACGGGGCAAAGTGACTGTGTTTTCATAATTTTCTGTTGCTAACAGCGGTAGACCAGCAGCAACCTGACCCAATACCGGTACTTTCACCAATTCATCATCTGTACTGGTGATGTGGTTATTCTCGGGCTGGTCAGCGTTATTTAAAATGGTTATAGCTCTGGGTTTAGTCGGATCACGCTGCAAATAGCCTTTTTGTTCTAGTTTTTTTAAATAACCATGGACGGTAGAGCTGGAACTTAACCCGACAGCTTGACCAATTTCCCGCACTGAAGGCGGGTAGCCTTTTTGGCGTAAATGCTCTTTAATTACAGCTAGAATGGATTGTTCGCGATTATTTAAAACAGTACTCAAAATACTAACACCCTCTCCCTATGTTTTATAAAAACAATTATAACATAAAAACAAGGCAAATAAAACACTTGTTCTGAAAAATGTTTTAAATTATTGAATATCACTACATTCTACCATGTTTTAAGATAGAAATAAGCAACCAAAAACCCATTAGACCGGCACTGAGAAAGCCGACTATGCCGATAATCGGTATTTCATTCCAGTGCGGCGGTATTTGCGAAAGAACAATTAACGAAGATCCGATAATCAAAGAAGCTAAAACAATGGCAAATGAAATCCGGTTGCTAACTTGATCAAGGTTATTTAGTAGTTGTTTTAGTTCTGCTTGATCCAGGATAACATTAATTTCTCCCAGTTTAATTTTTTCAATGATTGCTTTGGTGTCTGCTGGCAGATTATGTAATAAATTATTATAATCTGTAGCCAGTGAATGGATATCTTTTGCCAGTCGCTGGGGACCGAAGCGTTGCCATAATAATTTTTGAGCAAAGGGTTGGGCGTGTTCTAACATGTTAAAATCAGGGTCTAATTTTCGGGCTACGCCTTCAATGGTGACCAGTGATTTTAATAGCAGGTAAATATTCGGCGGCATTTCTAAATTATGATTGATAATTATTTTTAGAATATTAGCTAAAAGTTTGCCCATGTTAATATTTTTGAGTGGTAAATGAGCGTATTGATCGATTAATTCAAACAACAGATATTCTAATTCTTCAATATTTTCCACTTGCTGATGGGGTGATAATTGCATCAGCACTTTGATTATTTTGGCAGCGTCTTTATCTAAAATCCCGATAATCATATCACCAATATATTTGCGATGTTTAGGTAATAAAACACCCATCATGCCAAAATCAAGAAAACAAATGACGTTATTATTCATTACTAACAGATTTCCGGGATGAGGATCGGCATGAAAAAAGCCATCTTCTAGAGTTTGTTTTAAAATTAATTGAGCACCCCTGGCAGCAATCAGTTTAGGATTTGCGCCTGATTTTAGCAAAGAACTAGTATCAGAAATTTTGATGCCGTCTATAAATTCCATAGTAATAATTTTTTTAGTAGAATATTTTTTATGAATTTTCGGCACATAAACAGTGCTATCATTTTGTAAGTTGCTGCTAAATCGTTCTAAATAAACGGCCTCGATGGTGAAGTCTATTTCCTTTTTGATAGTTCGCTCAAATTCTTTAACGATCCCCTCTAAATTAAATATACTTGTTTCCGGGATATGTTTTTTAATCAAGCCGGCAATATAGAGCATTATTTCTAAATCTACTGCAATAGTTTGTTCTATAGTTGGTCGTTGTACTTTGATCACTACTTTTTCCCCGGTGGTTAGTACTGCTCGATGTACCTGCGCTATTGAAGCAGAGGCCAGCGGGGTATTTGTGAATTTTTTAAAAAGGGTAGCAATAGGCTGACCGAGTTCTTTTTCAATTAATTTCTGAGCATCTTCTTCTGAAAAGGACCGCACCGTGTCTTGGAGTTTTTCTAATTCATCAAGCAGTTTTTGCGGTAATAAATCCGGCCGGTTACTCATTATTTGACCTAATTTGATAAAAGTTGGTCCTAATTCTTCCAAGATCAGGCGAATACGTTCCCAGCGGGACAGAGAAACAAGATCAATGTCTTTTTGTTTAGAAAATTTTCTTTTATACCGGTGAATATATTTATCTAAATGACTTTTAGTGACTATTTCTCCAAAACCATATTTAATCAGTACCGAGATTATTTCCCGGTAACGGTTCATGTGAGGATAGGCACGACTTATTAATCCGATTTTACGAAACATTATTTTATCTCTCCAGTATTTAAATTTTGAAAAGAATTAATAATAACTGTAAGAATGTAACTACCATTTGATTATACCGTTATTATTGGTATAATTCAAGAAATTGAGTAAAATTTGTTATTTTAAAATAAAATTAAATATTTAGAGCGTGTTCGAAAAGGGTACCATGTAGCACATTTAAAATTTACATATTAATCCAATTAATCTTAAAACACACCCCCACCCTACCCTCCCCCATCAAGGGGGAGGAGATTTAGTCTCCCCTCCCCTCGTGGGAGGGGATTAAGGGGAGGGGGGTTTTTACCACAAACATA